>JBOGJQ010000268.1:0-1513 GCA_050745405.1 Thermoanaerobaculia bacterium | reverse complement strand
GGTCACTCCATACCAGCCGGGGGGAGCGTCCGAAGGACGCCGGAGAGTAGCCGGGGGGAGCGTCCGAAGGACGCCGGAGAGTAGCCGGGGGCGAGCGCGAAGCGCGCTGCCCCCGGAACGTGGAAGGATTCGAAATCCATGCGCCCTGAAAGGGCGCGGGACCGCGCACCCTGCGATAGGATCCGCCCGATGGACATCCACGCCACCACAATCCTCTGCGTCCGGCGCGACGGCGCCGTCGCCATGGCCGGCGACGGGCAGGTCACCATCGGCAACACGGTCATGAAGCACGGCGCGTCGAAGGTCCGGCGCCTTTACCGCGACGAGATCCTCGCCGGGTTCGCCGGCTCGGCCGCCGACGCGTTCGCCCTCTTCTCCCGCTTCGAGGGAAAGCTCGAGGAGTACCACGGGAACATGGAACGCGCCGTCGTCGAGCTCGCGAAAGACTGGCGGCTCGACAAGTACCTCCGTCAGCTCCAGGCGTTTCTCATCGTCGCGAACCGCGAGCGCTCGTACCTCCTGTCGGGCACGGGCGATCTCATCCAGCCGGACGACGGCCTCCTCGCGATCGGATCGGGCGGGCCGTTCGCATTGGCAGCGGCGCGGGCGCTTCTCTCGCACACGAATCTGACGGCGAAAGAGATCGCCGCCGAAGGGATGCGCGTCGCCGCCTCGATCTGCATCTACACGAACGATCATCTCACCGTCGAAACGCTCTGATCATGGTCATCATCCTTCCCGGCGACACCGCGCGCGCCGACACGCTCACTCCGAAAGAGATCGTCGAACGGCTCGACCAGTACATCGTCGGGCAGAACGCCGCGAAGCGCGCGGTCGCGATCGCCCTCCGCAACCGCTGGCGCCGGCAGCAGCTCCCTCCCGAGCTGCGCGACGAGATCGCGCCGAAAAACATCATCATGATCGGGCCAACCGGCGTCGGAAAGACCGAGATCGCGCGCCGCCTCGCCCGCATGACCGGATCGCCCTTCCTCAAGATCGAAGCGTCGAAGTTCACCGAGGTCGGCTACGTCGGGCGTGACGTCGAATCGATGGTTCGCGATCTGGTGGAGCTGGCCGTCGAGATGATTCGCGAGGAACGCCGGGCGGAGGTCCACGAGAAGGCCCGCCAGTCGGCTGAGGAGCGCGTCCTCGATCTGCTGCTGCCTCCGCTGCCGCCGGGCCCGGACTACGACGAGCAGGCGGCGGCCGTCCGCGATCAGGCACAACGCACGCGCGAAAAGCTTCGCGACCAGCTTCGGCAGGGGCGTCTGGATCAGAAGCAGGTCGAAATCGACGTCCGCGAAAAGTCGTTTCCGTCGTTCGAGATCATTGCCGGGTCCTCCATCGAAGAGGTGGACATCAACGTCAAGGACATGCTCCCCGGTTTGTTCCAGGGCCGGACGAAGAAGCGCAAGCTGCGCGTGCCGGAAGCGCTCGAGGCGCTGGCGCAGGAAGAAGAGCAGAAGCTGATCGACATGGAGACGGTAGCGCGCGCGGCCGTGGACCGGGTGCA
>JBOGJQ010000267.1:0-5698 GCA_050745405.1 Thermoanaerobaculia bacterium | reverse complement strand
GAGACCCGGCTGCGCGGTCGCCTCTTTTCGAGCCCGAACCCGGACGACGCAGGAGGAACCATGTGTGGACGGTAGCGTGACTTTCTTCCTCAACGGCCGCGCCGTGACGCTGGAGGATCCGTCGCCCGATCTGCTGCTGATCGATTATCTCCGCTCGCCCGCGGTCGGACTGGTGGGGCCGAAAAAACCATGCGGCGAAGGGGGGTGCGGCGGATGCACGGTGATCCTCTCGCGATGGGACCCCGCCGCGGCGAAGCCGGAACATCGCGCAATCAACTCCTGTCTGCGGCCGGTCTGCGCGCTCGACGGACTGGTCGTCACGACGGTGGAAGGAACCGGCGCGGTGCGACGTCCGAATCCGCCGTTCCTCAAGCACACCCCCACATTCTCCCGCGGCGGCGCTCCGATCGACGCACCGACTCCGCCCGCGATCGAGAGCGCGCAGGACGCGGCCCTCGCCAAGCGCGAATCGGTGCAGCGGGCGATCGACCGGAGGCTGGCGCGCGAGCCCAGGCCCGCCGCGAAGCTGCTCGCCGCAGCGGCCGAGGCGCCCTCCGAGCGCAGCCACGAGGGAATGAACCCGGTCGCGTACCGCCTCGCGCTCAACAACGGCAGCCAGTGCGGCTACTGCTCGGTCGGATTCGTGATGAACATGTCGGAGTTCATCACGAACCGTCCGAAGGCGACGAAGCGCGAGATCGAGGACGCGTTGGACGGCAATCTCTGCCGCTGCACGGGATACCGGCCGATTCTCACCGGCATGAAGACATTCGCCTCGAACTGGACCGAGGAGGACGAGCGGGAGCGGATGAAATGCCTGCTCGATCCCGGCTCCGCGCAGCAGCTCCCGGCCGACGTCGCGATCCCGTTCCCCGAGGATGCGCACGCGGCGCCGCGGCCGGTGCGCGTCGAGGCGGATGGGCGAGTCTGGCTCACGCCGGCGACCCTGCGCCAGCTCGCCGCAATGATGCGCGAGCACCGCGGGAAGAAGCTGCGTCTCGTGCACGGCAATACGTCATACGGCGTCTACAAGAGCGAGTACCTCGACGCCGGCGTGCTCGTGGACATCCGGCTCATCCCGGAGCTCTCCGCGCCGCCGGAGATCGGGAAACAGGACGTGCGCGTCGCCGCGGGCATCAGCTACAGCGATCTGATCGATACGCTCGAGGCCGCGATGCGCCGGCGCGGCGAGGTGGCACGCGAAGGGGACGACGAGGTCTTCGCCGCCACGACGTGTCTCGGCGCGGTGCATTTCATGGCGCGCCGGACGGCCGGCCGCATCGTGCGCAATGCCGCGTCCCTCGGCGGGAACACGATGCTCGTGCTCGCGCACATCGCGGGCACGAGCGAGGCCTCGTTCCCCTCGGACGCGATGACCGCGATCGTCGCCGTCGGGGCGGAGATCGACTATCTCGATCTCTCGCGGCGCGGCGAGGGCCGGGAAACGTGCAGCGCCGAGGAGCTGGTGAAACGCGTCCGGGACGACCCCGGGCTCGCCGACCAGATCGTGCTGCTGCGGTATCGGATTCCGGCGGGGTCGAAAGACGACCTCGTCATGCCGCAGAAGGTCGCGCTGCGCGAGGTCAACGCGCACGCGATCGTCAACGCGACCTCGCGCATCCGGATCGGCAAAGACCTCGTCGTCGACGACGTCGCGATCGTCTTCGGCAACATCGCGCCGTTCCCGTGGCGGGCGCGCAAGACCGAGGCGGCGATGAAAGGAGAGACGCTCTCCCTCGACATGCTGCCGAAGCTCGCCTCGATCTGCGAAAGCGAAGTGCGCAAGGAGCTCGCGCGGTGGGAGAAACGCTATCGTGACGTTCCGGACGAGGGGTTCACGGACGAGTACAAGACGGAACTGGCGACGGCGTTCCTCTACAAGTGCGTCGTCCATGCGCTCGCCGAGCGCGGCGCGAACGTCCCGGGCGCCATCCGCTCCTGCGGCGAAGTGACCTGGGGGCGGTGGCCGGTGAGCGGCGGAGTCCAGGAGTGGGCACGCCAGGATTGGCGGAACCCCGTCGCCCTCCCCTACATCAAGACGATGGCAATGTATCAGGCTTCAGGACAGGTGCATTACACCCACGAGCTGCCCGCGCCGCCGTCGACCCTCGAGGCGGCGATGGTCCAAAGCCGCCGCGCGCTCGCGAATTTCGAGTTCGTCCTTCCGAACGGAAAGAAGGCGACCGCGGCCGCGCTGCGCGCGTTTCTCCGGAAGACGTTCCCCTCCTTCGTCGATCTGATCACGGCGGCCGACCTTCCGCAGGGCGGGATCAACGAACAGGGCATGGGCGGCGATCAGCCGCTATTCGCGACCGGCCTGGTCGGATTCGCAGGCCAATGCCTTGCACTCGTGCTCGCGCGGACCGAGCGTGAGGCCGTCCGCATCGCCGACTACGTCAGCGCCCGCTGCGTCTCATACGGCCCGGTCACTTCGTGGCCGAAAGCGTGGCGGGCGCCGATCGTGAGCCTCGAAGACGCGATCCGGAAGAACAGCGTCTTTCCGGACAATCCGAGCTCGGCGTCGTTCGTATCGCACATCTGGAAGATCACGCGGCCGGGGAGCCGGTTCGACTGGACGACGCCCAACAAGGACCCGCTCGACCGCGCCATCGTCGATCGCCCGGCCCTGCTCGACGGCGTCCCCTGTCGGGTCGTGGAGAACACGCTCACCACCGGCGGGCAGATTCACTTCTACATGGAGCCGCAGGGATGCCTCGCGGAGCCGCTCGACGCGAAGCGCCTCGTCGTGCATCCCTCCACGCAGAGTCCCCAGGAGATGCACGTCACCACCGCGATGGCGCTGGGCGTCGAATACAACCGCATCGAAGTCCAGGTGCCGCTCGTCGGGGGCGGATTCGGCGGCAAGACCGAGCAGGCGCGGTTCGTCGTCGGACCGACGACGGTCGCGGCCTACGCGACGAAACGGCCCGTCCGCCTCGCAATGCCGCGCGAGCACGACTCCGCCCTGATCGGGAAACGGCACGCGTATTACGGCCAGTATCAGATCGCGGTGGATCGCGGCGAGCTGCGTGCCGAA
Organism: Thermoanaerobaculia bacterium; assembly: GCA_050745405.1. Lineage (GTDB taxonomy): Bacteria > Acidobacteriota > Thermoanaerobaculia > Gp7-AA8 > Gp7-AA8 > JBOGJQ01. Next base: position 2,661 of record JBOGJQ010000267.1, on the reverse strand, counting down.
GATCGCGGGCGGATTCTCGGCTGGCAGACGAAGCTCTGGGGCGACGGGGGATTCTTCTACGACTGCTCGTTCATCGTTTCGAATTGCATCCAGACGCGCGCCGATTGCGCCTACCGCGTTCCGCACTTCGAGAGCGAGATCGACGTCTGCCGGACGAATCGCGCTCCGAATACGGCGTTCCGTTCGTTCGGGGACGTGCAGGCGAAGACGATCCTGGAGAACGCGATCGACGACGCGGCGTTCTCGATCGGCATGCTCCCCGAGGACCTGCGCGAGAAGAACCTCTACGTCCGCGGCGAGGTGACGCCGTTCGGTCAGGCGCTGTCGTATTGCTACCTCGACAAGGTGTGGGCGTATCTGAAGGACAAGTCGAAGTACGCGACGAAACGGGCGGAGGTCGACGCGTTCAACGCCGCGAACAAGTGGCGCAAGCGCGGCCTGGCGATGATCCCCGTCAAGTACGGCTCGGGCTACAACCTCGTGATGCTCGAGCAGGCGATGGCGATGGTCTCGGTCTATCAGGCCGACGGGAGCGTGATCATCCAGCAGGGCGGCGTCGAGATCGGACAAGGGCTGACCACGCAGGTCACCCAGGTAGCGGCGTACATCCTGAACGTCCCCATGGAGCTGGTGCAGGTCCAGAATCCGAAGACCGACATCATCCCGACGCCGACGAGCACCGGCGCGTCGACCGGAACGACGTACAACGTCGAAGCGGTCAAGCAGGTCTGCCAGGTCCTGCGCGCGCGCCTCATGGAGTTCGGCCACCGGATGCTGAAGGAGCACGGCGACGACTGGTGCAGGCAGTTCGGAATCGACTTCTGGAATCACGGCGCGCAAGGGTGGTCCGCGCGCGTCGAACCGACGCCGATGCGCGCCGCGCTCATCTGGCAGAACCTCGTCGGGATGGCCTACCGGAATCGCGTCGGCCTCGTCGAGGTCTTCACGGCGCCGATGCGCGGAGGCGAGACGCCCATGCCGGCGCTGACCTTCAAGCCGCCGGACCGGCAGCCGCGGATTCCCGGCATCACGCGCGTCGACGGACCCGCGACGAGCGAGTTCGACTCCTTCACGGGATTCACGTACTCCGCGGCCTGTTCGGTCGTGGAAGTCGACGTCCTCACCGGCGAGACGAAGATCCTCAGCGCCGACATCGTCTACGACATGGGCTGGAGTCTCAATCCGGCCATCGACATCGGTCAGGTCGAGGGCGCGTTCATTCAGGGCGTCGGATTCCTCACCAGCGAGCAACTGGTCTTTCAGCCCGACGGCGACGAAAAGGGCCGCCTCAACACCTTGAACACCTGGACCTACAAGATCCCGGCGCAGGCCTCGATCCCGCTGGAGATGAACACGTGGCTGTTCCCGCGCGACCGGGCCGACGTTCCCGAGGAGCCGACCGACATCATGTCCGCGAAGGAAGTCGGCGAGCCGCCGCTGGTGCTGGGCAACGCCGTCTTTTTCGCGATCAAGGCGGCGATTCGCGCGTCCCGCCTCGAGCGCGGCCTCCCCGGCCTGTTCCGGTTCGATGCCCCGGCGACGGTCCAGGAAGTCCGCCGCGCGTGCGAAGTGTCCGTCGGAGATTTTCAATGAGCGCGATGATCGGAGGAGAAAGCATGATGCGACCCGTCCGGAAACCCCTGCTCGCGATTCTCGTCCTCGCTCTTCTCTCGGGGCTCGCCGCCTGCGTTCGCGACGAAGGCGCGACGAGACCGGCCGGCGAGCAGCCCGCCGGCGACGCGGCGGAGTTCGCGGCCACGACTCCCGCCGCGCAGGCCTTGTGGGACCGGAAGGACAAAGCGGAGAGCTTCCCCGATTTCGGATTCATGGTCACTCCGCAGGAGTACTTCGCGAATTACTCCGATCAGCCCGTCTTCCGCCTCAAGACCGATTTTCCGCGCGCCTTGCCCGGCGAGCTGCCGGAATTCATGGTGAAGTGGGACTTCCGGAAAAATCCGAAGGAGTACATCCTCGCCGCGCGCGATTACTCGTTCGAGGGAAATCTGCCGGAGTGGGACCCGTTCGCGAACAGAGTTCGCGAGTGGTATCACATCCCGTGGCTCCACACGACGAGCGTCGGCGAGAATGCCTATCCTCCCAACGGCGGCACGGAAGGGTTCCGCGGCCTGATCAAGGAAGCGCCGGTTTCGCCGTATCAGCTCGCGCCGACGCAGGCCGGAAAGGACGGCAACTACTCCGTCTACGCGATCACGCTGGTCAACGAGCACGCCGGCTACCTGCTCGGGAAGATGTGGGCGGATCCCGACAATCCCGACCCGCGCACGACCGACGCCCGCTACGGCGGCGGCTTTCCTCACGGAACCGTTTTCGCGAAGCTGCTCTTCACGGATGCGCCGCAGGGAACGGACACGATCCCGTTTCTCGAGAATCCGCTGCAGTGGAAGGCGTACATCACCGAGAATTTCTGGAAGTCGTCCAAGCGCATCGTCGGGACGGTGAACCTGCTGCAGATGGACATCGCCGTGCGCGATCCGCGCGCCGACGCGCCCGGCCTCACCGGGTGGGTCTTCGGATCGTTCGCCTACAACGGGCAGCTCGGCAATGCCAACAAGTATCTCAACCTCGTTCCGATCGGGGTGCAATGGGGCAACGATCCGGACGACAGGACGAACACGACGAACCCCTATCCGTTCACCGAGA
>JBOGJQ010000266.1:0-23693 GCA_050745405.1 Thermoanaerobaculia bacterium | reverse complement strand
CCGGGGCGAGACGCCCCGGCCACATCCCGCCCGCCCGATTCGAGCAGATTGCTTCGCCGACGCGGAGCGACAGTGGGACGGGCGTCTCGCCCGTCCCCCCGTCACATCATCGACAGGATCGCGGGGCCAACGCTGCCCGGGCGAGACGCCCCGGCCACTTTCCGCCCGCCCAGACCCGCGCAAATCGGTGCGGGGCGAGACGCCCCGGCCACACCTACTCCCTCTCGTACGTCAGCGTCTGGTCGACCGGAATCGTGAGTTTAGCCGCGGCAAGATCGATCGTGATCGTCGAGCCGTCGGCCCGCGAGCGGGCGTCCGCTCGCCGTGCCGGTCTCGAGCGGCGCAGTCGAGTCATCGCGTGTTCTCCTTCCTTACTTCACCCGGACCGTCCGGGCGACGCTGACCGTCACGTCCGACGGCGCGAGGGTCGCCGAACCGATGACCTGGAGCGTGTACGTACCCGGCGCGAGGACCGTGTCGAGGCCGGTGATCGTCGTCTCCTCGAGGAGCGTCGATCCCGTCGCGACCGGAATCCCGAGCGCGTTGAGCATGGTCACGGCGAGCGGCTCTGCGGCGCCTTCCACGACGACGGACACCGAGTCGTCGAACGCCCCGAGCTCGATCGTCTCCACGAGAACCGTCGAGCCGGCGATGCCGACCGAACGGACCGAGGTGACGGAACGCGTCGCCGGGGCCGAGTCGTCCGCGGCGCCGTCGACGATCTGGAATCCGTCGACGTACGACGCGCCGGCGCGATGAACGATTCGCAGCTCGTGCTGGCCATCGGCGAGTCCGGAGAACGTCACCGAATGACCGAACTGCGGCTCCTTCGTGTCGCCGGCGAAGGAGATCGTTTGCGCGAGGACGCCGTCGAGATAGACGTCCGCAGAGCCGCCCATGTTGGAGGTGGCGTAGTGATACGTCACCTGATTTCCGTCGAAGACGAGGCGCGCGTGCGTCTCGTTTCCGGAGCCGACGCGGCGGTGATAGCCGCCACCGGAGGCCTCGGCGGCATCTTTCGCGTGCCACCCCCGCCGGTACTCGACGGCCGGATCGCCGTCGTCGACGTCCGTGACGACGGCTTCGCCCGAGTCCGCGACGGTGAACGCCGCGGTCGCGGTCCCGCTCCCGCCGTCGATGTTCGTGACCGTGACGTCGCGCGGTCCCGCGGCCGCGTCGGGCGCGATGGTGATCGTCGCATCGATCTGCGATCCGCGTACGACATCGACCGAGCCGACCGAGATGCCTTCGCCGAAGCTCACCGTCGCACCGGGGAGGAACTCGGCGCCGAAGATCCCGACTTCGATCGTTTCGCCGCGCGTGCCGCCGCTCGGATCGGCCTCCAGCACGGTCGGCGTGTCCCCGGGGAACGCGACGTCGGGACTGTCGGGAATCCAGAGCACCGTCGTGGTCCCCTCGACCAGTTGCTGCGGAGTGGGATCGCCCGTCGTGTACGTCGCCGTCTCGTTCCCGTTCTCGTCGAACAGAGTCATCGAGAAGGCATTCACCCGCCCGGTGCGGTTGAGGAAGCCCCCCTCCTTCACCGAGAGGAACCAGGGATTCGTCTTCGAGGGCGGGAGAAAGCCTTCGATGCCATCGCGCGTCGTGAGATCGATCGTGAAGAGGTGCCGCCGGTTTCCCGTCGTCGCCTCGCCCGGATCGACGATGACCTGGTCGGCCTGGAGCGCCGACTTGCCGTCGATGATGAAGCGCGGCCGCTCCGCCTGCGGGCCGGTGCCGAGCAGGACGAGAAGGTCGTTGTCGAACGTGTTGTGCGTGATGCTGTAGCTCAGGCGCGCGACCGGGATCGCGCGGCCGAACGTGACGGCGAGAGGCGGCTCCTGGATCGTTCCGATCGTCGAATCGGTCGACGTATGGTCGATCCGGTACCAGTACCTCTGACCCTCAACGAGCCCCGTCGTGTCGCGGAAGGTGTAGACGTTGCGGTTGTTCGCCCCTTCGATCGTGGCACTGCCGACTCCCGGAATCGAGGAGGCCGTCAGCTTCGTCCAGACACCGGGGGCGCCGCTGACGTCGTCGGCGCGATGGACGTCGAACCCGGAGAGCGCGATCTCGCGCTGCGTCTTCCACGTCAGGTCGATGGCGGCCGAGCCGTCCTCCGCCGGCTTCGCGTTGATGTAGACGACCTGCGTCTGCGATCCGGGATCGCCCGCGAGGCGGAGCGCCTCCTTCACGGCCGCGTACGCGTCGACCTGTCCCCACCCACCGGACGGATGGTAGTTCGGATCGCCCTGCGGGAACGGGTTGTCCGTCGACGCGGTCTTCCCCCAGTCGTTCCGATGCTCGCTCGTGTGCTTCAGGATCTCGCGGACATCCGTGGGCGTGAGGGCGGGGTTCGCCTCGAGCAGAAGCGCAACGATGCCGGCGACGTGCGGGGTCGCCATCGACGTGCCGCTGAGCGGCTTGTACTGCCGTCCGTCCGTAATCAGACTCCCGTCCGCCGAGACGATTCCCGCGCCGGGCGCTGCGACGAGAGGCTTCATCTCGTCCACGAAGTCGGCGTCGCCATCCGAGTCGCGCGGTCCCTCGTTCGAGAACCCCGCGATGAGATCGTCGGCGCGCTCGATCGAGTTCTGATCGGTGATCGCACCGATCGTGAATGCCTTGTCCGCCGCGGCCGGCGACGGCATGTAGTCGGTCATGTCGTCATTCCCCGACGCGACGGCCGGGAACAGGCCGGCGTCGAACGCGGCGTTGATTGCCTGCGAGCCGGCATCCTGCCCGTCGGACTCGGTCAGTGTTCCGAGACTCAGATTGAGAACCTTGATGTTGAACTCGTCCTTGTTCCGGATCGCCCAGTCGACACCGTCGGCCGAGCCGAAGCCGGCGCCGGCGTCCGAGAGGACTTTCTGATCGACCAGAAGCGCGTCGGGGGCGACGCCTCCGAAGACATGTGTCGGTCCGCCGGTGCCGAGAGAGGTTCCTGCCACGTGCGTCCCGTGATTCGACGAGACCTGCTGACCGAAGTCGTGCGGGTTTTCGCTCTGATCCGGCGGCGTGTTCAGCGCCGGCTCACCCGAGTAGAAGTTGCCGCCGGCGACGAACCTCCCCGCGACGCTCTCGTGGCCGGGAAAGCCCGTCGTCGGCTCGGGCGAGTCGTTCACGCCCGTGTCGAGAATGCTGATGACGACGCCCTTTCCGGTGATCGCGTAGTTTCCGTGCACGGTCGGGAAATGCCGGCCGTCGCTCTCCACCACGCCCGAGGTCTTCGTGGCGTTGTTGTTGACGGGATAGACCAGCTCGACCGCTTCGATCTTCTTCACGCCCGGCAGCGCGGCGACCTTCTGGATCTCGGGGAACGTCAGGCGCATTCGGACGTACGGGATCGAGTCGTAGTCGTGGAGGACGCTCGTGTCGACGCCGGTCGCGCGGATCGCGTCGAGATCGGCGCCTGTCGGGTGATGCTCGAATTCGACGTAGACGCCGTAGCGAAGCACGCCGCCGAGATCTTCGACGGCGAGGATGAGGCGCCCGGACGGATCGCCGCCCTCGAAAGCGGCGGCGATGCCCGAGGTCTCGACGCGCTCGATGCGGTCGTCGATGCCGTTCACATCGCGGTCCCAGATCCAGGGCGCCGCGGAAAGGGGAACACTCGCGGCAACGACAAGCGTCACGATCAAAAGACGAGCGCGGCTGAGAGGCGTATGCATTTCCCGATCTCCAGATTCGTCGCTGTCATCCCGAGCGGGAGCGACTCGGGATGACAGCTTCGTGTTGTGACGTCGGCTACTTCCTCACCTCGACCGTCACGCTCGCGCGGCTGACGCCGCCGTTGCCGTCGGTCACCGAATACGAGAAGGTGTCTGTCCCTTCGAATCCCTTGCGCGCCCGGAAAATCACGGCGCCGCCCGAGACGCTCACACTGCCGTGCTGCGGCCGGCCGACTTCGGCGATCGACACAGCGTCCCCGTCGACGTCCGAGTCGTTCGCCAGCACCGCGATGTCGACCGTTCCGTTCTTCGAGCACGTGGCGGCGTCGTCCGCCGCGACCGGAACGTCGTTTACGGCAGCGACATCGACATTGACGAACGCCGAGGCGGTGCCGCCGTTCCCGTCGGTGACCGTGTAACCGAAACGGTCCGGCCCGTTGTAGTCCGGGGCCGGCGTGTACGAGACGAACTCGCCCACGACGGCGCTCGACCCGTGCTGCGCGGTGCCGACGGAAACGAGGTGGAGAGCATCGCCATCCGCGTCGCTGTCGTTCGCCAGCACGTCGACCGTCGCCGAGCGGTCCTCGGTCACGAACGCCTGATCGTCCGCTGCCGCGGGGCCGCCATTGACCTGGACCGTGACGCGCGCCAGGTCGGATCCGCCGAAGCCGTCGCTGATCGTGTAGAAGAAGGTGTCGATGCCGCTGAATCCGGCGTCCGGCGTGTACGTCACGCCGCTCTCGTCGCTGGTCGTGGTCCCGTTGGCCGGCTGCGTCACCGAAGAGACGAACACCGGATCGCCGTCCGGGTCGCTGTCGTTCGCGAGAACGTCGATCGCGACCGAGCTTCCGCTCTGTGCCGTTGCCGTATCGTCGACCGCATCCGGCGCGCGGTTCGCCGCCGGGCCGCAGTCGGTGATCGCGATGTCGCGGAAGCGGACGTCGTCGACCCACCATCCGAGATCGCCGAGATTCGAATCGGTGACGAGGCGCCAGCGGACGCGAATCGTCTCGCCGGCGAGAACGCCGAGGTCGACGACGACCTCGTTCATGAGCGGGAAGTCGGACGACATGCCGTGCCAGGCGTTCCGGCCGCCGAGCGCATTCGCGGGGCCGACGTAGCCGCCCTTCTCGAAGACGCCGCCGGCGTCGACGACGTCGGTCCACGTGGCGCCGTCATCCGTCGAGACCTCGAGCACGCCGCCGTCGAACGTCACTTCGGTCCGGAAGCGATGCCAGAAGCTCAGCTTCGTGATCGACGTCGCGACGACCGCAGGAGAAATGAGGCGGTCGTCCTTGTTCGCCGAGACGTCGCTCGCGTCGCTGAAGAACGAATGGTCGGGGCTGGACGCCAGGGGATCCTGCGTGTGGGCCCACGTCGTCAGCTCGACGCCGGTTCCCTCCGGCCCTCCGTTGTTGTGGTCGAACGCCCACCCTTCCGCCGGAATCGGCTCGAGGTCGTCGGCGAACGCCCCGAGGCAGGTGCGGATCACCGTGACCGTGGCGCGCCCCGTCCCGCCGATGCCGTCGCTGATCGTGTATGTGAACGCATCCTCGGTCGCGAAACCGCCGCCGGGGGCGTAGGTGATCGTGTTTCCATCGGTCGTCGCGGTGCCGAACGTCGGCGAGGAGACGGCGACGACCGAGATCGGATCGCCGTCGGCGTCGGAGTCGTTCGCCATGACGTCAATGACGACGGGCGTCCCGGAGGGCGCCATCGCCACGTCCGCATTCGCCGTCGGTGGATCCTGGATTCCGGAAACCGTGACGGTGACCGTCCCCTGCGCCGAAGCGCCCTTCACATCGCGCACGACGTACGTAAAGGTCTGGACGCCGCTCTGGTTCGAGGCCGGAACGAACCGGACCGTTCCGCCGGCGTTCACGGTCGCCTCGCCGGCATCCGAGCTCGCCGAGTGGACGAAGAGAGCGTCGCCGTCCGGATCGGAATCGTTCGCGAGCACGGCGACGTCGACCGGGACGTCCTCGACCGTCGTCGCGGAATCGTCGAGGGCGACCGGGGCGGAGTTGCCGACCGAGTTCTCCTGGTTCACGAAATAGGGACACGAGCCGCGGGCCGTGTCGGTGATCAGGCTGGCACCGGCCCCGGTAGGGGTCGAGAAGTCGCGCCGTGTATAGATCTCGAATCCGTCGAGACGCTGCCCGGCGGAGAAGGGCTCCGCGCCCGGAATCGTGTCCGCCTCGAGAACGATCGAGACGCTATCGTTCGCGAAATCGAACTCTCCGGCCAGCCCGCTGGCGATCGTCGCCGTGCCGTCGCCATTCATCAGAGTGAACGACTGCACGCCGATGAGATCGCGCGTCGCGCGGGCCTGATAACGGTCGCCTTCGTAATCGAAGTACCACCGGTACGTCTGCGCGACCGACCCGAGGAAGGCTTCGGTGAGGTCGCTGACGTGGATCGTGAAGGTCAGCGTTCCCGCCGCTCCATCCCAACGGATCAATCCCTCGGTGATGTCCATGTTCGGATCGCTGGCGAGGCCGGGATCGACGGTGTGGACCGTCGTTCCATCGCCCTCTTCGTCGACGACGGGAGAGAGCCCCGGGCCGCACGCCGGTATCGCGTCGCTCGGGACGTAGCGGGTCAGCGTCGAGCCCGCGGGCTCGCGGTTGAGAATCCAGATCTCGAGGCCGTCGCCGTCGGGGTTTCCCTTCGCCTCGTAATTGAACATGTCGGCGATCGGCCCGTCGGGGTTCAGCGGCACGTTCGTATAGCGCGTTCGCAGCGCGTCCCACGTGTACGGCGCGTTGCCGTGGAGACACGGAGTGAGCGCTGGATTGCGGTCGACTTCGGTCAGGTCCCAGCGGCCGATCCAACCGCCGCTGTTGTGCATGAGCGAGCCGTCCCAGTCGGTATTGCGGCAGTCGAGCGTGAGCGGCGTTTCGACCGGGAGGATGTTCTGCGCCTGATAGAGATCGGGCGCGTTGAACGCGTAGTGCATCAGCTCGTGCGTGGAGACGTAGCCGAAGTGGAGCTCGTCCTCCCACGGAACGACGAGCTGGCCGATGCGGCCGACGTAGAAGCCGATGCAGGGGTTGTCGATGGACCATCCGCCCCACGTGTGGCTGTCGAACGGAATCGAGCTCTGGATGAGGACGTCGGCGACAGTCGTGTTCTCGCCGTCGCAAACCACGCCGCCGGCACCGTCGCCGAACGGCTGATTCGCGGCGTAATCGAGGTTCGTGTCGGTCACGACGAGCTTGCCGAGGCGCGCGTAGCCGTCGAGCGCGTCGTAGAGGCGCTCGGCGAAGATGTTCATGCCGTTCGCGATTTCCTGGAGAGCGAGGTCGTGCGGGATCTCGGGAGGGAGCGACTCGAGGTCGAGCTGGAGCAGCATGTTGATCGTGTAGAGCTCCCCGTTCCAGCTCGTGTACGCGTTCTTCGCCTCGAGCTCCTCGATCGCGGAGCGCTGGCCGGTGAGCGTGTCCTCGACCTGCCAGTAATACGTCTTGCCGCGTTCGAGATCGGAAGCCACGGCCATCTGCGCCGTATCGGGCGCGCCGGGGACGGCAGCGGCGGTCCGGTCGAGTCCCGTCGGGCTCTCGCCGTAATGAACGACGCCGGTGACTGGCTGCGTGGCGCTCCAGACGAACACGCCGCGGAAGCCGGTCTTCGTCGCGAAGGCGTCGGTTTCCGTGAAGAGGGACGCGCTCTGCCCGACGAGCGGGAGAGCTCCGAAGATCAGCACGAGGGGAAGGAGGAAGAACGACCTCTTCATAGATACGCGCTCCTTGATAGCGTTGTGTGAGCGTTGGTAGTAGTATCACTACCGCTGCGGCCCCGCAACAATTCCGTCACGGCGCCCCGGCGGTAGCACCACCCGCGCCAGTCCGTCATACTTCGTCTCCATGGATCCCGACCGGACCCACAGCTCCCGCGACCGCCTACTCCTTGCAGGGAAACGACTTTTCGCTCAGCACGGGTACGAGCAGACCTCGACCGCCGCGATCTCCCGTCAGGCCGGCAGCTCCGAGTCGCAGCTGGTTCGTTATTTCGGCGGAAAATCCGGCCTGCTCCAGGCGATCTTCGACGACTCGTGGAAGGCCTTGAACCCGGAAATCGAGAAGCGCGTGGAAGCGGCCGCGAATGCGCGCGAGGCGGTCACCGCGATCCTGCTCCTCATCATGGATGCGTTCAGCCGTGATTCGGATCTCGCCACGGTCTTTCTCTTCGAGGGCCGCCGCATCCGCGGCGACGAACCCCAGCTCTCGCGCGGGTTCCTGCAGTTCCTCGAGCTCGTCGGGAACCTCATCCGAAGCGGGCAGCAGGACGGCTCGTTCCGGAGCGACTTCGACGCCGCCGTCATCGAGGCGGGCGTGGTCGGCGCCGCGGAGGGGATGATTCGCGACCGTCTCCTCGCCGACCGCTTCGGTCGCGCCGAACCGTTCGACGAAGCCGCCGTGCGCCGCGTGTTCGAAGCGTTCGTCCGCGGCCTGGCGCCGTAGGGACGGTTCGCTCCGCTCCGGGCGGTGAGTCATGGCGAAGACGATCGAGACGCCGGACGGCATCCGCCTCTGGACCCGCGAGATCGGCGACGGTCCTCCGATCGTCGTCGTCCACGGCGGACCCGGAATGTCCTCGGGCTCTCTGATCGGCGATCTCCACCCTCTCGCCGCGACGCATCGGATGATCTATTACGATCAACGCGGCGGCGGGCGGTCGACCCTCCCTCCCCGCCGCTCCGATCTGACGATCGAGGCGAACGTGCGCGATCTGGAGAGTGTGCGGAGAGCGTTCCGCCTCGACCGGATGACGATCCTCGCCCACTCGTTCGGTGCCGCGATCGCCGCCCTCTACGCCGTCGCCCACCCCGCTCGCGTCGAGCGCATGGTCTTCCTCGCTCCCATCCCGCCGCGCCGCGGCACGTTCTTCGAAGAATTCGCCGCGGAAATCCGCGCGCGTCTTTCCGCGGAGGATCACGCCCGCTCGGCGGAGCTGCTCGAGGCAATCGAGAAACGCCGCGACGTCACCGCCGCGTGCCGCGAGTACTGGCGCATCCAGACTCCTCCCCGCCTCGCCCGGGGAACGGATCCCCGCGTCCTGAAATCCGACCTCGTCGCCGCCCCACCCGAGGCGATTCGCGTCGGGATGCTGCAGACCAACCCCGCCGTCTTCGCCTCCCTCGGCGACTGGGACTGGACCCGCGCTCTCGCGACGCTCGAGGTCCCTACCTTGATCGTTCACGGCGAGGAGGACGCGATCCCCCTGGCGATGGTCAGCGCCTGGACCGCGATGCCCTGGTCTCGCCTGCTCCCGCTTCCCGCCACGGGCCACTTCCCTCACGCGGAACGTCCCGACATCGTCTTCCCCGCGATCGAGACGTTTCTCGGCGGCGAGTAGGCGTCATCCCGAGCGGAGCGAGGGATCAGGGACGGGTGAGGAACCCCTGATCGGAGCACTCAGGTCGGCGGCTCGACGAAGAATCGTCGACCTGCCGAACGACAGCGCCGCGTCGCGCGCGTCCCGCCCGACCCTGATCCCTCGCTGAACGCTCGGGATGACGCGCTCCCCAGGGCCGTACGCGACCACATGCGTGCGCCTACAATCCGTAGAGTCCGGCGCATTCTTCACCGGGGCTTCACACGCGAAGAAACATTCCGCGCCCTGAGACGTTATCCTTTCAAGCTTCGCAGGTCGCGATTCCCGCACTGCACTCCATTTTCAGAGGTTATCCAGATGTTCAAGCGAATGGTCATCATGCTCACGATCGTCATCGCGGTCGTCGCCACGATCGGCAGCGTGAAGTATTTCCAGATCAAGAGCGCAATGGCACAACAGATGTCGTTTCAGCCGCCGCCCGAAGCGGTGACGACGACGGTCGCGACCCAGGTCGAATGGGATTCCATGCTCCGCGCGATCGGAACGGTCGTCGCGGTGAACGGCGTGAGGGTCAGTGCTGACCTGCCGGGAATCGTCGAGCAGATCGGGTTCGAGTCCGGCAGCCGGGTCGAGCGCGGAGACGTTCTCGTGCGTCTCGACACGAGCCAGGAGCGCGCGCAGCTCGCGGCCGCGGAAGCCGCGCAGGAGCTCGCGCGCATGGAGCTCGAGCGGAAGAAGAGCCTGCGCGCGAAGGACGCGATTCCGCAGGCGATGTATGACCAGGTCGTCGCCGAGTACGCGCAGGCGCAGGCCCGCGTCGGCGAGATCCGCGCCGCGATCGAGCGGAAGATCATCCGCGCTCCGTTCTCCGGCCTGCTCGGCATCCGCCAGGTGAATCTCGGGCAGTACCTCGCGCCGGGATCGCCGGTCGTGTCGCTCCAGACGCTTCAGCCGGTGTACGTCGAGTTCACCGTGCCGCAGCAGGAGGCCGGACGGCTCCAGCCGGGCGCGACCGTGACGGTCAGTGCCGAGAGCCTCGGCGGCGTCGAGACGGGCGAGATCTTCGCCATCGATTCGGTCATCGACGAGGCGACGCGCAACGTCCGGATGCAGGCGATCTTCCGCAACGCTTCGCAGAAGCTCCGCCCCGGGATGTTCGTCGAGGTGGCGGTCGATCAGGGCGTCTCGTCGAAAGTCGTCGCTCTCCCCGCCTCGGCGATCAGCTACGCGCCGTTCGGCGATTCGGTCTTCGTCGTCGAAGACACGAAGGGGCCGGACGGGACGTCGTACCTCGGAGTCCGGCAGCAGTTCGTCAAGCTCGGCGGGGCGCGCGGCGATCAGGTCGGGGTCGTCTCCGGCGTGAAGCCGGGCGAGCAGGTCGTCACCTCGGGTGCGTTCAAGCTGCGCCCGGGCGCGGCCGTCCAGGTCAATAACGAGATTCAGCCTTCCAACAGCCCTGCCCCGCAGGTCGAGAACAACTGATGAAGTTCACGGACATCTTCATCCGCCGCCCCGTTCTGGCGACGGTCGTCAACCTGACGATCCTCATCGCCGGGATCTGGTCGATCCGCTCGATTCCCGTGCGCGAGTTCCCTCGCACCGACATCGCGGTGATTCGGGTGACGACCGCCTACATCGGCGCCGACGCCGACCTCGTGCGGGGGTTCATCACGACGCCGCTCGAGCGCGTCATCGCGAGCGCCGACGGGATCGACTTCCTCGAATCGTCGTCGACGCAGGGTCTGAGCACGATCACGGCGCATCTGAAGATCAACTACGACACGAACGCGGCGCTGACGCAGATCCAGTCGAAGGTCGCGCAGGTCCGGAACGACCTGCCGCCCGAGGCGGAGTCGCCGATCATCCAGCTCGAGTCGGCGGACACGCAGTTCCCGGCGGCGTTCGTCGGCTTCTCGGCCGAGGACCTCGACCAGAACCAGATCACGGATTACCTGGTCCGGGTCGTCCAGCCGAAGCTGACCGCGATCGAAGGGGTACAGCGGGCGGACATCTTCGGCGACCGGACGTTCGCGATGCGCGTCTGGCTCGACCCGGAGAAGATGGCGGCCCTCGGCATCTCGCCGTCGCAGGTCAATCAGGCTCTCGCGCAGAACAACTATCTCTCCGCTCTCGGGCGGACGCGCGGATCGATGACCTCGGTCAACCTGGTCGCGAACACCGACCTCCAGACGGCCGAGGAGTTCGAGCAGCTCGTGGTGAAGCAGGAGGGCGACGACCTCGTGCGCCTCGGCGACATCGCAAACGTGGTTCTCGGCGCCGAAACCTACGACGAACAGATCCGGTTCAACGGCGAAACGGCCGTCTTCATGGGCGTGTGGGTCCTTCCGACGGCGAACACGCTCGAAGTGATGGGCCGCGTCCACGACGCGATGCCCGCCATCCAGGCGCAGCTGCCCGCCGGGATGGAGGCGGGCATCCCGTACGACTCGAGCGCCTACATCGAGAGCTCGATCACCGAGGTGCTCAAGACCCTCAGCGAGACGCTCCTGATCGTCATCATCGTGATCTTCCTGTTCCTGGGGTCGATCCGCGCGATGATCATTCCGGTCATTGCGATTCCGATCTCGCTGATCGGCGCCATCTTCATGGCGATGATCTTCGGATTCTCGATCAACCTGCTGACGCTCCTCGCGGTCGTCCTGTCGGTCGGACTCGTCGTCGACGACGCGATCGTCATGGTCGAGAACATCGAGCGGCACCTCCACATGGGGAAAGCGCCGTTGCGCGCCGCGCTGGACGCGGCGCGCGAGCTCGTGAAGCCGGTCATGGCGATGTCGATCACGCTCGCCGCGGTCTACACGCCCGTGGCGATCCAGGGCGGCCTGACGGGGTCCCTCTTCCGCGAGTTCGCCTTCACGCTCGCGAGCGCGATCATCGTCTCCGGTGTGGTCGCGCTGACTCTCTCGCCCATGATGGGATCGAAGATGCTGCGCGAGCGCGACGCGGACTCCGGGTTCGCCGGCGTCGTCAGCCGCCGCTTCGACGCCGTCCGCCGCGTCTACACGGGGATGCTCACGTCGACCCTGCGGTGGCGCCCGGTCGTCTTCACGCTGTGGGTGATCGTCGTCCTGCTCGCCTATCCCTTCTACCTGTTCTCGCAGAAGGAGCTCGCGCCGCAGGAAGACCAGAACTTCATCTTCGGCATCATCCAGGCGTCCGCGAACGCGACCATCGACCAGACGGCGATGTTCGCGGAGAAGATCGACGAGATCTATCAGTCGCTCCCCGAGACCGAGGACAGCTTCCAGGTCATTTTTCCGAACTTCGGCTTCGGCGGCATGACGATGAAGCCGTGGTCGGAGCGCGAGCGCGGCGTGGCCGAGGTCCACATGGAGGCGTCGATGAAGTCGGCGCAGATCCCGGGGATCCGCGTCATCCAGATCATCCCGCCCTCCCTGCCGGGATCCGACGGCTTCCCCGTCGACTTCGTCGTCGCGTCGACGGCGGAGCCGGCGGAGCTCGTCGAGTTCGGCAACCGTCTCGTCGCGAAGGCGTTCGAGAGCGGCAAGTTCATGTTCGCCGACACGGACCTGAAGTTCGACCAGCCGCAGACGCGCGTCGTCTTCAACCGCGACAAGCTCCGCTCGCTCGGGGTCGACATGGCCCAGGCGGGCCGCGATCTGTCCGTCATGCTCGGCGGCAACTACGTCAACCGCTTCAGCATCCAGGGGCGCAGCTACAAGGTCATCCCGCAGATCCAGCGGGCCGAGCGCCTGACGCCTCAGCAGCTCACGGACATTCACATCACCGGGCCGAACGGAACGCTGATTCCGCTGTCCACGGTCGCCACGCTGCAGACGACGACCGAGCCGCGGGAGCTGAAGCGGTTCGAGCAGCTCAACGCCGTCCGGATCCAGGGCGTCATTCCTCCCGGCGTGTCGCTCGACGACGCGCTGAAGGTGCTCGAGGAGGAGGCGCAGAAGATCCTGCCGCCCGGCTACACGGTCGACTACGCGGGCGAGTCGCGCCAGCTCCGGACCGAGGGAGGGCGCTTCCTCGCGACGTTCCTCCTCTCGGCGATCCTGATCTATCTCGTCCTCGCGGCGCAGTTCGAGAGCTTCCGCGATCCGTTCATCATTCTCGCGGGATCGGTCCCGCTGGCCCTCTCCGGCTCGCTGATCTTCTCGTTCCTCGGGCTGACCTCGATCAACATCTACAGTCAGGTCGGCCTGATCACGCTCGTCGGCCTCATCGCGCGCAACGGCATTCTGATCGTCGAGTTCGCGAATCAGCTCCAGGAGCGCGGGCGCGACAAGCTCGGGGCGGTCATCGAGTCGGCGAGCACGCGTCTCCGGCCGATTCTGATGACCACCGCCGCAACGGTGTTCGGCCACCTCCCGCTCGTTTTCGCGAGCGGCCCGGGCGCCGCGGCGCGCAACAGCATCGGCATCATGCTCGTGACGGGTATGATCATCGGTACGGCTTTCACGCTCTTCGTCGTTCCGTCGATCTACGTTCTCGTGGCGCGGACGCATGCGCGCATCGAAGAGGCTCCCGAGGAAGAAGCCGCCGGCGAGCTTCAGCCGGCGACCTAGCAGGAAGTCGTCGACGTGTTGCGGAGCGTGCTCGTGCTGTCGGCGCTCGTTCTCCGCGCGGCCGCTCCGGCGGCCGCGCAGTCGAGCGACTTCATCGGGCCGCTCCGCATCCGCGATCTCAGCCCCCTCTCCCTCTTCCGCCTCGACATGCCGCCGGCTCATGCCGTGAACTCGGTCGAGAAGGGGTGGGGCTTCGAGGCCGTCTACTCCCGCGGAAATCTCTTCCTCGTGAGCTATCCGATCGAGCAGTGGCTGGAGACCCGCGGTAGCCGGCGCCCGCTCACCGAAGGCGACATCGAAGAAATTCTCGAGCTTCCCGGCGACGTCTTCTATTTCGACGGCGAGGTGTCGACGCTGAACCTGACGGCCGCCGCCGCTCTGAATCGCGACTGGCAGGCATCGGTGACCTTTCCGTTGCACTGGTACGGCGGCGGGTACTTCGACCGGATCATCGAGAGCTTTCACAGGGCGGCCGGGCTCGGACAGGCCGGACGCGATTTCGTTCCGCAGAACGAGGTACTCGTCTTCGCGAAACTCGGCGACGCCGATCCGATCATCGTCTCCGAGGACGGCACCTCCGGCCTCGGAGACGCCATCGTCACCCTCCGGTACGGCCATCAGATCGATCCGAGATGGCACCTGATCGCGGAAGCCGCCGCGCGGCTGCCGACCGGACGCGAACATCTCTACTTCTCGAAAAGCAAACCCGATTTCGGCGCGCAGCTCTCGCTGCAGCACCTTCGCGACTCGACCGGTTACTACGCGAGCCTCAGCTGGATCAACGTGGGCGACGATCCGATTTTTCCCGCGGTCTCCGACACCCCGACCCTCACGCTGGCCGTCGAGCAGAAGATCTGGGACGACGAGACCTCGGCGATCGCCCAGGCGACGTGGAGCCGGAGCACCGTCGCCGGTGTCGAGCGGTCGGATCTGACGAAGGACCGGACCCAGCTCAGCGTCGGCCTGCGCAGACCGAAGGGTCCGATCACCGCGAGCATCGGCCTGACCGAGAACATCGTCGAGTTCAAGAACACGCCCGACATCAGCGTGCACGTCGGAATCGGCTATATCGTCATCCGCCACTGAGCGTCGGCACGCAGCCTGCGTGGGATAGGTCTCGTGTTGCGGAGCGTGCTCGTGCTATCGGCGCTCGTTCTCGGCGCGGCCGCTCCGGCGGCCGGCCAGTCGAGCTGCTTCGTCGGGCCGCTCCGGATCCGCGATCTCAGCCCTCTTTCTCTTTTCCGCCTCGACATGCCGCCGGCGCACGCCGTCAACTCCGTCGAACGCGGCTGGGGCGTCGAGGCGACCTACTCCCGCGGCAATCTCTTTCTCGTCAGCGACATCGTCCACGCCTGGCTCGACGAACGCGGTACCCGGCGGCACATCACCCAGCAGGAGGCGCTCGCGCTTCTCGAGGAGCCGGGCGACGTCTTCTTCTTCGATGCCGAGGTCGCGACGATGACGCTCACCGGGTCGTGGGCGCTCGGCCCCGACTGGCAGGTCTCGCTCTCGGTCCCGTATCACTGGTACGGCGGCGGGTATCTCGATCAAGCGATCGAGAGCTTTCACGAGACGATCGGCGTGAGGGACGGTGGGCGCGTGTTCGCGCCGCGCAATGACGTCCAGGTCGTCGCACGGCTCGGGGACGTCGAGCAGATCGTCCTCACCGACAATGGCCGCTCCGGTCTCGGCGACGCGATCGTGACTCTCCGGTACGACGTCCAGGTCCGGCCCTCGTGGCACCTGATCGCCGAGGGCGCCGTGCGCGCGCCGACGGGGCGGGAACACCTCTATTTTTCGAAGGACGAGCCCGACCTCGGCGTGCAGCTCTCCGCGCAGCATGTCCGCGGCTCGACGGGCTATTACGGCAGCCTGAGCTGGATCGAGGTCTCTGAGAACGCCTTCTTTCCCGGCGTCTCCGACACGCCCACCCTCACCCTGGCCGTCGAGAGAACGATGTTCGGGGACCACACCTCCGGAATCGCCCAAATGACCTGGAGCCGGAGCACGGTCGCGGGAGTCGAGCACTCGGACCTGACGGAAGATCGCATGCAGCTCAGCGTCGGCCTCCGCCGCCGCCACGGCCCGTTCACGACGAGCCTCGCGATCACCGAGAACGTCGTCCATTTCAAGAACACGCCGGACATCGGGGTGCACTTCGGGATCGGATATATCGCCGTGGGACAGTAGCTAGTAGCTAGTAGCTAGTAGCTAGTCGCGAGAGCGTCCGTCATCCTGAGCGAGGAGGGATGGGAGGGCGTGAGCGAAGGATCTCCTCAGCCGGGTCTCAATCCCGGAAGGTTGTGGCGAGTCTTAGTCGCGGATCGGGAGATCCTTCGTCGCTTCGCTCCTCAGGATGACGAAGCTTGTAATATGCGACGACGAGCTACGAGCTACGAGCTACGAGCTACGAGCGACTGACGACACAATACCGGTAGTGGTCCGGCTTGAACGGGCCCTGCTTGTCGATCCCGAGGTACTCCGCCTGTGAGGTCGAGAGCTCGGTCAGCTCGACGCCGAGGTGGCCGAGGTGGAGGCGCGCGACCTCCTCGTCCAGGTTCTTCGGAAGAACGAACACCTTCTTCTCGTAATCGAGCCCGTTCTTCCACAGATCGAGCTGTGCGAGGACCTGGTTCGTGAACGAGCTCGACATGACGAAGCTCGGATGGCCCGTGGCGCAGCCGAGGTTCATCAGGCGTCCCTCGGCGAGAATCAGGACCGCGTGGCCGTCGGGGAAGATCCATTCGTCGTACTGCGGCTTGATGTTGTTCCGGCGCACGCCCTGGATCTTCTTGAGGCCGGCCATGTCGATCTCGTTGTCGAAGTGGCCGATGTTCGCGACGATCGCTTTGTCCTTCATCCGCGTCATGTGCGCGGCCGTGATGACGTCCTTGTTGCCGGTGGCGGTGATGAAGATGTCCGCGGTGTCGACGACGCTCTCGAGCCGCCGGACCTCGTAGCCTTCCATCGCGGCCTGGAGAGCGCAGATCGGGTCGATCTCGGTGACGATGACGCGCGCGCCCTGGCCGCGGAGCGCCTGCGCGCATCCCTTGCCGACTTCGCCGAAGCCGCAGACGACGGCGACCTTCCCGCCGATCATCACGTCCGTCGCGCGATTGAGGCCATCGACCACGGAGTGGCGGCAGCCGTAGATGTTGTCGAACTTGCTCTTCGTGACCGAGTCGTTGACGTTGATCGCGGGAAACAGCAGCGTGCCGGCCGCCATCATCTGATAGAGCCGGTGCACGCCCGTCGTCGTCTCCTCGCTCACGCCGCGGAGCCGCGACGCGATGCGCGTCCACCGCTTCGGATCTTCCGCGAGACTCGCGCGGACGACGTCGAGGATCACGGCCCACTCCTCGGGGTCGTTCTCGCCGTCGAAGTCCGGCACGCGGCCCGCCTCTTCGAACTCGCGCCCCTTGTGGACGAGGAGCGTCGCGTCGCCGCCGTCGTCGACGATCAGGTCCGGACCCGAGCCGTCGGGCCACCGCAGCGCCTCCTGCGTGCACCACCAGTACTCCTCGAGCGTCTCGCCTTTCCAGGCGAAGACCGGCGTCCCCTTCGGATCGTCGGGCGTGCCGCCCGTCTCGGGACGTCCCACGACGACGGCTGCCGCGGCGTGGTCCTGCGTCGAGAAGATGTTGCACGAGACCCAGCGGACGTCGGCACCGAGATGCGTGAGCGTCTCGATGAGGACGGCCGTCTGCACGGTCATGTGGAGGCTGCCCATGATGCGCGCGCCGGCGAGCGGCTTGCCGGCGCCGTACTGCTCCCGCAGCGCCATCAGGCCGGGCATCTCGTGCTCGGCGAGGCGGATCTCCTTCCGTCCGAGCTCGGCGAGGCGCAGGTCGGCGACCTTGAACGGTTCGCGCTTCGCGTCCTTCGCGGTCGCAAACGGGTGACTGACAGCAGTGGCGGTCGGCATGAGGACTCCTGATTTGTGATTGGTTCCGGAGCGCGGCCGGGGCGAACGAAGGCGCGGCCGGACGTGTCGCGGAGGCCGACGCAGTTTACTCGAAAGAGGCGCCTCGAGCCACCGCACCGCACTCGGCGGGAAGGGTCGCAAGCCCGTCCCGGATCGCGGTTTCCGACGCCGGATCGAGCGAAGGGCTCGCGAGCGCAGCGCGCCACGTCCGCTCCGCCTCGGCGCACTCCCCCGTCGCGGCGAGGATCCGCGCCAGCGTGTCGAGCGCGAAGTGGGGATCGGGTCCGTCCGCCCCCGCCGCCGCGTGCGCGAGAGGCTCGGCCTCGGCGAGGCGTCCCTCGATGAACAGAAGCCACGCGAGATTGTTCAGCGCGTCGCGGTCTCCCGGCGCGAGCGCGAGCGCCCGCCGGTACGCCGCCTCCGCTCCGGCCGCATCGCCGAGCCGCGCGCGCACGTTCGCCGCGTTCGTCCAGCCGACCACCGAATCGGGATGACGTCGCAGCAGTCCCTCGTAGGCCTCGAGCGCTTCCATGTCGTTGCCCTTCTCTTCGAGCAGCACGCCGCGGCGGAGCGCGGCCTCCTTCGTCAGCGGATCGACGAGGAGCGTCGCGTATCCGGCGCCTTCCCACGCCCGCTCGAGCTTCTCGAGCGGCACCCAGCGCGCCTTCCCGTCGCCGAACTGGAAGCGGATCCTCCCCGCCTGCGGGTCCCATCCGTCCGCCACGACGTAATGAAAGAGGTCGACGCCCTCACCCGGGGCGTCGAGAACCTGGAGCATCAGGATCGCGGGGCGGCCCTCGCGCAGACGCGACGTCAGCGCCGCCTCGTCACCGCGGACGAGCCGCGCGTCGAATCCGCGACGGCGCGTCTCGATCAGCAGGTCGACCGTGACGACCCCGCCGTGCCGTCCCTTCGGAAATTTCGCGTCGAGCTCCGCCTCGGTCACCGGGTCGCCGTAATGATTGAGAACCGCGGCGAGGGCCCCGGAGCCGCAGGTGTTGTCCCCCCACTCCGCGACGGGGACGGATTCGATGACGAACGCCGAGTCGCTCGGCCGTGCGCCACGAGGAATCATCGTGACGCACGCCGCGAGCGGTACAACGAGGAGAAGCAGCGCGACTCTTCTCATCCTTCGGCGCGGAAGTCTTCGAGGGCTCGGCTCAGAGCAGCACGATGAGAAGGACGACGAGCGCCCCGAGTCCCATCCAGAGCCACTGGTCATTCGTCAGACCCGCGGCCTCGAGCTGCTCGATGTTCTGCGCGAGCGCACCGAGGTCTTCATTCGAAAGCGCCGCGATGCGCTCCTCGACCTCGCTCTTCGAGAAACCCTGCGCTTCGAGGGCATTCACGACACCGTCGATCTCGAGAACCGCGGTCACGGTCTCGAGGTCCGCCTCCCGGGCTTCGAGGCTCTGCTCCGGTGCCGTCTTCGAGGGCGCCGGGCCGGCCACGGCCGGCAGCGCCAGGAGAATGGTGAGTCCAAATACGACGAGAACTGCTCTACGGTTCCGCACGATAATCTCCCTCCTGTTCTGATCGCTCGCCAGATGGCGTGCTCTGTTCGCTCCAGATGGAGAGCAAAGCGCGAGCCCGTTGGCGATGTCAGCGGAGGTGTTTCCGAAACAGCTCGACCGTGCGGATCCAGGCATCGTCCGCCGCGTCCTGATTGAAGACCTCGGGGCGCGAGTCGTTGAAGAAAGCGTGGTTCGCGCCCTCATAGACGACGGTGTCGACGTTCTTCCCCTTCGCGCGCAGCTCCTTCTCGAGGGCGACGCCCTGGGATGCGGGAACGCTGACGTCGTTCGCTCCGTAGATCAGGAGCAGCGGCGCGCGAAGAGCGTCCCAGTCGATCTTCACGTTCTTGAACGTGCCGTAGAAGCTGGCGGCGGCGCCCACCTTCCCACCCCGGGTCGCCGCGGCCTGCGCGAGCGCTCCGCCCATGCAGAAGCCGACGACGCCGAACGTCGCGGAGGAGCACTCCGGGCGCTGGAGGAGATACTCGCCGGCGGCGAGGATCTCGTCGACCGCGCGCTCGGCCTCGAGCTCCATCCGGAGCTTCTTCGCCTCGTTCGGCGATGTCGTCTTCTTGCCGTGATAAAGATCGGGGGCGAGCGCGAGAAAGCCGCTCGCCGCGAATCGGTCGACGACGTCGGCGATGTGGGGAACGAGACCCCACCACTCCTGAATGACGACGACCGCCGATCCGCGGCCCTCGATCGGCGGCGCGAGGTACCCCTCGCAACGATGCGCGTTCGAGGGAAAGGTCACATTTGCGCCCATGACCGCCTCCTTGCACCGCCTGTTCTATCACCGATTCAGAAGAGCGACATCTGGTCGCGCGGTGGGAGCCGGAACGAGGCTGCCGAGAGCTCGAAGGATCTCTGGTTCAGCCCCTCGCGTCGCGCTGCTGCTTCGAACAGCAGACCGATCTGTTCCGCGAGCACACCCTCGCCGCTCTGACGCATCCGCCATCGCGAATCGTAGAGCTTGCCGCCGCGCATTTCCCGAATCCGCCCGAGCACCTTCTCCTTCCGGTCCGGGAAATGCGCCTCGAGCCACGCCTCGAAAACGGGCGCGACTGTAAGAGGAAGGCGGAGAAGGACGAAACCGGCGGACGTCGCGCCGGCGCGGGCGGCGCTACGGAGGATCGCCGGGATCTCGTGATCGTTGAGGCCCGGAATGACGGGAGCGACCATGACGCCGACCGGGACGCCTTCCGCGGCGAGCGCGCGGACCGCATCGAGGCGGAGAGGCGGCGCCGAGGCGCGGGGCTCCATCGTTCCGGCCAGATCGGCGTCGAGCGTGGTGATCGAGAGGAACGCGCGCGCCGCTTCGAATCGCGCCAGCTCGCCGAGCAGCTCGGCGTCGCGCGTGACGAGATGGTTTTTCGTGATCACGGCGACGGGGTTCCTGAACTCCGCGAGCACTTCGAGACAGCCGCGCGTGATCTTCAGCTTCCGCTCGATCGGCTGGTACGGATCGGTGACGCCGCTGATCCCGATCGGCTGCGGCACCCACGAGCGCGCCGCGAGCGTCTCGCGCAACAGGCGCGGCGCGTCTTCCTTGATCAGGATCTTCGTCTCGAAATCGAGGCCGGCGGAAAATCCGAGGTATTCGTGCGTCGGCCGGGCGAAGCAGTAGGCACATCCGTGCTCGCAGCCGCGGTAGGGATTGATGCTCTTCGAGAAGCCGACGTCGGGGCTGTCGTTCGAGGCGATGATCTCGCGCGTCGCATCGCGGAGATAGAGCGTCGATGGGGCGTCGGGCGGGCGCTCCTCGTCCGGATCAGGGACATAGTGAAACGCCTCGAACCGGTTCGCCGGATTCGTGACCGCACCGCGCCCGCGAAAGACCTCGGTCGTCATGCGCAATACGGTAGCGGAACGCGAGCGGCGGACGACACTACGCGCTGGCTGGTCGCGGCGCGCGCGGCTCCTCGTCCACTCCGCGTAGATCACGGGGCGGGAAATGCCGGGCTCTCGAGCGGCTGGATCTCCCCCGCCGATCGCCGCACGAAACGGACGACGAGGAGCACCGCGACGACCGTCAGTCCCGCGCAGAGACCCCACCAGATCCCGACAACGCCGAACCCGAGCGAGAAGCCGAGCCACAGCGCGATGGGAAGACCGACGAGCCAGTGGCCTACGATGTTCGCGACGAAGGCGTACGTCGTGTCGCCCGCCCCGCGCAGCACGCCGGCACCGACTGCCTGCAGTCCGTCGGAGATCTGGAAGACCGCGGCGACGGCGAGCAGCGGAACCGCGGCCATGAGAATGCCGGGCTGATTCGTCATCATCGACGCGAGCGCCTCGGGGAACAGCCAGAACAGCACCGCGGCCGCCGCCATGAAGCCCGCGCCGGCGCCGAAGGCGACCAGGCCCGCGACGCGCGTCCCTTCGCGGTCGCGCGCGCCGATCGCGCGTCCCACCCGCACGGACCCCGCCGCACCGACGCCCACCGCGACGGTGAAGGTGAAGCTCGCGAGCGTCAGCGCGATCTGGTGCGACGCGACCGCCGCCTCGCCGAACTTCGCCGCGAGTAGCCCCGCGAGCGCGAACACCCCGACCTCGGCTCCCATCTGCAGCCCCACCGGAAGTCCGACGCGGAACCCGCGCGCGAAGAGCTCGCGGTCCAGCCGGCGAAGCTTCGGCACCGGCTCCGCGAGCGGCATCGCGCGGATCGCCCACGCGAGGATCGCGACCTGCACGAGGCTCGCGACGACGGAAGCCAGTGCCGCGCCGGCCACGCCCATCGCCGGAACCCGCCGCAGAACGCCCGCCCATTCGGGAAGGATTCCGCCGCCGAAGACGAGGAGCACGTCCGCGAAGAAGTTGAACACGTTCGCAATCAGAGCCGCGAAGATCATAGCCCGCGTCACGCCGTGTGCCTGCAGATACGAACGCAGCGCGATGAACATGAGAAACGCCGGGAGGCTCAGCATCCGGACGTGGACGTAGATCGTCGCGGGCTCGATCAGCGACGGCTCGACGCCGATGAGCGGAAGGAGCAGCGGCGAGAGTCCCATCGGGATCATGAGCGCGAACGCGACCGCGTTCGCGAGCCAGATCCCCTGCCAGAGAATGCGGCGCGCGTGCAGCGGATTGCGCGCGCCGAGCGCCTGGGACACGAGCGGATCGACTCCCATCACGATTCCCATGCCGAGCATCGCGATCGCGAAGAATAGAGAGTTGCCGATCCCCGCCGCGCCGAGCTCCGTCGCCCCGAGGCGGCCCAGAACCGCGACGTCGACGAGGCCCATGAGCGTCGTCCCCGCCTGGGCCGCGGCGAGCGGCAGGGCGAGACGGACCAGAGCGCGAAGTTCGCGAAGAGCCGAGGGCATCGTGCCGGATTGAACTCGATCCGAGAGCGGAATGCTTCCCGATGACAGTTGAACAGTTGAACAGTTGAACCGTGGCATTCCCTGTTCAACTGTTCAACTGTTCAACTGTCGATACGCCTTCAGATGCCGGAATGCCGCCTGGCGCCGGCCCAGCTGCTCGAGGAGGCCGGCGATGTTGTAGTGGGCGTCCGCCATGTCGGGGTCGATCTCGAGGGCCCGGCGATACGCGGCGATCGCGCCGGGTGCATCGCCGAGGTCCTCGAGGGCGACGCCGAGGTCGAAGGCGGCGGTGGCGTGGTCGGGGTCGACGTCGAGTGCGATCCGGTAGTGCGCCGCGGCGGCACTCGCCTCCTCCGCTTCGTGGAGGAGCCGGCCGAGGTTCACGTGGGCGTCGGCGTGCATCGGATCGAGCTCGACGGCGCGGCGGTACGCGTCGCGCGCTTCGCGCGGATCGCTGATCTCGAGCTCGCATCCGAGCAGATACCACTCTTCGCCGGTGAGCTCGTCCGCCTCGGCGCGCGCCGCTTCCGCCTGCCGCTGCGCGATCGGGGCGACCTGCGTCGCGAGCTCCGCGACGGCGAAGTCGAAGAGAACCTGCCCGTCCTCCGGGTTCCAGACCGTACCGCCGTCCTGCACGACGACCTTCTCCCCCTGCGCCGCGATGCGGACGGCGGTGATCGGCCGGCCGGTCGGGAGCTGATCGCGCAGGCGGCGCAGCGCCGAGCGGATCTTCCGCCCCGGCACGCGTGCCGCCATCAGCTCCTTCGCCGTGCGCAGGATGACCAGATCCTGAAACGTGAAGCGGAGGTGTCCGCGCGCGTCGCGCGCGGGCGTGAGAAATCCCGCTTTCGCGTACGCCCGAACCTGCTGCTCGGACAGACCGGCAGCCGTCGCGACCTCGCGGACGGAGTAGCCCTTCATTGCACTCGTTAGTTTATTCGGATCGGTCGCCGGCGGTCAGCCGGTCGCCGGGGAGGATCTCATCGCACATCGAAACGCCGTCATCCTGAGGAGCGAAGCGACGAAGGATCTCCTCAGCTGCGACTCAGACTCGCGACCTCGTGGCGGATCGAGACGCGGCTGAGGAGATCCTTCGCTCACACCCGCCCGGCCAACTTCGCTCAGGATGACGGCGACTGTATAAGCGAGGAGTACCGACGACGGGTCAGGACGACTTGCGGCGCTTGCCGCCGCCGGCGCGAGCGGTCTTGGCCGCGGGCGCCTCGGCGCGCGTCTTGGGCGTCTTGGGGCGTCTTGGGCGTCTCGGGCGTCTTGGCAATCCCAACGAAAGAAGTCCTCATCCTGAGGAGCGAAGCGACGAAGGATCTCCTCAGCTGCGACTCAGACTCGCGACATCGTTGCGA
>JBOGJQ010000265.1:0-9028 GCA_050745405.1 Thermoanaerobaculia bacterium | reverse complement strand
CGCCCTCCGGGCGCGACTTGCGCCGCACTTCGCGCCGTCTCGTTTCTTCTTGTCAGGCGCGGCGGCAGGCATCGACGTCGTGAACGATCAGGGTTACGACTCCGGCACCTCGAACCGCGGCGCCTCGCCTTCCGGCGGCGCCTCCCCGGCGAGCGCCGCGACGATCCGCGCGACGTGCACGTGGCTCGTTTCGATGAACTCCTTCACCCCGCCGAGCTGGGTCCCCGCGACTGCCGTCCCGGCGACGTAGAGTCCCGGGACGTTCGTCTCCATCGTGCGCGGGTCGAGGCGCGGGCGTCGCGACTCCCGCTCGAGCGTGACGCCTGCCTGGAGGAAGAGATCCGGGTCCTGGGCGTATCCGGTCAGCAGAAGGACCGCGTCGGCCTCGAGATCGAAGGGATCTCCTCCGTCGCACGGCTCGAGCGCGACGGTACCGGCCCGGATCGCGCGGACGGTCGTCCGCGGCAGGAAGCGCATGCGGCCATCGCGGATCATCGCGCGAACCTCGGGGAGGAGCCACGACTTCACGCGGTCGCCGTCGAAATCGGCGCCGCGGTACGACAGGGTCACGTCCGCGCCGACGCGGACGGCGCGGATTGCCGCCTCGACCGCCGAGTTCCTTCCGCCGACGATGAGCACGCGGCGGCGGAAGTAGACGTGCGGATCGCGGAAGTAATGGCTGACGTGCGGCAGGTCCTCGCCGGGGACGCCGATTTCCCGCGGAGCGTGCATGTCACCGATCGCGAGGACGATGCGCCGCGCGAGCCATCGCGCTTCGCCGCGCGCGCTTTGCGTCGTCACGGCGAACCCGGCCTCGGTCTTTTCGAGCCGGACGACGCGCTCGAACGTGCGGATTGGGAGGTCGAACTGGAGAACGACCGACCGAAGGTAGTTGAGGTACTCCTCGCGCGTCGCCTTCGTCTGGTCGAGCGTCTGCAGCGGCACGCCGGCGATCTCGATCCGTTCGGGCGACGAGAAGAAGTGCGTCTGCGGCGCGTACCACTCGATGGTCGAACCGATCGCGCCCGCCTCCACGTGCACGTACTCGATCCCGCGGCGCGCGAGAGCGACCGCGAGCTCGATCCCGATCGGCCCCGCGCCGACGAGCAGGACGTCGATTTCACGGGCGTCCATTGACCGCGCAGTATGACGCATCCCCGTTGAAACCCTCCGCCCGCTTCGGCGTACACTCGATCATCCACGTCACGTCAACGGAGGGACTTTTCATGCGCGCAGCCCGCACGATCCTCGTCATCGGCCTCGTTTTCATCGCCACGGCGGCCGCCGCGGCCGAGTCGCTCGATTCCCGTCTCCAGTCCTTCGCCGCGTGGGCCGAGGCCGAGATGAAGAAGGACCGGATGCCGGGCCTGTCGGTCGCCGTCGCGAAGGACGGCGAGATGTGGGCCCGCGGGTTCGGTTTCGCGGACCTCGAGAACCGGGTTCCCGCGAAGCCGGAGTCGTCGTATCGGATGGCGTCCGTCACGAAGTCGATGACTGCCGTCGCGGCGCTCCGCCTCGCCGAGATGGGGAAGCTCGACCTCGACGCGCCCATTCGGACGTACGTGCCGTACTTCCCCGACAAGGGCACCGAGACGCCCATCACGATCCGGCGTCTTCTCGCGCACCTCGGCGGGATCAGCCACTACCAGAACTACGACGTCGAGGGACACATCCGCGAGCCGAAGACGACGCGCGAAGCGATCGCGATCTTCGCCGATTTCGACCTCGTCGCCGCGCCGGGCGAGCGGTATTCGTACTCGAGCTACGGATACAACCTCGCCGGCGCCGCGCTCGAAGCGGCCGCGGGAAAACCGTACGGGGAGCTGATGAGGGAGCTCGTGTGGAAGCCCGCCGGCATGGACGACACGCGGATGGACGATCCCGCGGCGATCATTCCGAACCGCGTCGACGGATACCGCATCGTCGACGGCGAGCTCCGGAACTCCGAGTTCGTGAACATCAGCAGCCGCTTCGCGGGCGGAGGCACGCGGTCGACCGTCGTAGACATGGTCCGCTTCGCCACGGCTCTCGACGGAGGAAAGCTGCTCGACGCGGCCTCGCTCGATGCGATGTGGTGGCCGCAGACGACGAACGCGGGACGCTGGAGCTCGTACGGACTCGGGTGGGGCGTCTATTCGGTCAACGGCCGGTTCGAGGTGACGCACAGCGGGTCGCAGCAGGAGACGAGGACGCTTCTCGCTCTGTTTCCGAGCGCGGACCTCACCGTCGCACTCGCGTCGAATTACGAGGAGGCCCAGCTGTCGAAGTACCGCGACCGTCTCTTCTGGCTTCTCACGGGCGAGGCGTGGAATCCCGAGAAGTACGCGTCCGACCGGCGCGACCGCCTCGCGCAGGAGCTGGCGGAGGAGACGTTCGGCACCGGCCGCATCTATTTCGACAAATACGGCCGGGCCATGACGACCGATCGCGCCGAGCTCGACGCGGCGTTCGCCGCGTTCCGGCGGGCCGCGGCGAAAATCGAGACGGATCCGGATACGGCCGAGGAGGAGATCGCCGGCGGGATTCATCCCGCGTCGGGGCAGCCGTGGGTGAAGGTCGGCTCGTGGATCGCGGCGCGACTCGCGGACCGCGACGATCCGCAGCGCTGGTACCGACTCGGCGAGCTCGCGTTCTTCGAGGACTACGTCGAGCGGTATCGCGGCGGCGGCGGGATCCCGCGCGCGTACCGGCTGCCGCGCTCGTTCGAGCGGCGCGTCGTGTCCCTCTCGAACGCGTGGGAAGAAGTCTTCACGCCCGAGGTGGCGGAAATGGTCGTCGAGGGGGCGTCGGCGGCGGAGCGGTTCGCCGGGCTCATGGAAGGGCGTGACGTCCGGATCCTGCCGAGCTTCGCGAACGATCTCGTCGCGGCCGTCGAACTGCACTTCGAGCTCGGCAACGTCGAGCGCGCCGGCCGCCTCGGCCGCATCGCGGCCGAGCTGTACCCCGAAGATTCCTCGGCGACCGGGATTCAGGGAGTTTTGCTCTCTCTCGCCGGGAAGCAGGCGGACGGCCTCGCGCTGCTGGCGAAGTCCGTTTCTCTCGATCCGCGGGGCTACGCGCACGCGGGGAATCTCCGGGACATCGCGGAGTATCTCGCGGACGAGGAGATGGTCGACGCGGCGATTGCGCTTCTCGAGAACGCCGCGGCGGTGCACGTCGACGACGTGGCGACTCACGTCGCACTGGGCGATCTGTACGCGGAGACGGGCCTCGGCGAGAAGGCGAGGGGAGCGTGGGAGAAGGCCCTCGCGATCGATCCCGCCTCCGAGGAAGCGCAGAAGCGGCTCGGCGATCGTCCGGCGGCGTAACGTCATCCCGAGCGTGAGCGAGGGATCAGGGTCGGGCAGGACGCGCGTGACGCGGCATCGTCTTTCGGCGGGAGAGCGAATGTTCGTCCTCCCGCCGACCTGAGTCGCTCCGTTCACGGATTTCCCGCCCGTCCCTGATCCCTCGCTACGCTCGGGATGACGGCTACGCTCGGGATGACGGTTGTCCGCGCGTCGAACTGCTGCTACCTTCGCGCGCATGCCTCCGTCCGTGGCGATTCTTCTGACGCTCGTGGTCTACAACGGCGCGCTCATCGGCATCGGTGTATGGGCGAGCCGGCGCACGCGAGACGACAGCGACTTCTTTCTCGGCGGCCGGCAGCTCGGGGCGTGGGTCGCCGCTCTCAGCGCGTCGGCGAGCTCCTCGTCCGCCTGGACTCTTCTCGGCGTCAGCGGCGCCGCGTACGCGTGGGGAATCTCCGCGCTCTGGCTCTTTCCGGCGACCGTCTCCGGGTTCGCGATCAACTGGTTCTGGGTCGGTCCGCGGCTGATGCGGATGAGCCGCGAGCGGGAGAGCCTGACGCTGACGGAGTTCGTCGCGGGGGATCCGCGCGACCCACTCTATCCGGCGATCGTCCGCTTCGCGTCGATCGCGATCCTCTTCTCGTTCCTCTTCTATATCGCTTCGCAGTTCCAGGCGGCAGGGCATGCGTTCGCCGGCACGTTCGGGCTGGTGCCGAATGCGGCGATCGCGGTCGGCGCCGCGATCATCGTCCTCTATACGCTCCTCGGCGGCTTCTGGGCCGTCAGTGTGACGGACACGGTCCAGGGGATGCTGATGGTCTTCGCGGCGGTTTTTCTTCCGGCCGCGGCTCTCGTGAGCATCGGCGGCTTCGGGCCGATGATCGCCGGGTTGCGGAGCGTCTCGCCGACCGGAGCGCTCGAGTTCACCCGGCTGCACCCCGGCGCGCTCGGCATCGCCTTCGTCCTCGGCACGCTCGGGATCGGCCTCGGCTATCCGGGGCAGCCGCACGTGGTGAATCGCTTCATGGCTCTGCGCGATGAGGAGGCCCTGCGGCGCGGCCGGATCATCTCGATGGTCTGGGCCGTTCTGATCTACGCCGGCATGCTGACGCTCGGCTTCTGCGCGCGCGTTCTGTGGCGGGACGTGGCGGACGCCGAGCAGGTGTTCTTCGAAACGGCGACGCGCCTCCTGCCGCCCGTCTGGGCCGGGATCATGATCGCGGCGGTGCTGTCGGCGATCATGTCGACGGCCGACAGCCAGCTCCTCGTCGCCTCGTCGTCGATCTCGTGGGACTGGAGGCGTGCGCGGCGCATCGCCGGGGCCGAGCACGATCCGCGGCGGCTCCGGGGGACGCGCGCCGTCGTCTTCGCCGTCAGCCTCGCCGCGATGCTCGTCGCGATGCTCGCACCCGCGGCGATCTTCTCGCGGGTTCTCTTCGCCTGGCACGCTCTCGGATCGGCGTTCGGTCCCGTTCTCGTCGTCCGTCTCGCCGGATGGCGCGTCCGCTCCGGCGCGGTGCTCGCCTCGATCGTCACCGGCTTCGGCCTGACCGTGCTCCTCCACTTCTTTCCCGACGCCCCGGGCGACGCCGCGGAACGGCTCGTTCCGCTCCTCGTCGCCCTGGGGATCGCGTGGCTGGGAAAAACGAATCGGGAGTCCTAGACTCCGGACTCCCGACTCGGTTTACTGCTGCTGCGGCGGGTCGTCGTCTTGCGGCTCGTTCACGTCGACGTCCGGCACGGTGATGGTCGCCGTGTCCGACTGGACGTCGACGTCCGGGACCGCGACCGTCGTCGTCTGCGTGCCGACGTCGACGTCGGCGGCATCGACGTCATACTCGGGGATCTCGCCCCCTTCGACGCTGACTTCCGGAAGCTCGCCTTCTTCGGTCTGCTCGACGCGGCACGCGCCGAGGGCGGTGACGAGAAGGACGAGCGCTCCCAGGGTGACGAATTTTCTCCACATACGTTTACCTCCCATACGGTTCTCCTCCGTGGTGGCGCCGGAGAGTGCAAGGTCCGGTCCGGTTTCCGCGATCGCACGAATTTGGAAGGTCGGAACGGGCGGGGGGACCCGGGTCGACTAGACTCTGCGCGTGGCGAAGAAAACGGCGGACGAAGGACGCTTTTACGAGCTGCTCGAGAAGCTGTTCAAGGAGATCGACCAGGAGTCGATCCGCGCGGAAGTCGCGGCGCTGCGGAAGGCGAAGCCGGAGCTCTCGCGCGAGGCCATCGCCGAGTACATGACGAAAAAGGCCGCCGTTCGCGTGGCGAGCGTCGGCGCGGCGGCGGGGGTGGTCGGCGGGCCGCTCGGCGTGCTCGCGATGGCGCCGGACATCTTCAACCTCGTCCTGCAGCAGAGCCGTCTCGTGCTGTCGATCGCGTTTCTCCACGGGCGCGAGCCGAACGTGCGCGAGCGGTTCCGCGAAGTGTTCGCGACGCTCGCCGTCGCGACGGGGGCCTCGGCGGGACGGCAGGGGGCGCGGATGCTCGTCGCGAAGGGCCTCGAGCGCGCCGCGGCCGGAAAGATCGCGAAGAAGATCTTCGGGCGGGCTCTCGCGCGGCGCCTGCCGGCGGTCGCGCCATTTCTCGGCACGGTCGCCGGAGGGACGATCAACTACATGTCGATGCGCGCGGTCGGCCGCGCCGCCGTGCAGTACTACAGCGCCGGCGAGCTCGCGCCGGCGAAGAAGCCGGTGAAGAAGAAAGCGCCCGGGAAAAAGAAGGCTCCCGTGAAAAAGAAGCGAGCTGCCACGAAGAAGAAAGAGAGTTGATGGGTCCCATCAGTCCCATCCGTTTCATTCGAAAAAAACAAAGGAGGAGCCAAATGCCATCGCGCTTTCGACTCACCCTCGCGCTGCTCCTGCTGATCGCCCTCGGCGCCGGCGCGCAGGAGTTGACGATCACGGATTACACGCTGCCGAACGGGCTGCGGGTCGTGCTGAACCCCGATGATGCGGCGCCGCTGGTCGCCGTCAACCTCTGGTACCACGTCGGCTCGGCGAACGAGCGCCCCGGGAGGACCGGCTTCGCGCACTTGTTCGAGCACATGCTCTTTTCGGGCTCCGAGCACGTCGGCAACAACGAGCACTTCCGCTATGTCCAATCCGTCGGCGGACTGCTGAACGGGTCGACGACGTTCGACCGCACGAACTATTTCGAGACGGTCCCGGCGCAATACCTGCCGCTCGCGCTCTGGCTCGAGTCGGACCGCATGGGATGGTTCCTGCCGGCTCTCGGCCAGGAGAAGCTCGACATCCAGAAGCAGGTCGTGAAGGAAGAGCGGCGGCAGCGCTACGACAACGTGCCGTACGGGACGTGGATCGAGGATCAGCTGCGCCTCCTCTTCCCGGCCGGACATCCGTACTCCTGGCCGACGATCGGATCGATGGAAGACCTGACCGCGGCGCAGCTCCCGGACGTGCGCGAGTTCTTCCGTACGTACTACGCTCCGAACAACGCCGTGCTCACGCTCGCCGGGAACTTCGATCCGGCGCAGGCGCGGGCCCTGGTCGAGAAGTACTTCGGGCCGGTCCCTCGCGGCCCCGAGCCTCCGCCGGTCGAGGCGGAGATCGACCCGCTCGGCGGCGAGAAGCGCCGAACGATCGAGGCGACCGTGCAGCTTCCGCGCGTGTACCGGATGTACCGCGTGCCTCCGATCCGGGAGGAGGAGTGGCTCGTCGCGAATCTGCTCGCAACGATTCTCGCGGACGGCAAGGCCTCGCGCCTCGAGCGGGCGCTCGTGGTCGAGCAGCAGATCGCGCAGAACGTCGCGGCGTTCGTCTGGCCCTCGGAGAGAGCCTCGATGCTCGCGATGTGGATCTCGCCGAAGCCGGGCATCTCGCCCGAGCGCGTCGAGACCGCCGCGGACGAGGTCCTGCAGCGTCTCATGGCCGAAGGGCCGACGGCCGAGGAGCTCGAGCGCGCGAAGAACGTCTGGAAGACGGATATCGCCGAGGAAATGTCGGAGCTGTCGTCGCGCGCCGACCTCCTCTCCATGGCGACGACGTATTTCGGCGATCCGCGCGAGGCGCTCCGGTTCGACGATCGCGCCGACGCGGTGACTGCCGCCGACGTGCAGCGCGTCGCGCGGATGGTGCTCGATTCCGACAACCGCGTGACCGTCACCTACGTCCCCCGCGCCGCGGAGGAGACGACCGGAGGAGGTGAGCGATGAAACTCTTCACGCTGTTCGCGACCGTTCTCGTCCTGATCGCCGGCTGCGTCACGCCGCCGCCTCCCGTGGTCGAGCCGACGACGGAGCCCGTCACCCAACCTGTCGTTGCCCCACCGGCGGCCGATTTCCGCGAGACGCCGCCCGACCCGCTCGCGCCACGGCCGTGGGAGTTCCCCGAGGTCACACGCGTGACGCTCGACAACGGTCTCCGCGTGCTCGTCGCGGAAAACCATTCGGCGCCGCTCGCCACGATCCGCGCCGTCGTGCGTTCGGGCGCCGAGTACGATCCCTCGGGCGACGCCGGTCTCGCCACGTTCACCGCCGACATGCTCGACGAGGGCGCCGGCGGGATGACCGCCATCGAGATCGCCGAGGCGTTCGGCAATCTCGGCACGCAGATCGGCACGTGGGCCGAGTGGGACATGAGCGGTGCGGGTGTCGACGTGCTGAGCGCGAACCTCGATCCGGCGCTCGAGCTTTTCGCCACCGTGCTGCTCGATCCCGCGTTCCAGCAGAGTGACGCCGATCGCCTCCGCGCGCAGCGCATCGCACTCCTCGTGCAGCAGCGCGACAACGCCTCGGTCGTCGCGAACAACCGCTTCGCGTCGATCGTCTACGGCCAGACGCCGTACGGCCGCGCGGTGCTCGGGACCGAGGAGAGCGTCGCGGACTTCGCGCGCGACGACGTGCTTGCGTTCTACCGGCGCTACTACGTCCCGAACAACGCGTCGATCATCGTCACGGGCGACGTCGACTCGGATGCGGTCATCGCGAGCCTTCGCGGTCTCTTCGGTGAATGGGATCGTGGCCCCGAGGTCCAGGAGATCGCGATCGATCCGCCGCCGCGCGAAGCGAACGAGATCTTCATCATCGACCGGCCGCAGGCGGTGCAGTCCGAGATTCGCGTCGGCCACGCCGGCGTCGCCCGCTCGACCGAGGATTTCTTCCCTCTGCTCGTCATGAACACGATTCTCGGAGGGAACTTCGGATCGCGGATCAACATCAATCTGCGGGAGCGTCACGGCTACACGTACGGCGCCCGCTCGGCGTTCTCGTTCCGCCGCGAGGAGGGGCCGTTCTACGTCAGCACGCCGGTGCGGACCGAGGTGACGCTCCCCGCGGTGCAGGAGATCATGGGCGAGCTGCGGAGGATCCGCGAGGGCGACGTGAGCGACGAGGAGCTCGCGGCCGCGAAGAACTACCAGGCCGGCATCTTCCCCGCGACTGTCGAGAGCGCGTCCGATCTGGCGAACCGTCTCACGGATCTCGAAGTCTATGGGCTGCCGGAGGACTACTTCGAGACGTACCAGCAGCAGATCATGTCCGTCACGGCGGAGGATGTCCGGAACGTCGCGAACGAGTACCTCTCGCCCGGCGAGGCCGCGATCGTGATCGTCGGAAAGGCGAGCGACATCCAGCAGCCGCTCGCGCAGCTCGGCTTTCCGGTCGGGATCTACGACCTGGAGGGGAATCCGGTCGTGAAGTGATTCCGGCACCCCTGCCGGGGTGCAGATCCATTGTGCGATTCGGGTCCGTGGGTCGTACCGCTTCGCGGCACGAC
>JBOGJQ010000264.1:0-4524 GCA_050745405.1 Thermoanaerobaculia bacterium | reverse complement strand
GTTGCCGGGACCGTGATGTCGTTCGCCGTCGTGTCGACGAAGAAGGATCCCGAGGCCGCACCGGTGTTGCCGGGCGCGAACTGCACGGTGAACGTACAGGTCGCATTCGGATTCACCACATTGCCGGAGCAGCCGTCGCCGGCGAGCGAGAACTCGTTCTCGGGATCGCTGCCGGCACTCTCCGTGATGCTGTTCACCGTCAGCGCCTGGCCGCCGCTGTTCGTCACCGTGACCGACAGAGCCGATGTACTCCCGACAGTGACGTCGCCGAACGCGAGAGTCGCGGGCGCCGCCTCCGCCTCGGCCGGCGGAACGCGGCAGCTCGTGTCGGGCGGCGTGATGATCAGCCCATTCGAGAGCGTGTCCGTGCAGCCGCTCGCCGCATTGGTGAACGTGAGGTCGAACGGCGTCGGGATGAACGCCTCTCCGATCACACCCAGCGCCGTCGTGCACTCCTCGGTGTCGAACTGGAAGTTCGACGGCAGGACGATCGTGTAGGTCCCCTCCAGGCCATCAAACGTGGCTGACGTCGGCAGAACGGTCGTGCTGTCCACCGTGAACCGTGCCGGGCCACCGCCCGCGTTCGCGACGACGACGGTGACCGTGTCACCTGTATTCGCCGGATTCGGCGAGACGGAGACGATCGTCGGCTGCGGGACGAGGAAGGTGAAGGTGAGCCCCGTGGCGGTCGCCGAGGTCCCGTCTTCCACATTCGTGACGGAGATGGGTCCGGAAACGTTCGAGCATCCGGTGACGATCGGCAGCGCGGTCTGGACGACGATGCGCGTGCCGGAGACGAAGATCGGCTGCGCGGCGATCCCGCCGACGGTCACCGCGACCTTCTCGTCGTCGAAGCCCCATCCTTCGATGGTCACCCGGGTCGACTCGAACGCGGAGCCCTGCGTCGGGCTCACCGCCGTGATCCGCATTTCCGGTCCATACCGGAACGCGTTCGCGAGCACCGCCGCGGTCTTCGAGGCGACGTTGACGACGCGGACGCTCACCTGCTGGTTCGCGAGAGCGGCGCCGAGTCCCGTCGCTGGCGGCGTCAAGGCGACGATCTGCCCGAACGAGACCTGCTGGACCTCGGCTTCGACCTGATCGGTGAGGCCATCCGCTCCGCCGCCGGTGCCGAAGAAGACCTTCACCGGCGCCTGGAAGCCGTCGCCGACGATCGTGACGCGCGTGTTGCCGTCATTCGGCCCGGAAGTGGGCGTGACCAGAGCGATCGACGGAGTCAGGATCTGGCGCTCGAAGCGGAACGTGCCGCCCGTGACGCGCAGCTCGTCGGCCGTCCCGGCCTTGGTGACGACGGTGATCTGGACCTCCCTCGCCTGCTCTGCGGCGTCGAGCTGAATCGGCGGCGAGGAGACGCGGATCTCGGTCTCGGTGGACGAGAGAACCGTCGCCGGCACGTCGCCGAAGAGGACGCGCAGTGGCGGCAGGAAGTTCGTTCCCGTGATCGTGACGAGCTCGTTCCCTTCCGGTCGTCCGGTCGAGGGGCTGACCGAGGTGATCGTCGGCGCCGTACCCGGCGGCGGCGGTTCGGTGGGCTCGCTCGAGAACGTCACCTGCGCCGTCGCGGTCGCGTTGCTGACGCGGACGGTCACCGTCGCGGTGCCCGGCGCGTTCGAGGTGAGCACCGCGCTGGCGACCCCGCCGGTCGTCGTCCGGACGGTCGTATTGCTGTTGCTGTCGACGAACGAGCCGAGATTGGTCGAGTACTCGACGGCCGTCCCGTTCGGAACGGCCGCGCCGTTCTGGGTGACGGTCGCCGTGATCGTGCTCGTCGAGCCGACCAGCGGCGTCGCGTTCGACACGGCGAGCGCGATGCTCGGCGTCTCCGGGGGCGTGGTTCCCCCGCCCGTCGGCGGCCCCGGGCGCGGAGGCTCGGTCGGAGACTCTCCCTCGCAAGCCGCGAACGCCAGCAGCAGCACGAGAAGCGCCGGGAAGATTGGCCACTGTTTCATGCGATTCATTTCCGCCCCCCTACCTCATCGCCGGGCCCCTGCTGCCCCCGGCCTCCGCTCAGACGCACCCTCCGCATCCGAGGCAGAAAGTGAATTCCATGCGCGCGCGCGCCGAGACCTCTTCGCCCGACAGCGTCTCGCCGAAAAAGTCGAGAATGACTTCCATCGTGACGTTGCGGCGTCCGGTCTCGGGATCGACTCCGCCGTTGGCCGGCCGCAGCGCGGCGAACGGCGCCTGATTGACCGCTCCTGGCTCGAACAGCAGGAAGTCTCCGAGATCCGTAGCCTGTCCCGTGGCCGGAACGAGGAGCGACAGACTTCGCATGAACGGCCGCGGGACGAGCGTGCCGCCGTCCGTGCGGCGGTAAGTGACGCGATAACTCGTCAGACGGACATCGAGGAATCTCTCGTCCGGCGCGACACCCGGCCGCTTGATGATGTTCCGCACCGTCACCGCCGCGGCCTGCCCGCATTCGGGATCGTTGATATCGATCACCTGCAGGTCCTGGACGGCGGTCGCCACGAGATCGACCGGAGCCGGTTCGTTCGCCGCCTCCTGGCATCCGAGCACCAGCATCCCCGTTCCGAGGGCGAGCCCGATCCATCGTTTCATCCGACCCGTGTTCATACCGTTCTCCCTCCGCCCGTCACCCAAGCCTGTGTCCGCCATGTCCGCCCTGCATCCTCAGAAGTTCCGGATGATCCGAGGCGTGATGAAGATCAGCAGCTCGTCGTTCCGGTTCGACTGCGTCCTCTGCTTGAACAGATTGCCGATGATCGGAATGTCGTGAACGAACGGCACCCGGTTCTCCGCGTTCGTATCGTTCGCCTGGTAGATGCCGCCGATCACCGCGGTCCCGCCGTCGCGCACCATGAGGCGCGTTTGCGCCCGGCGCGTCGAGAGCGAAGCCTGTGGCGCACCTGCGATCAGCTCCGACGGCTCGACCTTCTGCACCTGGATGTCCATGATCACCGTGTCCTCGGCCGTGATCTGCGGCGTCACGATGAGCTGCAACGTCGCGTCGATGAACTGCACGGTCGTCGTGAAGTTCACCCGCGTCTGGAACGGGATCTGGAGACCGCTCTGGATCTGCGCCGCCGTGTTGTCCTGCGTCACGACCTTCGGCGCCGAGATGATCCGCGCCAGACCCTCGGACTCCGCCGCGGCCAGCGTCAGATCGAGATCGAACGTCCCGAGCACGTCGCTCAGGCCGAACGTCAGGAGCGACTGGCCGACCGTCGTCGGGAAGAACGGACCTCCCGTGATCTCGACGCGGTTCGGGAAGACGAGCCCCGTCCCCGTGCCGAGCGCCGGATCGAGAATGCCGCCGAAGTTCCAATCGATGCCCAGCTCGCGCGAGAACGTCTTCACGGTCTCCACGATCCGCGCCTCGATCATGACCTGCGGCGTCGCGATGTCGATGTTCTCGATCAGGTTCAGCATCGTCGGCAGGAAGTCGGGGACGTCGGTGATGATCAGCTGGTTCGTCCGCTCGTCCACGATGACCCGGCCGCGCGGCGACGCGAGGTTCTGCGCGAGCTGCGCGACGTCCGCCGCCTTTGCGTACGACAGCCGCTTGATCACCGTCGTCAGCTCCACGTTGAGCCGCCGCTCCTCGGCCAGACGCCTCTCCTGCGCCTGCTCGGCCGCGAGGCGGTCGAGCGTTCCCACGCGCATGACGTTCCCCTGGATCGTCCACCCGAGATTGTTCTGCCGGAGGATGATCGCCAGCGCCTGATCCCACGGAACGTCCTCGAACGCCACCGTCACGTTCCCGGAGACGTTCGGGTCGATCGCCATGTTCAGGCCCGTCAGCTCGGCGAACGTCCGGAGAACGTCCTTGATGTCGGCGTTCGTCAGATTGAGGTCGATCGGCTCTCCGGTGAAGATCTGGTCGGGGCCGCTCAGAGTGCGCGTCGTGATTTCTCCGCCCACGATCTCGGGCCCCTGATCGTCGGCGAAGACGTCTTCCTCGGTCTCGATCAGGTCCGGCGCCGGCTGCGGGTCCGTCACGTTCGGCGACTCCTGGAGCAGAGGCGCCTGCTGCGGCGGCGGCGCCTGCGGGCCGCGGATGATCGCCGTCTCGGTCCTGCCGGCCGGCACCGCCGGCGGGAGAGGATCGATATCCGCGATCGACGCCGCGGGGCGGCTCGTTGACGTGGACGCGACGAGCGTCGCTTCGGGCTCGGCCGGAGTGTCCACCATGAGGACGGGGACCGCGTCGCCGAAGCTGATGAGCAGTTTCCCGCCGTCGCGCGTCACGCGATGGTCGACATACTCGTCGAGATCGAGGACCACGCGCGTGATCGGATCGGGGCCGCCCTGGAACTGCGCCACGCGAATCCGGCGGACGAACGGGTCGCCCAGGGGGATCGTCGCGCGGCGGACTTCGTTGACTGTCCCCTTCACGTCGAAGACGAGACGAAGGGGATCCGTGAGCTTGAAATCGTTGTAGTCGAGGCGGCCGTCGCCCTCGAGGGCGATCGTGAGCGCGGCGCCGCTCCCGGAAGTCTCGATCGAGGCGAGCTTCGTCGCGGGCTCGGTGGGCACGGG
>JBOGJQ010000263.1:0-12810 GCA_050745405.1 Thermoanaerobaculia bacterium | reverse complement strand
TCACCACCGGCTACCCTCTGCGGCGCCTCCGGCGCCGCCGACTCCCGACTCGCCGGAGGCGCTATGCCGCGCCTGACCTTCGCCCGCCTCGCCTCGATGATCGGCGGCCGGCTCGTCCGCGGCGGCGAGATCTCGTTCGACCGCGTCGTGATCGACAGCCGCGAGGCCGAGGAGCACTCTGTTTTCTTCGCGATCCGCGGCGAGCGCCTCGACGGCCACACCTTCGTCGGCCAGGCGCTGGAGACGGCGCTCGGCGCCGTCGTGCACCGCGAGGACGTCGAGGTCTCCGAAGGCAAGGGACTCGTCGTCGTCGACGACACGACCGCCGCGCTCCGCCGCCTTGCCGCCGCGGTCCGGCACGAGT
Source organism: Thermoanaerobaculia bacterium (assembly GCA_050745405.1). Taxonomy (GTDB): domain Bacteria; phylum Acidobacteriota; class Thermoanaerobaculia; order Gp7-AA8; family Gp7-AA8; genus JBOGJQ01. Next base: position 12,446 of record JBOGJQ010000263.1, on the reverse strand, counting down.
TCCCCTTCCTTCTCATCGCGATCACCGGCTCGGCCGGCAAGACGACGACCAAGGAGATGATTCACGCGCTCGTCGCCACCGAGCGGCGCGCCTTCAAGTCGTGGGGCAACTTCAACAACCAGATCGGTTTTCCCCTCTGTCTCAGCAACGCGCCCGACACCGCGCAGGTCGTCGTCTCCGAGATGGGAATGAACCACAAGGGCGAGATCGCGGAGATGGCCGGCTACAGCCGCCCCGACATCGGCGTCTACACCAACATCCGCCCCGTGCACCTCGAGTTCTTCGGCACGATCGAGGCGATCGCCGCCGCGAAGCGCGAGCTCCTCGAGAACGTCGCCGATGGCGGCCAGCTCGTCCTCAACGCCGACGACCCGCAGGTGATGCGGATCAGCGAAGGCTTCGAGGGGCGGAAGCTGACATACGCTCTCCACGATCCGAACGCCGACGTTCGCGCCGTCGACGTGCGCGAGGACGGCCTTCGCGGGACGACGTTCCGCCTCGTCGCGAACGGCACCGAGCGCGAGATGCACCTCCGCCTCCCGGGCCTTCACAATCTCGAGAACTTCCTCGCCGCGGTCGGCGCGGCGCGCCTCACCGGCATCTCCTTGGAAGGCATCGAGCGCGGCGCCGCGACGATCGAGCCGGCGTACCACCGCGGCGTCCTCGTGGAGTGGAACGGCGCGAGCCTCTACGACGACACGTACAACTCGAACCCCTACGCGCTCGGGCGGGCGCTCGAGCTGCTCGACAAGGCGGAGGCGCGCGGACGGCGCATTGCCGTCATCGGCGACATGCTCGAGCTCGGCCCCGAGGAGCTGCGGTTTCACAGGGAGGCGGGGGAGAAGGTGCCGAGAAGCGTCAATCTGATCGTCGCCGTCGGCCCGCGCTCGAAGGCGCTCCTCGACGGCGCGCGCTCGGCCGGGTTCCCGCCCGAGGCGCTGCAACACTTCGAGGATGCGCGGGGCGCGGCGGCGTATCTGCGCGACGCGATCCGCCCGGGAGACCTCGTACTGCTCAAGGCCTCGCGCGGGATCGGTCTCGACCGCATCCTCGGCGAGCTCGAGGGAGGGCGTTAGCTTGCTCTACTACCTCCTCTTTCCGCTCCGCGATCTGGTCTCCGCGTTCAACGTGTTCCGCTACATCACGTTCCGGACCTCGTACGCGGCGCTGACGGCCCTGCTCATCTCCTTCGTCCTCGGGCCGTGGCTGATCAAGCGGATGACGCGGATCAAGCTGGGGCAGTACATCCGCGAGGAGGGGCCGCAGTCGCACCACCTGAAGGCGGGGACGCCGACGATGGGCGGGATCCTCATCGTCCTCGCGATCGTGATTCCGACCGTGCTGTGGGCGGACATCCTCAATCCGTACATCTGGATCGCGCTGTTCGTGACGTTCGCCTACGCGGCGATCGGCTTCGTCGATGATTTCCAGAAGCTCGCGAAAAAGCAGAACCTCGGGCTGACGGCGAAGCAGAAGTTCGCGCTGCAGTTCGCGATCGCGGCCATCGCCGGCGCGGCGATCGCGTACCTGCCGCAGATCCACAACCAGTACTCGACCGTCCTGACGTTGCCGTTCGTCAAACAGTTCGTTCTCGATCTCGGGTTCTTCTACATCCCGTTCATCATGCTGGTCATCGTCGGGTCGTCGAACGCGGTGAACCTGACGGACGGGCTCGACGGGCTCGCGATCGGCGCGACGGGGATCGCGGCGGCGACGTTCACGCTCCTGACGTATGCAGCGGGACACGCGCGCATCGCGGACTATCTGAACATCGCGTGGATCCCGGGGACGGGGGAGCTCGCCGTCTTCTGCGGGGCGATGGTCGGAGCTTCGCTCGGGTTTCTGTGGTTCAACGCGCACCCGGCGGAGATCTTCATGGGCGACGTCGGGTCGCTCGCGCTGGGCGGGGCGATCGGCTGCCTCGCCGTGATGATCAAGCAGGAGATCCTGCTCGTCTTCGTCGGCGGCCTCTTCGTCCTCGAGGCCGTATCGGTGATCCTGCAGGTGATCTCGTTCAAGCTGACCGGGCGGCGGATCTTCCGGATGTCGCCGCTGCACCACCATTTCGAGCTGTCGGGCTGGAGGGAGACGAAAGTCGTCGTGCGCTTCTGGATCGTCGCGATCATTTTCGCGGTGATGGCGCTGTCGACGCTCAAATTGCGATGAGGCGGATCGCGGTATTCGGGGCGGGGAAGTCGGGTGTGGCCGCGGCGAATTTTCTGGCGGCACGCGGCGAGCCCGTGATCATCACGGACGCGCGTCCGGAGGGGGAGCTTCCGCTCGCGGAGCGCCTCGACCCGCGCGTGCAGCGCGCGCTCGGCGGCCATCCCGCCTCGCTTCTCGACGACGTTCGCCTCGTCGTCCTCAGCCCCGGGATTCCCGACACGATCCCGCCGCTTCGCGAAGCCGCGGCGCGCTCGATTCCCGTCATCTCCGAGATCGAGCTCGCGTTCCGCCACCTCGAGGGAACCGTCGTCGCGGTGACCGGCTCGAACGGGAAGTCGACGACGACCGCCCTGATCGGCGAGATCCTCAAGGTCGCCGGCCGCGCGCCCGTCGTCGCCGGAAACATCGGCGATCCGCTCGTCGACGCGGTCACCGCGGGGCCGCGGACGTACGTCGTCGAGCTGTCGTCGTTCCAGCTCGAGACCGTCGACACGTTCCGTGCGAACGTCGCGCTGCTGCTCAACGTGACGCCCGATCATCTCGACCGGTACCCGTCGATTGCCGAGTATGCCGCGGCGAAACACAGGATCTTCCGGAACCAGACCGCGCGCGACACGGCGATCGTGAACGCCGACGATCCGCTCACGCGCGACCCGAAAACGGCCGCGCGCGTCCTCCGTTTCTCGTCGCGGGAGCGGCTCGAGGAAGGGGCGTTCCTCGACGGCGATCAGCTCGTCATGCGACTCGCCGGCTCGGAGGAGCGCTCGATCCCGCGCGCCTCGCTGCGGCTCGCCGGAGCGGCCAACGCCCAGAACGCGCTCGCCGCGTGGCTCGCGGCGCGCATTCTCGGCGTCACCGATGTCGACATCCAGATCGCCTTCGGCTCCTTCACGGGGCTGCCGCACCGGATGGCGCTCGTCCGCGAGACGGGCGGCGTGCGCTGGATCAACGACTCGAAGGGGACGAACGTCGACGCGACGATGGGGTCGCTCGAGGGAATGGACGACGGCCACGTTCTTCTCATCCTCGGCGGGAAGGACAAGAAGGGAGAGTTCGAGCGCCTCCGTCCGCTGGTCGAGCGGAAGGCGAAGGCGATCGTGACGATCGGCGCGGCCGCGGCCCGGATCGAGGAGGCGCTGCGCGGCGCCGCGCCGTTCGAGGCCGCGGAGACGATGGACCGGGCCGTCGCGTGGGCGAGCGAGCACGCCGCGCCGGGCGACGTCGTCCTCCTCTCGCCGGCGTGCGCGAGCTTCGACCAGTACGAGAATTTCGAGCAGCGGGGGCGGCACTTCGAGGAGCTCGTCCGCGCGATGCCGGAGCCGGCGGGAGGGGCCGCATGAGCCGCCGCGCACGTTACGACCGGTTCCTGTTCGGCGCGGCGAGTCTCATCGTCGTCGTCGGCCTCGTCATGATCTACAGCGCTTCGGCGATCATCGCGGCGCAGAGGGGTCCTTCGTCCAGTCCGTACTACTTCGTCGCGCGCCAAGCCGTCTTCCTCGCCGCCGGCGTCGCGCTCATGTTCGCCGTGATGCACCTCGACGCGCGGCTGCTCCGCGACTGGCGCATCGCCTACCTGCTCGTCGCGGCGCTCGCCGGAGGGCTCGTCCTCGTCCTGTTCCAGCCGCCGATCAACGGAACGCACCGCTGGTTCACCTTCGGGCCGATCCATCTCCAGCCGGCCGAGTTCGCGAAGCCGCTCGTCGTGCTGTTCGTCGCGTTCTACCTGTCGCGGCGTGAGGAGAGGATCGACGATCTCGCCGGCGGTCTGCTGCCGCTGCTCGGGATCCTCGCGCTCGTCACCGGGCTGATTCTCCTGCAGCCGGACTTCGGGACGGCGGCGATCATCCTCTTCGTCGCCGGGTCGCTCGTCTTCGTCGCCGGCGTCTCGTGGAAGAAGATCTTCGCCCTCGGCGCCGTGATCGTTCCGCTTCTCGCCGTCGTGATGCTCGCCGCCGACTATCGCCGCGACCGGATCCTATCGTTCCTCGACCCCGAGGCCGATCCGCTCGGAAAGGGATTCCAGGCGATGCAGTCGCTGATCGCGCTCGGGACGGGCGGGCTGACCGGCGTCGGGATCGGGAACGGCCGGCAGAAGCTTTTCTACCTGCCGGAGCCGCACACGGACTTCATCTTCTCGATCATCGGAGAGGAGCTCGGGTTTCTCGGCGGCCTCGCGCTGCTGATCGCCTTCGGCGCGCTGGTGTGGCGCGGTCTGCGGATCGCGTGGCGCGCCGAGGACCGGTTCGTCTTTTACGCGGCGCTGGGTCTGAGCGTGCTCATCGCGGTGCAGGTGCTCGTGAACGTGAGCGTCGCGGCGTGCCTTCTTCCGACGAAGGGGACGACGCTGCCTCTGGTCAGTTACGGGGGATCGTCGTTGCTGGCGAGCCTTTTCGGAATTGGTTTGCTTTTGAATTTTTCTCAACAGTCAGGGTGATGGTGGGGTGGGTGTGAACGCAGGACGCAGGACACAAAACGCAGAACGCAGAACGCAGGACGAAGAAGTAAGAAAGAGAACCGGAGCGGAGGGAAGGGTTTCTTCCTTCTACGTTCTGCGTTCTGCGTTCTGCGTTCAAAGCTCTCGAGGAGCTCCCCGTGCGTGACCTTCTCATGATCGCGGGAGGCGGCACGGGCGGGCACATTTACCCCGCGATCGCGATCGCCCGGGAGTGGCTCGCGCGTGGCGCGGGGCGGGAGGTCGTGTTCGTGGGGACCGAAACCGGGCTCGAGAAGCGGATCGTTCCCGGGGCGGGGTTCCGTCTCGAATTCGTGCGCGTCGCGGGGCTGAAGGGGAAGTCGCTCGCGATGACGCTGCGGAACGCGCTGCGCCTGCCGCTCGGGTGTCTCGACGCGTGGCGCGTCGTGAGCCGCGATCGCCCTTCCGCCGTTCTGGGCGTCGGCGGCTACGCCTCGGGTCCGGTCGTGCTCGTCGCGGCGCTGCGGCGGATCCCGACGATCGTCCACGAGGCGAACGCGTTCCCCGGACTCACCAACCGGATTCTCGGGCGGTTCGTCCGCCGCGTCGCGGTGGCGTTTCCGAAGGCGCTCGAGCGCTTCGGCGGGCGCGGCGTCGTGACGGGGAATCCGATCCGCGCGGAGTTCTTCGAAGCGGGGGAGCGGCGGCGGGAGGGCGGCGGGAAAGTACGGCTGCTCCTGTTCGGCGGCAGCCAGGGATCGCGGATCCTCAACGACACCATGGCGGCGGCGCTCCCTCTGCTCGAGCCGCTGCAGGGACGGATCGAGATCGTCCACCAGACCGGGCCGGCGCAGCACGAAAGCGTGCAGGCGGCATACGCGGGGTCGCCGTTCGCCGGCGCCCGCGTCGTCCCCTACCTCGATGCGATGGCGGAGGAGATGGCGGCGGCCGACCTCGTCGTCAGCCGGGCGGGGGCGATGACGGTGGGGGAGCTCGCGGCGGCGGGGCGTCCGGCGATCCTCGTCCCGTTCGCAGCGGCGGCGGACGACCATCAGGAGTACAACGCGCGCGCTCTCGAGGCGGGGGGTGGCGCGGTCGTGATCACCGAGCGGGAGCTCTCTCCGGAGGGGCTGGCGGCGGCGGTTCGGGAGCTTGCGGCGGACCCGGCGCGGCTCGCGGCGATGGGCGCGGCCCAGCGGCGGATGGCCCATCCGGAGGCGACACGGGAAATTGTGGACTTAATCGATGCTATTCAAGGGAAATAATTTGCGTCTTAGACGACAGACTTTTACACTGTACGAATATAAGACTCAATAGAGTCATGAATTTCGGCCACATAAAGAAGATCCATTTCGTCGGTATCGGCGGGATCGGCATGAGCGGCCTGGCGGAAATCCTGAGCAACTACGACCTCCAGATCTCCGGGTGCGACGCGGCCCGGTCGGCGACGACCGACCGGCTCGTCCGCGACGGCATCCCCGTGACGATCGGCCACGACCCCGCGCACGCGGAGGGGGCCGACCTGGTCGTCGTCTCCTCGGCGGTCCGGCGCTCGCACCCCGAGCTCGCGCGGGCCCGCGAGATCCGCGTCCCGGTCATCCGCCGCGCCGAGATGCTCGGCGAGGTCACGCGCCTCAAGCGCGCCGTCGCCGTGGCCGGCACGCACGGCAAGACCACGACCTCCGCGATGACCGCGATGGTTCTCGCCGAGGCGGGGCTCGATCCGACGCTGATCGTGGGCGGCGTGCTCCGGAACTACGCGAAGAGCGCGAAGCTCGGCAGCGGCGACTACCTCGTCGTCGAGGCGGACGAGTACGACCGCTCGTTCCTCACGCTCTATCCGACCATCGCGATCGTCACGAACATCGAGGCCGACCACCTCGACATCTACCGCGATCTCGACGACATCCGCGCGACGTTCCGCGAGTTCGTCCAGCGCGTTCCGTTCTTCGGCCGCGTCATCGCCTGCGCCGACGAGCCGAACGCCGCCGCCCTTCTCGATTCCGTCGAAAAGCGGGAGATCCGCTACGGCCTCTCGGAGTCCGCCGAGCTCCGCGCGACGAACGTGCGGTTCGAGGAGCGCGGCTCGCGCTTCGACGTGGCGCGCGCCGGCGAGCCTCTCGGCGAGGTCACGCTCCGCGTGCCGGGCGAGCACAACGTCCGCAACGCCCTCGCGGCGATCGCCGTGGCCCTCGAGCTCCAGATTCCGTTCGCCACGGCGGCGGCCGGCCTCGAGAAGTTCGAGGGCGTCGAGCGGCGGTTCCAGATCGTCGGCGAGTTCCGCGGCGCGATCGTCGTCGACGATTACGCGCATCATCCGACCGAGGTCCGCGCGACGCTCGACGCGGCGCGGCGCGGATGGGAGGGGAGGCGGATCGTCGCTCTCTTCCAGCCGCACCTCTTCTCGCGCACGCGCGATTTCCACGACGACTTCGCGGCGGCGCTCGGCGCCGCCGACCTCGCCTTCGTCGCGCCCATCTACCCGGCGCGCGAGGAGCCGATCGAGGGCGTCACCTCGGCGATGATCACCGACGCGGCCTCGCGCCGCGGCCTGCCGCACGTCCGCCTCGTCGAGGGGGACCTCGACACCGTCGCCGAGGCGATGGAAGCGCAGATCGACGGCAACGATCTTTTCCTCACGATGGGAGCGGGCGACGTCCACAAGGTCGGCGAACGGCTCGCGGGAGGGGCGGCATGAGCGTCTACGGCTCGTCGGACCGCTTCTTCCGTCCCGTCGACCTCGGGTCGACCCCGCGGAACTACCGGAAGCTGCAGGCGCGGCGGATCCTCATCGCGGCGGCGAACGTTCTCTTCGTCGCGGCGCTCCTGCTCGGCGGTCTCTGGACGTGGAGAAAGGCGCAGGAAGACGCGCGCTTCGCGATCCAGAGCATCGAGATCAGCGGCGTCGTCCATGCGCCGGGCGGCGCCATCGAGGCCGCGGCCGCGCGATGGGAGGGGGCGAACCTCTTCCGCCTCGACCTCGACGCGATCCGCACGACGCTCGGCGCGAATCCGTGGGTCGGGAGCGTCGCCGTCGAAAAAGAGCTCCCCGGAACGCTGCACGTCGCGATCACCGAGCGCCGTCCGGCGGCGCTCGTCGCCCGCGATGGCGCGCTCTGGTACGTCGACGCGGGCGGGGTCGTCTTCGCGCCGCTCTCGCCGCAGATCGGCGACGGCGACCTGCCGCTCGTCAACGGCGCCGGAGCCGCGGAGATCGAGGCGGCCGTGACGCTCCTCGAGTCGCTCCGCGCGAACGCGCCGGACCTCTATGCGCGCGTCTCGCAGATCGAGCCGCGCGGCGCCGGGGGATTCGCGATCTGGGACCGCGATCTCTCCACGACCGTGCTCGTCACGCCGGAGACGGCGGCGAAGTGGCGCCTCGTTCACGCGATCGCACGCGCCGAAGGATGGCCTGACGGCTCGGTCGAATACGCCGACGTCCGGTTCCGGGATCGCATCGTCATCAAGCCGCGAAATGGATAGGGAGGAAGGGAAGTGGCCAGGACGGACAAGTACACGGTAGCGGTCGACATCGGGACCTCGAAGGTCTGCGTGCTCGTCGGCGAAGCCGGCGACCGGGGGCAGCTCGAGATCATCGGCAAGGGCACCTCGCCGATGCGGGGGACCCGGCGCGGCAACATCATCAATCTGGACAACGCGATCGACGCGCTCAAGAAGGCGGTCGACGAAGCCGAGGTCATGGCCGGGCTGCAGATCGACTCGGCGGTCGTCGGCGTGGCGGGCGATCAGATCCGCTCGGCGAACTCGCGCGGCGTCGTCTCGGTGACCGGGAAGAACAAGGAGATCACCCGCGAGGACATCGACCGCGTGATCGAGAAGTCGCGCGCGATTCCGATCCCGGGTGAGCTCGAGGTCCTCCACGTGATCCCGCGCGAGTTCGTCGTCGACGGGCAGGACGGGATCCACGATCCGATCGGCATGACGGGCTCGCGCCTCGAGGCGAACGTCCACATCGTCACCGGCGCGCGCACGCACGACCAGAACGTCCTGACGTGCGTGAACAAGGCGGGGATCGCGGTGAACGAGCTCGTGCTCGAGCCGCTCGCCGCGGCCGAGACGGCGCTCACGACCGACGAGCGCGAGATGGGCGTCCTGCTTCTGGACCTCGGCGCCGGGACGACGGACTACGCCGTCTTCCTCGAGGGGAACGTGCTCCACAGCAACGTCCTCCCCGTCGGCGCGGGCCACTTCACCTCGGATCTTTCCGTCGTGCTGCGTACGCCGATGGAGGACGCGGAGCGGATCAAGAAGCGCTACGGCTGCGCGCTGTCGTCTCTCGTGGTGGACGACGAGCCGGTCGAGGTGCCGGCCGTCGGCGGGCGCGCGCCGAAGATCGTCTCGAAGCAGGAGCTGACGAACATTCTCGAGCCGCGCGCGGCGGAGATCGCGAAGCTCGTCTGGCGCGACCTCGAGAAGCAGGGTCTCGACAAGGAGATCCGCTCGGGCGTCGTGCTCGTCGGCGGCGGGGCGGAGATGGACGGCATGCTCGAGATGGTCGAACAGATCTTCGATTGCCAGGGCCGCAAGGGGACGCCGCGCGGCGTCGGCGGGCTCGCCGACACGGTGAGCGGACCGGAGTGGGTGACGGCCGCGGGGCTGCTGATGTGGGGGCACCGCCACCGCGAGCGCCTCGCGCGGCCGAAGAGGAAGGGGTGGAGCCGCATGGCGGACTCGGTCCGCCAGTGGTTCGCGGCGACGTCATGACGACGGCGACCGGAGGACGGCAGATGATCACATTCGAGGAACCGATGGAACAGAAAAAACTGAACATCGCGATGGACGAGGAGTTGCCGGCGAAGATCAAGGTGATCGGCGTCGGCGGGGGCGGAGGGAACGCCGTCAACCGGATGATCCAGGCGGGCATCGCCGGGATCGAGTTCATGGTCGCGAACACGGACGTGCAGGCGATGAACGCCTCGCTCGCGCCGACGCGGCTTCAGCTCGGCTCGAAGCTGACGAAAGGCCTCGGCGCCGGCGCAAATCCGGAGATCGGGCGCCAGTCGGCGCTCGAGGATACGGACCGCATTCTCGAGGCGCTGAGCGGCGCGGACATGATCTTCATCGCGACCGGCATGGGCGGCGGCACGGGCACCGGCGCGGCACCGATCATCGCGTCGCTCGCGGCCGAGATCGGCGCGCTCACGGTCGCCGTCGTCACGAAGCCCTTCAACTTCGAAGGAAAGAAGCGGCGCGTGCAGGCCGAGCAGGGAATCCGCGCGCTCCGCGAGACGGTCGACACGCTCATCACGATCCCGAACGAGCGCCTCCTCAATTTCGTCGAGCGCGGAACCTCGCTCCCGGACGCGTTCCGGATCGCGGACGACATCCTGCGCCAGGCGGTGCAGGGGATCTCGGACCTCATCACCGTCCCCGGCGAGATCAACCTCGACTTCGCCGACGTGAAGACGATCATGCACGGGATGGGAATGGCCCTGATGGGCACGGGCACGGCCGCGGGCGAGCATCGCGCGGTCGAGGCGGCGCAGCGCGCCATTTCGTCTCCGCTGCTCGAGGAGGCGTCGATCGAGGGCGCGAAGGGCGTCCTGATCAACGTCACCGGCGGCTCCGACATGACGCTTTTCGAGGTCAACGAGGCGGCGTCGATCATCCAGGAAGCGGCCGACGAGGAGGCGAACATCATCTTCGGCACGGTAATCGATCCGAAGATGAAGGACGAGATGAAGGTGACGGTCATCGCGACGGGTTTCGACGCGGCGACGCGGGGCCTTCTCAACACGCGAGGCGAGTCGCTCGGTGCGCCGGCGCGACCCGCGCGGGAGATGCCGCCGCTTCCGACGGACCCGATGCGCTCGCCGCTCGAGAAGCCGCTCGACCGGCCTGCGGCGGAGAAGCGCGCGACGCGCGAACAGGCGGGCGAGCAGGTCGGGGCCGAGGAGGACATTTACGACCCGCCATTTTTTCGCCGCCCGTTCGCGAAGGACGGCGGCGGTTACGGGCCGATGGCGACGAATGATTTCGGGAGCGATCTCGACATTCCGACGGTGATCCGGAACCTGAGCGATTGACCCTTTCGACGCGGAACCTCTTCGTGAGGCTCCGGGGCGCACCCCCAACGTGCGCCCGGTGGGATGGGGGTGGGGACCCATCCTGATTGCTGCTCCGGGGGGCGGCGTTCTCGCGAGCGCCGCCCCTTTTTTTGTGTGGCCGCGGCGTCCCGCCGCGAGCCTCACGCGAAAACGGCTCGCGCCGGGACGGCGCGGCCACATGTCATTCCCATTCGATCGTGCTGGGCGGCTTCGACGAGACGTCGTACACCACGCGATTGATCCCGCGCACCTCGTTCACGATGCGCCGCGAGATCCGGTCGAGCACGTCGTAGGGAAAGCGGTACCAGTCCGCCGTCATGAAGTCCGTCGTCGTCACCGCGCGGATCGTGCAGACGTTCTCGTACGTCCGCTCGTCTCCCATGACGCCGACCGACTGCACCGGCAGCAGGACGACGAATCCCTGCGCGATCTCGCGATAGAGATCCGCCCGCCGGACCTCCTCGATGAAGATCGCATCGGCGTTCTGCAGAATCTCGACGCGCTCCGGCGTGACGGGTCCGAGGATCCGGACGGCGAGCCCCGGCCCGGGGAACGGGTGGCGCCAGACGAACTCCTCCTCGAGCCCGAGCTCGATGCCGAGCCGCCGCACCTCGTCCTTGAACAACTCCCGCAGCGGCTCGATGAGGCGCAGCCCCATCTTCTCCGGCAGGCCGCCGACGTTGTGGTGGGTCTTGATGACAGCCGACGGTCCCTTCACCGAGACCGACTCGATGACGTCCGGGTAGAGCGTCCCCTGGACGAGGAACTCCGCTCCTTCGATTTTCTTCGCCTCTTCCTCGAAGACCGCGATGAACTCGTACCCGATCCGCTTCCGCTTGAGCTCCGGATCGGCGACGCCGGCGAGCTCGCGATAGAACCGCTCCTTCGCGTCGACGGCCACGATGTGGAGCCCGAGCCCGTCGGACAGACGAGAGACGACCTCCATCGCCTCGTTCTTCCGGAGCACGCCGTTGTCGACGAAGATCGCCGTGAGCTGATCCCCGATCGCTTCGGAGACGAGAAGCGCCGCGACCGACGAGTCGACGCCCCCGCTCACCGCGGCGATCACCTTCCGGTCGCCGACCGCCGCGCGGATCTCCGCGACCTTCTGCGCGCGGAAGTTCCCGAGGTCCCACGAGGGGCTGCAGCCGGCGATGTCGAACAGAAAATTGTGGAGGATCTCCCTCCCGTGCTCGGTGTGCGTCACCTCGGGATGGAACTGGATTCCGTAGCAGCGCCGTTCCGGGTGTTCCCACCCACTGAGCGGCGCATTGTCCGAGCGCGCGATGACGCGGAATCCGGGCGGCGGCTCGAGAATGCGGTCGCCGTGGCTCGCCCAGACCTTCTGTATCGAGGGGGTTCCCTTGAAGAGCGGACTGGCGGCGACGACCTCGACGTCGGCGCGGCCGAACTCGCGCTCCGACGCCGGCTCCACCTTCCCGCCGAGCTGGAACGCCGTGAGCTGCATCCCGTAGCAGATGCCGAGAATCGGGACGCCGAGGTCGAAGATCGCGTGGGAGGAGTGGGGAGCGTCTTCACCGTAGACCGAGCTCGGCCCGCCGGAGAGGACGATCGCCTTCGGCGCGAGGGCGCGGATCCGCTCGATCGAGACGTCGAACGGGTGGATCTCGGAGTAGACCTTCATCTCGCGGATGCGCCGCGCGATGAGCTGGGTGTACTGCGAGCCGAAATCGAGGACGAGGACGAGGTCTTGCGGCTTCACGGCGGCGATTATAAAGATCGCCGCCGTCCGGCACCCCTCCGGGGTGCAAAACGTTTCGGTTCGCAAGGACCGGGGG
>JBOGJQ010000262.1:0-2060 GCA_050745405.1 Thermoanaerobaculia bacterium | reverse complement strand
ACTCCGGCGCCGGCGGCGGCGCCGCCGGCCCCGAGCTCGGCCGCGACGGCACGCGCGAGCGCCTCGATGCCCGAGGGCGTGAGCGCGGCGCGATGGTCCGCCATCGACCCGGTCACCGTCGGCATCGTCTCGGCGACGTACAGGCGGTTCATCTCGGCGCGGCCGGCGAGGACTCTCCGCCGCTCCATGAAGTCGCGCGCGTAGCGGACGAACCCCTCGCCGCGGAACATGAAGTCCGCGTCGAGCGAGAAGACGACGTCGGCTTCGGCGAAGCGGTAGATCGTGTGGAGCGGTCTGCCGAACGCGGCGCGGGCGCCGTCGCGGCGGTTGTCGCCGGAGGCGGGCTGCCACGTATGCCAGGTCGCGCGGGGGTAACGCTGCATGAGAGCGCGCATCTGCTCGCCGAAGGTCGGCGAGCTGACCGACTCGGTCAGGATGCGGAGCCCCTCGCCTCCACGCGCCTGAAGGGGCGAGAGCGTGGCCTGCAGCTCGGACACGAAGGCTTCCCACGTCGAGACCTCGCCGATGCGGCGGACGGTCTCGGAGCGGTCGGGATCGTAGAGCGAGAGGATCGACGCCTGGGCGAAGTGGTGCGTCGCGCCGAGGCTCGCGGGGTGCTCGGGATTTCCCTCGATCTTCGTCGGCCGGCCGAGGTGGCTCTCGACGAGGACGCCGAGCGCGGAGCCGTCCATCTCGATGGCGCTCGCGTAGAAGAGCGGCTTGCCGGGAATGACGTTCTCGGGCGCGGTGACGTAGGGGACGAGCAGCTCCGGCCGCTGCGGCGTGCAGGCGGCCAGGCCGCCCATCGCGAGCGAGGCGCCCATGACGCGGAGAAAGTCGCGGCGGTCGACGCCGTCGCCGAGCGCGGCGGCCTCGCGCGGGAACTCGCGCCGGAGCACGTCCTCGAACGACGGGTCCTGCGCCAGCTCGTCGAGCCCGCGCCAGAACTCCGGGCGGCCCGGCTCGCCTAGCCGTGCACGAAATCCGGCGAGATCGAGGTGCTGATTCTTTTCGGTCATCTTCCTTCCAGAGCGCGATCGGGCGCCGCGGGGCGAGCCGCGATCAGTAGTGGCAGTACGAGCAGGCCGTCTTCTCCTGGATCCCGTATTCGCGGACCAGTCGCGGCCCGAGCTCGGCCTGATTCTCGGGCTCCCATGCGAGGTCGAACACCTTGTCGCGCGGCCGGACGTGTTTCTCCGGCGCGCGGTGGCACGACAGACACCACGCCATCGTGAGCGGCTTGTCCTGCCACGTGAGCCGCATCTGGTCGACGCGCCCGTGGCACGAGACGCAGCCGATCCCCTTCTGGATGTGGATGCTGTGGTTGAACTGAACGAACTCCGGCAGACGGTTCACGCGCTGCCACCGGAGCGGCTCGCCCGAGCGGAAGCTCGCGCGGACCGGCTCGAGCATCGCGGCGTTCGTCCAGATCTGCCGGTGGCAATTCATGCAGGTCGCCGTCGGGGGGATGCCGGCGAACGAGGACGTCTCCACGGTCGTGTGACAGTAGCGGCAGTCGATGCCGAGTCCCGAGACGTGGTGCTCGTGGCTGAACGGGACGGGCTGCGCTTTCTGCACGCGCTGCTCGGTCGCGAACGGCGACCGATTGAGCTGGTAAACCAGCCAGAGCGAGAACCCGACGAGGAGAGCGGCACCGATCAGACTGGCCCTGGCCAGAACGTTTGCGCTGCGATGGAAAACTTGCATTCGTCTGTTGGGGTCGGCCCGCGCAACCGAACGCACCCTTCACCGGGAAACCGGCCGGACCGGTGGCGGCGAATCCCTTCTGGAGTGGGCGCGTTCGGCGAGTCTCACCGGGCGCTTGTGAAACTCGTCACACGCATCGTGTGCGGTGCATGAAGTACCGCAACGAATCGCATGAAGTCAACTATTTTTCTGCGACTTGCGATGATAGTCGGTCGCCCGATCGTCGCTCGTCGCTCGTCGCTCGTCGCGGATTATCACGACGAATCGCGGAAGCTGTCATCCCGAGCCACTGAGGGCCGGAGCCGCACCCGAGGAGAAAAACAAAACCATATGCGGCGCCGGAGGCGCCGAAG
>JBOGJQ010000261.1:0-2724 GCA_050745405.1 Thermoanaerobaculia bacterium | reverse complement strand
GGACCGGCTCGTCGTGCTGACCGGCCTCTCCGGCTCGGGCAAGAGCAGCCTCGCGTTCGACACCATTTACGCCGAGGGCCAGCGCCGGTACGTCGAAAGCCTCTCGTCTTACGCCCGTCAGTTCCTCGGCCAGATGGACAAGCCGGACGTGGACCTGATCGAAGGGCTCTCGCCCGCGATCTCGATCGACCAGAAGGGCACCACTCGCAATCCTCGCTCGACCGTCGGCACGGTCACCGAGATCTACGACTATCTCCGTCTCCTCTGGGCCTCGATCGGCGTTCCGCACTGCGTGAAATGCGGACAGGAGATCCGGCCGCAGACGATCCAGCAGATGGTCGATCGCCTGGCGAAGCTCCCCGCCGGGACGAAGTTCACGATCCTCGCTCCCTACGTCCGCGGCAAGAAGGGGGAGTACCGCAAGCAGATGCTCCAGATGGTGAAGGAGGGCTTCACCCGGGCGATCGTCGACGGGCAGATGGTCGAGCTCGCGGAGCCGCCGGTGCTCGACAAACAGAAGAAGCACACGATCGACGTCGTGATCGACCGGCTCGTCGTCAAGGAAGGGATCGAGCAGCGCCTCGCCGACTCGCTCGAGGTCGCGACGCGCGTGGCTGAGGGACTGGTGAAGATCCTCTACGCCGAGGACAATCGCGAGGAGCTCCTGTCGCAGAACTACGCCTGCCCCGATTGCGGCATCTCAGTCGGCGAGATCGCGCCGCGCCTCTTCTCGTTCAACTCTCCCTACGGTGCGTGCCAGCGCTGCTCTGGACTCGGCGTTCTTCTCGAGGTCGACCCGCGGAAGATCGTTCCCGACGAGACCCGCTCGATCGAACAGGGAGCGCTCGCGGTCTGGAAGGAAGGATCCGAGAACTGGCGCATGAAGCAGATCCACCAGCTCGCGAAGCGCTTCCGCTTCCGAACCGACGTGCCGTGGCAGAAGCTGTCCGAAAAAGCACGTCAGGTGATCCTCCATGGCACCGAGAAGGAAGTGAAGTTCGTCTGGGGCGGCGACGGCGGATACGAGTACGAGTCGAAATTCGAAGGTCTCGTCCCGATGCTGCAGCGGCGCTACCGCGAGATCGAGGACGACGACGCGCGCGAGGAGATCGAGCGGTTCATGACCGCGACGCGCTGCCCCGAGTGCGAGGGGAGGCGGCTCCGACCCGAGGCGCTCGCCGTCACCGTGGCGGGGAATCCGATCGACCGCATCGTCCGCCTGCAGCTCACGGATGCCGAGGAGTTCTTCCGCGAGCTGGCGCTCGGCGAGCGCGACGAGAAGATCGCCGGAAAGATCCTGAAGGAAGTCCGTGAGCGTCTCCACTTCCTGAATGACGTCGGCGTCGGTTACCTCATGCTCGACCGCGCGGCCGCGACGCTGTCGGGCGGCGAGGCGCAGCGCATTCGTCTCGCGACGCAGATCGGCTCGCAGCTCATGGGCGTCCTCTACGTCCTCGACGAGCCGTCGATCGGCCTTCATCAGCGCGACAACCGGCGCCTCATCGATTCTCTCCGCGGTCTCTGCGAGCTAGGCAACACGGTGATCGTCGTCGAGCACGACGAGGAGACGATCCATGCCGCCGATCACGTGGTCGATCTCGGGCCCGGGGCGGGCGTGCACGGCGGCGAGATCGTCGCCGAGGGAGAAGTCGGCCAGATCGGCCGCTACGAGCGGTCGCTCACCGGGAAGTACCTCGCGGGCAAGAAGGGGATCGCCGTTCCCGACCGGCGGCGTCAGCCGAACGGGAAGGCGATCCGGATCGTCGGCGCGCGCGAGAACAATCTGAAGGATCTCGACGTGACCTTCCCGCTCGGCGTCTTCGTCGCCGTCACCGGCGTCTCCGGATCCGGCAAGTCGACGCTCGTCAACGAGATCCTCTACAAGGCCGCGTCGCGCTCGATCTACGGCTCGGTCGACGTCCCCGGCGAGCACAAGAAGATCCAGGGCCTCGAGCACATCGACAAGGTCATCGACATCGACCAGTCGCCGATCGGGCGCACGCCGCGCTCGAACCCGGCGACGTACACGCAGGTCTTCTCCGAGGTCCGCAGTCTCATGGCGCAGACACCCGAGGCGCGGATGCGGGGGTACGGCCCGGGGCGGTTCTCGTTCAACGTGAAGGGCGGCCGCTGCGAGGCGTGCAAGGGCGACGGGCAGATCAAGATCGAGATGCACTTCCTGCCGGACATCTACGTCACCTGCGACGTCTGCGGCGGGAAGCGCTACAACCGCGAGACGCTCGAGGTGACATTCAAGGGGCACTCGATCGCCGGGATCCTCGCGATGACCGTGGAGCAGGCGTTCGAAGTCTTCCGCAATGTCCCGAAGATCGCGCGCATCCTCCAGACGCTCGGCGAGGTCGGCCTGGGATACATCACGCTCGGGCAGTCGTCGACGACGCTGTCGGGCGGCGAGGCGCAGCGTGTCAAGCTCGCGAAGGAGCTCGCCAAACGCTCGACCGGCAAGACGCTCTACATCCTCGACGAGCCGACGACCGGCCTCCACTTCGACGACGTCGCGAAGCTGCTTCAGCTGCTCAACGGCCTCGTCGAAAAGGGGAACACCGTCGTCGTCATCGAGCACAACCTCGACGTGGTGAAGACCGCGGACTGGGTGATCGACCTCGGTCCCGAGGGAGGCGACGGCGGCGGCCTCGTCATCGCGAAGGGAACGCCCGAGGAGGTCGCCGGCAGCGGCACCGCGACGGGGGACTATCTTCGAAA
>JBOGJQ010000260.1:0-3163 GCA_050745405.1 Thermoanaerobaculia bacterium | reverse complement strand
GTGGGCGCGCCGTCCCGGCGCGCACCTCCGGCGTAACGTCGGCGCGGGAGGGCTCGCGGCGGGACACCGCGGCCACGTGCGCTCCGCGTCGGCGGAACGCTTTAATCTGCGTCAATCTGCGTAATCTGCGGCTCCCGTCCCCCCCCCGGGCGGGCGGGAGCGAGACAGAAACGATCAGACCACGCCGATCGCCTGCTCGTAATCGGCGATCGCCGTCGCGAGCGCGGCATCCGTCGCCGGATCGGCTTCGCCGGTCGCCTCGACCACGATGACGTGCGGCAACTCGGGCGTGTCGATGTACTGCTCGTGATGCTCGAGACCGCGGAGCGCCTCGTGCGCGCTCTCGCCGTAGCGCGTCGTGGCGACCTCCGCGAACCCCGCCGCGCGGAGCGTCAGATGCAGCGACGGGAGGTTGTAGAGAAACTGATGCCCCCATCCGCGGAACGCCTTGTTCATCCAGAAGCAGTCGCGCACTGCCTCGGTATCCGCGCTCCACTGTCCCGGGTGATACTGCGTGTGCCACACCCAATCGAGATTCGGCGTCGAGAGGCGGAGGATGCCCTCCGGCGCGAGAATGCGGCGGCATTCCTTCAGGAATCGCACCCCATCGCGATAGGAGAGGTGCTCGATGAAGTGCTCGGCGAAGACCAGCTCCGCCTCGCCGCGCTTCCACGGCAGTCCCTTCCGGACGTCGAGCACCTTGTCGACGCCGGGATACTTCTGGTTGTCGACGTTCGTCCAGCCGGGGATCCGCACCGGACCGCTGCCGATGTGAAGGCGAAGGGGAGGGCGCTCGCGCATCGGCTCGAATGATAGCCGGATTCACGGTCGTCTCAGGGGTGGCGCCGTACGCCCCACATCCACGCGAATGATCCGCGTGCCGTTTCCGACGAATGCCGCGTAGTAGAACGCTTCGGGGTACGCGGCGACGATCTCACTCGGGAATCCGGAAATCGACTCCACGCTTCCGCTCGGCCGAATGAGATGCACGTGGCCGACAGGTCTCAAGAGGCCGAGGGATCCCTTTGACGCGACGGCGACGGTGCCGTTGTCGTCC
The DNA here is from genome assembly GCA_050745405.1 of Thermoanaerobaculia bacterium. Taxonomy (GTDB): domain Bacteria; phylum Acidobacteriota; class Thermoanaerobaculia; order Gp7-AA8; family Gp7-AA8; genus JBOGJQ01. The sequence continues at coordinate 2,106 of JBOGJQ010000260.1, read as the reverse complement.
AGGAGCTCCGCGGTGACGTGACGGGCCGACGGAAGCCGTCCCCATTCGGCGAGAGCTTGCGCCGCGTTCAACGTGGTGCGCTGCGGCGAGAGCGGAACGCGGAGAAGCCGAAGGCGGGATGTGCCGCCGCCGTCGACCAACTGGACGACCCAGACGGCATCATGCGTCGCCCCGGCGATCGCCGCGAGGTCGGTCGCAATCAGGATCATCTCGGGCGTGCCGGAGCCGTCCGCCACGCGAGCGAGACCGTTCTGCGTCAGAAACATCAGCCCGTGAGGGGAGATCTCGAGGTCGCGAGGGCACCCATCGCCCCAGATCCCTGAATCGAACCGGCAGAAAAAGCCCGACGCGACCGGCTCCGCCTCGCCGCCATGGACGGACATCCGGTAGATCGTGCCATCGGCGCGCAGCGCGGCCCCGACTTCCGTAGTTCTTTCCGTCGACGGCTCGTACCAGTAGAGCCATGCCCCATCCGCGACGAGCCCACCGAACAGGGCGTCCGTCGGGCCGGCAATCGTTTCCAGCGCTCCCATCCGATCGAGACGCCAGAGTGCGTTCCGCCAGTCCGTACGGTCGTCATCGGAGGTGAAGAAAACGTAATCGTCGTTCGCCGCGATCTCGCCGAATTGCGGAATGGTCGTCACGATCTCGGCCTGCCCCGACACGCGATCGAGCTTCCACAGGGGCCGGCCGAGGAGGGTTCCCAATACGTAGATCGAGTGCCCATTGAATGCTGACGGCGGAAGCCCCGACTCCAGAAAGAACACCTCGGTGCCCGCGGCTGCCGCCGAGGCGGAGAGCAAGGCTGCGATGAGAAGGACGAGGAGGGCTCGGGCCGCGGTCATGCTCGGAATACGAGCGCCGAAGCGACAACGTTGGTGTTGCAAAATCGTGAGTCGGCTCTGCGGTCGAGCTCGCGTATCCTTCTTTTCATGCCGCATTTTCGCGCCGTGCGTCTCGCCCGCCTCGGTGGGCCGCTCGAAGACGCGGAACTGCCGCCGCTCGTCCCCGGCGAGGGAGAAATCGTCCTTGCGATTCGCGCGGCGGGCATCTGTCACAGCGATCTCCATTACCGCGACGACGCCGGACGCGCGCGCCTGCCGGTGACGCTCGGGCATGAGATCTCGGGCGTCGTGTCGGCGGTGGGGTCCGGCGTGACGTCGTTCGCGCCGGGCGATCGCGTCGCGCTGCACTATCTGCTGCCGGACGGCGACATGCTCGGCAAGGAGTGCGACGGAGGATGGGCGGAGGCGATCGTCGTCCCCGCCGCGAACGCCGTCGCGATTCCGGACGAGGTTCCGTTCGAGCAGGCGGCGGTGATGATGTGCTCGACGGCGACCGCGTGGCACGCTCTGAAACTCAGTCGTCTCGAGGCGGGCGAATCGGTCGCCCTTCTCGGCTTCGGCGGACTCGGCGTCTCCGCCGTGCAGCTCGCGCGGCACCTCGGCGCGGAACGCGTCGTCGCCTCGGACGTCGTCGAGTCGAAGCTGCGTCTCGCCGAAACGTGGGGCGCGATCGCCGTCGACGCGCGCCGCGAGGATTTCGCCGAGGCGCTCGCCGGGGCGGACATCATCCTCGACTTCGCAGGGCACGCGCCGACGACGCTAGCGGCGCTCCGCGCGAGCGCCAGCGGCGCGCGCCTCGTCGTGGTCGGCATCAACCTGCGCTCGTTCGAGATCGACGCGTACTCAGACCTCCTCGCGCCGGAGCGGTCGATCCTCGGGAGCTCCGATCACACGAGAGAGGAGCTCGTCGAGCTGATGGAGCTCGCGCGCCGCCGCGAGATCGACCTCGGCGCCGCGATCACGCGGACCGTTCCCCTTTCCGCTCGCGCGATCGACGAAGTTCTCGATGACCTCGCGGCGGGAACGCGGCACCTGCGGAGCGTGGTCTTGCCGTGAAGCTCGCTCTATAGCGATTGCTCTTCGGGAATCTTCGACGTATCGTCAATGTGACGACGCGCAATACGCGGGTACGGCGACTGTGTTAGAAACGCCGCCATGACCGGAGACGACGTGCCGCGCCGCCTGCCCGAGCGCACCGGAAAACATCGCTGCGTTTCCTGCCTCGCCGAGACGCCGGCCGAGGAGTTCTTCCGGAACGACC
>JBOGJQ010000259.1:0-8127 GCA_050745405.1 Thermoanaerobaculia bacterium | reverse complement strand
CCGCCGAACGCCCGCCGCACATCCTCGTTGCGGACGACCAGCCCGACGTGCTCGAGGCGCTCCGTCTCTTCCTGAAGGGGGAGGGATACAAGATCGAGACGGCGAACTCCCCCGCCGCCGTTCTGCGCGCGGTCGACGCGCGCGAGTTCGACGTCCTCCTCATCGATCTCAATTACAGCCGCGACACGACGTCCGGACAGGAAGGGCTCGACCTGCTGTCGCACATCCATGCGTACGACAGCACGCTGCCGATCGTCGTCATGACGGCCTGGGCGTCGATCGAGCTCGTCGTCGAGGCGATGCAGCGCGGCGCGCGCGACTTCCTCCAGAAGCCGTGGGACAACGCGCGCCTCCTGACGATCCTCCGCAACCAGGTCGACCTCGGGCGCGCGCTCCGGAAGGGGCGCCGTCTCGAGAGCGAGAACCGCCTGCTGCGCGGCGACGGTCCGACGCTCATCGCCGAGTCCGCGGCGATGCGTCCGGTGCTCGAGATCATCCAGCGCGTCGGCCCGTCCGACGCGAACCTCCTGATCCGCGGCGAGAACGGGACCGGCAAAGGCATCGTCGCTCAGGCGATCCACGCGGTGTCGCGGCGCGCGCACCGGGCGATGGTCGCGGTCAACGTCGGCGGCCTCTCCGAGGGCGTCTTCGAGAGCGAGCTGTTCGGCCACGTCCGCGGCGCGTTCACGGACGCGAAGACCGACCGCGTCGGCCGCTTCGAGCTCGCCGAGGGAGGGACGCTGTTCCTCGACGAGATCGCGAACCTCTCGATGACGCAGCAGGCGAAACTGCTTCGCGTTCTCGAAGTCGGCGAGTACGAGCGCGTCGGCTCGTCGCAGACGCGCAAGGCCGACTTCCGCCTGATCTCCGCGACGAACGCGCCGCTCGAGCAGGAAGTCGAGCAGGGGCGCTTCCGTCAGGATCTACTCTTCCGCCTCAACACGGTGGAGATCCGCCTCCCGTCCCTCCGCGACCGCCGCGAGGACATCCCTCTGCTCGCCGGACACTTCCTCCGGCAGCACGCGAAGCGGTACCGGAAGAGCCTCGAGCGTTTCGACGACGGCGCGATGAAGCTTCTCCTTCAGCATCCGTGGCCGGGGAACGTGCGCGAGCTCGATCACGCGATCGAAAGGGCCGTCCTGATGTCGACCACCTCGACGATCCGGACCTCCGACCTCGCCCTCCACACCCTCGCCGACAGCGCGACACGAATCGAGGAGATGAGCCTCGAGGAAGTGGAGTATCTTCTCATCAAGAAAGCGCTGACCCGCTACGACGGCAACGTGAGCCGCGCGGCGGACGCGCTCGGGCTGTCGAGGAGCGCGCTGTACAGGAGAATCCAGCGATACGGTCTGTGAGAGGGGCGCGGAAACGCCGCCCGAGGATGACGTACGAGCGGCGGGTCCTCCTGGCCGCATCTGTCGTCGCGCTCCCGTCGGTCGCGGCCACGCTCCTCCTCCTCTGGACGGGCGATTTCGGCGCGCGCGCCTTCTGGACCGTCGTCGCCATCGCCGGGACCGCCACCCTCCTGGCCCTCTACTCGCTTCACGAGCAGCTCGTCCATCCGCTCCGCACCCTGTCGAACATGCTCGCGGCGCTGCGCGAGGAGGACTATTCCCTCCGGAGCCGCGGCGCGGGAGAGGAGGACGCGCTCGCCGAGGTGATGACGGAAGTGAATCAGCTCAGCACGATGCTGCGCGAGCAGAGGCTCGACGCGCTCGAAGCGACCGCCCTCGTCACGCGCGTCATGACCGAGCTCGATACGGCGATCCTCGTCTTCGACGGCGAGGGGCGGCTCCGTCTGGCCAACCGCGCCGCCGAGCGTCTCCTCGCGCAGCCGGTCGAGCGCCTCCTCGGCCGCGATGCCGCGGACGTCGGCATCGGCCCGATGCTCTCCGGCGAGCCCGCCGGAACGATCGACCACACCTTCCCCGGCGGCACGGGCCGATTCGGTTTTCGCCGCTCGCAGGTGCGCGAGAAGGGGCTGCCGCACCACCTTCTGATGATCACGGACCTCAGCCGCGCGCTGCGCGAGGAGGAGCGCCAGGCGTGGCAGCGGCTCGTGCGCGTCCTCGGGCACGAGATGAACAACTCCCTGGCGCCGATCAAGTCGATCGCGGGGAGCCTCGAGACGCTCCTCGCCCGCGAGCCTCTCCCCGAAGACTGGAAAGAAGACGTCCGCCGCGGCCTCGGCGTCGTCGCCGCGCGCGCCGAGGCGCTCAGCCGCTTCATGAACGCGTACGCGACGCTCACGCGGCTGCCGCCGCCGACGCTCGCGCCGGTCGAGATCGGCGCCCTCGTGCGGCGCGTCGCGGCGCTCGAGCAGAGAATGCGCATCGAAGTCGCGCCCGGACCCGAGGTGACGATTCCGGCCGACGCCGCGCAGCTCGAGCAGCTCCTGATCAACCTCGTCCGAAACGCCGTCGAGGCGTCGCTCCAGACCGGGGGCGCGGTGACGGTCGCGTGGGAGACGCGCGGAGGGGAGCTCGAGCTGTCGATCCTCGACGAGGGACCGGGGATCTCGAGCAGCACGAATCTGTTCGTCCCGTTCTACACGACGAAACCGGGAGGCACCGGCATCGGCCTCGTCCTCAGCCGCCAGATCGCCGAAGCGCATGGCGGGACGCTGTCGCTCGAAAACCGTCACGACGGGCCGGGATGCGAAGCGCTTCTGCGCCTTCCGATGCATCAGGGTGAAACGATGCCATGACGACAGGGGATCTTCTTCTCGCGACCGCGGCGTCGATCGCGTTCGTGCACACGATTCTCGGACCGGACCACTACCTGCCTTTCGCGGCGATGGGCCGGGTGCGCGGCTGGCGGACGGCGAAGCTGTTCGGGGTGACGCTCGCGTGCGGGGCGGCGCACGTGGCGAGCGCGGTCGTCCTCGGCCTCGTAGGAGTCGCGCTCGGCATCTCGGCGACGCGGCTCGAGGCCAGCGAGTCGATGCGCAGGACGATCGCGGCGGCGTGGGGCGGATCCCGCTCGGGGGGTTCGCGCACTACGCGCACGCGATCGCCGGCGCGGGGATTATGGCGTGCGGTGTGGCGATCGAATTTCTGGGGTTGTAGCGTCTGTCGCTCGTCGCTCGTCGCTCGGAGAGCAAAACACGACCGTCCCCACGGGAATGTCTCCCGCGCGCGCGTCATCCTGAGCGAGGCGGACGGGCGGGTGTGAGCGAAGGATCTCCTCAGCCGGGTCTCAATCCGGCGTGTCGCGAGTCTGAGTCGCAGCTGAGGAGATCCGGAGCCTGCACTGAGGAGCGACAGCGACGAAGTGTCGCTTCGCTCCTCAGGATGACGACGCAGCGAGGAGCAACAGACGACTGACGACTGACGACTGACGACTGACGACTGACGACGAGCGACGAGCGACTACTTCCGAAAATGCGCTCCCCGCGACACGGGGTTCTTCATCGCCACGTTCGCGATGATCCAGGCGATGTTCTGGCCGTGGAAGAGCTCGACGATGTCGCGGCTCATCGCGGCTTCGTGGTAGTACTTCGTGAGGCGGCTGCCGAGGTCGCGCATGTCGGCGACGGCGCGCTCGAGGCGCTCGACGGTCCGGACGATCCCGACGTAGTTCCACATCGTGTGCTGGATCGTCGTCCAGTCCTGGAGGATCAGAGCCGGGTCCTCCATGTTCACGTTGCCCGCGGGATTCCAATCGGGAATCGAACCGAAGATGCGCTCGTCCACGGCGCCTCTCCCTGCCGGCGCGGCGCTCGGCGCGCGGAGCTTCTCGTGGATCGAGGCGGCGGCGAAAAAGCCCCACGTCAGTCCCTCGAGCAGGGAGGTCGACGCGAGGCGGTTCGCGCCGTGGACGCCCGTGCACGAGGTCTCGCCGATCGCGTAGAGGCGCTCGAGCGTCGACTCGCCGAAGGTGTTCACGAGGATCCCGCCGCAGAAGTAGTGCGCCGCGGGGACGACCGGGATCGGCTCCCGCTCGATGTCGATCCCGATCGCGCGGCACTCCTCCCAGATCGTCGGAAACCGCTCGCGGATCGGCTCCTCTCCGCTATAAAAATTCGCGAGATCGAGCCAGACGAACTCCTCCTTCCGGCCCGTCATCTCCTCGACGATCGCGCGCGTGACGACGTCGCGGGGCGCGAGGTCCTTCAGCTCGGGCGCGTACCGCTCCATGAAGTACTCGCCGCCCTGGTTTTTCAGGCGCGCTCCCTCCCCCCGCAGCGCCTCGGAGATGAGGAAGTGGTTCGTCCGCTTGTGCGCGAGCGCCGTCGGGTGGAACTGGACGTACTCGGCGTTCATGATCCGCGCGCCCGCGCGGGACGCCATGACGACGCCGTCGCCGATCGTGTGGCGCGTGTTCGTCGAATGGAGGTAGACCTGCCCGACGCCGCCGGTCGCGAGGATGGTGTAGTCGGCGAAAACCGAGTAGACCTCGTTGGTGCGGTTGTCGAGGAGATACGCGCCGACGCACTCGTTCGCGAGGCGGTAGCGGACCTGGATCTCGGTCGGGTGGTGGTGCGTCGTGAGGAGGTCGATCGCCGTCAGCTCCGTGGCGAGCGTGATGTTCGGCTCCTCCCGGACGCGGCGCAGGAGCGCGATCTCGATCGCGCGCCCGGTCGAGTCACCCGCGTGAATGATGCGCGAGACCGAGTGCGCCCCCTCCTGGGTCAGGTCGAGCTCCCCCTCGCGGTCGGTCGAGAAGGGGACCTTCACCTCGTCGAGCAGGATGCTGCGCACCACCTTCGGCCCCTCCTCGGCGAGGAAGCGCACCGCCTCCTCGTTACAGAGTCCCGCCCCCGCCTGGATGATGTCTTCGACGAGGCGCGACGGGGAGTCCTCGACGCCGCGATAGATGATCCCTCCCTGCGCCCACAGCGTGTTGCAGTCGCTCGGGTCGGACGCCTTCGTGACCAGAAGAACGCGCACGCCGGCGCGCGCGAGCGAGAACGCGGCGCTCAGGCCGGCGATCCCTGTGCCGATCACGAGGACGGGATAATGTTCACGGTTTTCCATCGGCTCATTCAACTTCAACATTCAAAATTCACCATTCAACGAACGCAGGGTTGAATTTTGAATTTTGAATTCTGAATGTCGAAATCAGAACAACGTGCCCGCGCCGGGGCGGGACTGGTAACCGAGGTGCTGGTACGCCTCGCGGCTGGCGACGCGGCCGCGCGGTGTGCGCTGCAAGAAGCCGATCTGGATCAGGTACGGCTCGTAGAGATCCTCGATCGTCCCTCGGTCCTCGGCGATCGAGGAGGCGATCGCATTGAGGCCGACCGGACCGCCGCCGAAGCGTTCGATGATCGTGGCGAGGAGCTTGCGGTCGATCTCGTCGAGGCCGTACTCGTCGACCTCGAGCATCTGGAGCGCCTCGCGCGCGATCTCCGTCGTGACCGTTCCCTCGTGCCGCACCTCGGCGAAGTCACGGACGCGGCGCAGGAGGCGGTTCGCAATCCGTGGCGTGCCGCGCGAGCGGCGCGCGATCTCGTGCGCGCCGTCGGGCGTGATCGGAATCCCGAGGATGTCGGACGACCGGCGGACGATGATCGTGAGCGCGTCGACGTCGTAGAAATCGAGCCGGTGAACGATGCCGAACCGCGCGCGGAGCGGCGCCGTCAGCAGACCGGCGCGCGTCGTCGCGCCGATGAGCGTGAACCTGGGGATCTCGATCTTCACGGTCCGCGCGGCGGGGCCCTGGCCGATGATGATGTCCAGGTGGAAGTCCTCCATCGCGGAGTAGAGGATCTCCTCGACCTGAGGCGGCAGGCGGTGAATCTCGTCGATGAACAGGACGTCGCTGCGCTCGAGGTTCGTCAGGATCGCTGCGAGATCGCCCGTCTTCTCGACGACCGGCCCCGACGTCGACTTGATCCCGGCGTTCATTTCGTTCGCGAGGATGTTGGCGAGCGTCGTCTTCCCGAGTCCGGGAGGTCCGAACAGCAGGACGTGATCGAGCGCTTCGCCGCGCCGCCGCGCCGCTTCGACCGAGATGCCGAGGTTGTCCTTGACCTTCTGCTGGCCGATGTACTCGGCGAGGAGCTTGGGCCGGAGCGAGAGCTCGATCCCGAGCTCGTCGTCGGTGATTTCCGCGGAGAGGATGCGCTCGTCCACTGACCGAGAGTGTACTCGTCGCTGGTCGCTGGTCGCTAGTCGCTCGTTGCTCGTCGCTCGTCGCTCGTCGCTCGTCGCTGGGCGTCATCCTGAGCGAGGTGGCGTGGGTGGGCGTGAGCGAAGGATCTCCTCAGCCGCGTCTCAACCCAACAGCGTCGCGAGTCTGAGTCGCCGCTGAGGAGATCCTTCGTCGCTTCGCTCCTCAGGATGACGACGCTCTGGTGGGATTCTCCCTGACGACTGACGACTGACGACCGACGACTGACCTACTAGCTACTGACGATTCCACCTCCTGCCCGATCGGAAGCGCGACGGTGATGCGCGTGCCATGGCCGGGCTCGGAGTCGACGTCGATGCGGCCGCCGTGCTCCTGGACGATCCGGTACGAGATCGCCATGCCGAGGCCCGTGCCGGAGGGCTGCGAGGTGCGGAACGGCTGGAAGAGCGACCGGCGTTCGCGCTCGGTCATTCCGAGTCCCTCGTCGAGAAACTCGATCACGAACGTCGCGTCGGACACGGACGACGTCACGCGGAGAATCCCTCCCTCGGGCATCGCCTGAATCGCGTTCCGCGCGAGATTCCAGAAAACCTGGCGGATCTGGTCGGGATCGCCGGCCACGATGAACGACGACGGGTCGACGTTCCACTCCACCCGGTGCCCCGGCTTCATCTCGGCCGAGTTCGACAGCAGCTCGAGCGTCTCGACGAGGCTCGCCGCGATGTCGAACTCGATCTCCCGCCTCTCGTGCGGCTTCACGAACCGGAGGAACTCGCCGATCGTCTTGTTCAGCCGCTCCGACTCCTTGAGGATGATCGACATCAGCCGCTGCTCCTGAACGGCGAGGTTCTTCGAGTTCCGGAGCACCTGCACCGAGCCGGCGATCGCCGCGAGAGGGTTGCGGATCTCGTGGGCGATTCCGGCCGACAGCTCGCCGACGGCCGCCATGCGGTCCTTCATCCGGAGCTGCCCCTCGAGCCGCTTGACCTCCGTGAGGTCCTGAAAAATGCAGCTGAGGCCAGAGGCGTTTCCCTGGAGCGTCCGGAGGGGAGTCACCGCGTAGCCGATGGCCATCGCCTCCTCGCCGCGCGCGTACGTGGTTTCGCCGCGCACGACGGCCGACTCCGCGCTCCGCCGCGCGATCTCCTCCCACTCCTCCACCTCGAAGAGCCGGACATCGACCACGTGCTTGCCGACCGCCTCCGGCGCCGGGATACCGAGAATCTCGGACGCGGCCGGGTTCGCGAACGAGACGACGCCGTCGTTCGAGAGCGTGAGCAGCCCCGACGGGATCGAGGCGACGACGTTCTCGTTGATCGCCTTCAGCTCGGCCAGGCTCTGCCGGTTCACGTCGAGCTCGTGATAGGTCCGCCGCAGCTTCTCCGAGATGAACGACGTGAGGAGGGCCGTCGCGTAGAAGCCGGCGACGTTGGTCGAGAGATTCAGGTAGAGCCGGACGAGTGACCACTGGGTCGTGCTGAAAAAGCTCGGCGGCGGCGCCGGCAGAACGCCGAAGTACATCAGGTCGACCAGGCCGCCGTAGAGGATGACCGCGCCGGACGCCGTGACGAGGCCGCCGCGGCGATAGAGGAGCATCGAGGCCGTGATGATCGTGACGAGGTAGAGAAACGAGAACGGCGAGTCGAGGCCTCCCGTGAAGTAGACGAGGAGCGTCTCGATGAAGACGTCGCCCGCGAACTGCACGTAGAGGTTCACGGCGGGATTCGGGATCACGCGGCCGACCACGATGTAGGCGACCGTCAGCGCGTAACCTGCTCCCGCGACGAGATAGACGTAATTGATCGGAAGGACGATGTCCGCGGTGAACTGGATGATGAGCGCCGCGAGCAGAAGGGAGGTGATCACCACCACCCGGACGGCGATGAGCATCCGCGGATCGGCCTGGGGAGCGGCTGGCATAAACGAGAACGCAGAACGCAGAACTCAGAACGAAGAAAGAAGAAAGAAGAAAGAAGAAAGAAGAAAGAGAGCGTTTCTCGCTTCGACGTTCTGCGTTCTGCGTTCTGCGTTCGAAGGGCGGCGGCG
>JBOGJQ010000258.1:0-10954 GCA_050745405.1 Thermoanaerobaculia bacterium | reverse complement strand
GCGCCGACTCGGAGCTCGAGTCAAACGGTGGAGAGGCGGCGACATGAAGCGTCGCTGGTGTGCGACGGGCCTGCTCGAAGCCGAGAAGAAGTTCCGCCGCCTCAAAGGTCACGCGCACATGCCTGATTGCTTCGCGCTCTCGACCGCATTCCCGAGCAGAACTCTGGCGCATCGAAGATCGCTTAGGAGAGAATGTGATGGCCGGAACCGCCTCTCAGAGTTTCAACTACGAGAGGGACATCCTCAGCTACTGGCTACCAGGTACTAGCTACTCGTGAAGTGGCAACGACTGCTGCGGCGCGGCGACTTCGGTCTCGTCGCCGTTGCCCGCCTGCAGCCCCTGCGCCCGTTCCTTCTGGTGCAGCTCGAGCGCCTTCTCCCGGATTTTGTCGTTGATGCGCGACTCGGCGAAGTCGCCCGCGACGCGGATCGCGTTCTTGATCGCGAACGCGTCGGAGCGGCCGTGACACACCACGCATCCTCCGCGGATGCCCAGCAGCGGCGCGCCGCCGTACTCCTTGTAATCCGTGCTGCGCTTGAGCGCGTCGAACGCGCCCTTCGAAAGGAGCGCACCGAACGCGCGGAGGGGATTCGCCTTCAGCTCGCTCCGGAGCCGTTTGGAGATCATCTCCGCCACTGCCTCGGACGCCTTGAGGACGACGTTGCCGATGAACCCGTCGCAGACGACCACGTCGGCGTTGCCGTTGAAGACGTCACGCCCTTCGACATTCCCGACGAAATTCAGGCCGGTGTCCTTCATCACGCGGAAGCTCTGCCGCGTCACCTCGTTCCCCTTCCCCTCTTCCTCGCCGATCGAGAGCAGACCGATGCGCGGAGAGCGGAGGCCGAAGAGCATCTGGGCGTAGTAGTGGCCCATGACGGCGAACTCGCGGAGGTGGTGGGGCTTGCTGTCGACATTCGCGCCGACGTCCAGGAGGACGGTGTGGCCGTCGACGTGGGGGAGAACGGCGGCGAGCGCGGGGCGGTCGACGCCCTCGATCATCCCGAGGACCTTGCGGGCGGAGGTCCAGGCGGCCCCGGTATTGCCGGCCGACACGAACACGTCCGCTTTCCCGTCGCCGACCAGATCGGCGGCGACGCGGACCGAGGAGTTCTTTTTTTTGCGGATGGGGGTGAGCGGATGGTCGTTCATCTCGACCACCTCGGCGGCGTCCACGATCTCGATGTTCGAGGGAAGCGACTCGCCGGCCGCGGCGATCTCGCGGCGGACCTCCGCCTCACGTCCCACGAGGTGGATGACGACCGGATACTCCGCGGCCGCCTGCAGGGCGCCGAGAACGATTTCGCGAGGGGCCTTGTCGCCCCCCATCGCGTCGACGGCGATCCGCGAGGGTCCCTTGGAGACGGATCCGGGGCCCGCTTCGCTCATCGCCCGTCGCTCAGACGATGCCCTTGACGGTGATGACTTCGCGCCCCTTGTAGTAGCCGCACTTGGGGCAGACGCGATGGGGCAGCTTCGCCTCGTGGCAGTTCGGGCAGGTCGACAGCGACTTCTTCTCGAGAAAGTCGTGCGCGCGGCGCGTCCGCGTGCGGGCTTTCGAATGGCGTCGTTTCGGATTCGGCATGATCAGATCTCTTTCTTTTTAACCAACTGGTCCCGGATGCCGCGTAACGCATCCCAGCGGTGGTCCGATTCCTCGGCGCCGCACGCGCAGGTCTCCCGGTTCAGGTTCGTGCCGCACTGGGGGCAGAGCCCCTGGCGCTGCTCGTCGCAAAGCGGCTTCATCGGCAGCGCGAGCTGAACCTGCTCCAGGATGACCGGCTCGAGAGCGACGAGCGGTTCCTCATAGAACTCCTGCTCGAGCTCCCCGGTTTCGATTTCGACCTCTTCGGCCCCGACCTGGCCCGCCGCGACGGGGCGGGGTCGGTATCTTAGGGTAAAGTCGGAATGAACGGCAAACGGGTACGGCTCGAGGCAGCGGGCGCAGACCAGGTCGACCTCGAAGGCGATCGACCCGCTGACGACGAACTCCCGCGGCTCGTCGCCCTCCTCGACCAGAGCATCGACGCGCACGGGCGAAAGCCGCTCCACCTCCTCGCGCGCGAGCTGCGAGGGCTCGATCGCAATTTCGGTCGCGATGCGTTGCGGGCCGCTCTCGGCGACCCTTTTGAAGTCGAGTACGTGCTTCATGATCGGCAACTCCGGCGGGGAAAGCGGGAGGATCGAAATCAGAGGCTAAGTCGCTGGAATCCGAATAATTAACCCGGCGCCGATCCGATCTATTTCTGCAGCGCGAGCTCGGCCTCGAGTCGCAGCCGTTCCTCGTCCTGCCGCATGACCGCCCGGACTTCCCGCGCCGGCGGCGCCCGCCGCAGCGTCTCGGCGAGCTCCCGGGCCTCGGACGCGAAATCGGGCGCGAGCAGCCGGAGCGCGTCGCTGTAGCCGAGCGCCTCGGCCGCGGGAAGCAGCTCGCGGACCCTCGCCCGCATGACCCAGACCGCCCCTCCTTTCCCGGCCGGGACGCGCCCGTCCTCGAGCAGCCGCGGCAGCGTTTCGTCGTCGAACGCGATGAGGAACTCACCCTCCCGCCGGGCGAACTCGATGGTGAGCCCGATTCCCCGCCGCCGCGTCACTTCCGTCCCGGCAACTTGCCGGGTCTCGTCCGGCCGCCTCCCGAGCAGAAGACGCGCCGCACCGCGCAGCGTCGCCCGGTCGATCAGCTCGACGATCTCCGCGGCGCGCGCATCGTCCGCCGGGATCCCGAAGACGAGCCGCGGAACGGGGACGAGGCCGCCGCGGTCGACGCCGTAGAGCGCGACGAGCCCTCCCTGCTCGAGAAACCGCCCGATCGGAAGCGGGAAGACCTCGTCGATCGCGGCGATCGCCTCGGGCGGCTCCGCGACGCGCGCCGCGAGGAGGGCGCCGCGCGGGAGAGACGTGCCCGCCAGAGGAATCTGCCGGCGGGGACGGTCGCTCGTCCCGATGGTCGTGACCTCGACCCGGTCTCCGATCACGCGGACCGCCGACCACGCCGGCCGCGGCATCGGCGGGTATGTCGCCCCGTCGCGATGGAGCAGGAACAGGTGCCCCGGCGCGAGCGCGGGGATCTCGCCCATCGGAGCGCCGCGGGAGGGACTCGGCCCGAAAAAGACCGTCGCCCCGTCGACGCGGACGTCGGCGCCCGAGAGCCCGCCGAGGAGGCGGATGACGAGACGGCGGAGGGGATCGGGACGCGCGACCGCGCCCCACGTCTCCTCTCCCTCCCACGCGACGAGGGGCGCTCCGCCGGCGACCCAGGCCGCCGCGTCCAGCCCGGTGCGTGCCCCCTCGCCGACGAGCGGCCCGAGAATGCTGTCGAACCGCCGCCACGCCGGGGCGAACGAGGGAACGGCGATGACGTTCGTCGCGCCGGCCGGCGCGCGCTCGAGCAGCTCCACGAGCGCCGGCTCGTCCTCGAGCGTCGTCAGCTCCGGCGGGAGAACGAGCGGCGCGACCCACCAGAGGATGAGAGCGACGACGAGGAGCGTGGCAAGGAGAAGGGCGGTTTTCATGGATTAGAAATAGGACGTATGGGACGTATAGGACGTATAGGACGGGTCGACAGCCCTGCCGGTCCTATTCGTCCTATTCGTCCTATTCGTCCTATACGTCCTATTCGTCCCATTTTCGTGAGCGATCGTCTACCATCGCGCCCGATGATGCGCCGGATCGCTGGCCGCGTGCGTCGGGCCGCGGGTGCTCCTCTCGTGCCATTCCGGCGCCTCGCTCCGCGGGTCGCTGCCCTGACGGCGGCGTCGCGGCGCATCGCGCGTGCTCTCGGGGCCGCCGCGCGACGGCCGGCGCCGGGAGGGGCGATCCGCGTGGGCGTGGACATCCGCCCGTTCTACGAGCCGCTCACCGGCGTCGGATGGTATCTCTACTTCCTCCTCGAGGAGCTCGCGCGCCGCGACGACGTCGAGATCGTCTGCTTCGGCGACGGCTCGGTCGACGACGGCGGACCGCATCTCCACGTCGCGCTCCCTGACGGTCTCGAAGGGGTCGCCGTCGACCTCCGCGGTCTTCCCGTGACGCGCGCTTCGAAGCGGATCGCGTCGCTCGCCTTCCCCGCGATCGCATGGCTCACGCGTTGCGACGTATTCTTCGGAGCGAATTACTTCTTGCCGCGGACTCTGTCGGCCATCGCGCGGCGGCGCGTCGTGACTGTCCACGACCTCACGTACAAGCGGCACCCGGAGCTGCTTCAGGACGAGACGCTCCGGAATCTCGAGCGCGAGATGCTGCGCGAGATCGCCCGCGCCGACGCCGTCATCTGCGTCTCCGAGTCGACGCGCGCCGACATCCTCGCCCACTACACGGTCGATCCGCGCAAGGTGTACGCGATCTCCTCGGGCCCTCCGCCCGCGCGGGCCGCGGGCGCGCGGACCACGGACCTTCCGGCGCGTTACGTCCTTTTCGTCTCGACGATCGAGCCGCGGAAGAATCTCGACGTGCTCATCGAGGCTTTCGAGCGCCTGAAGGACGGCGGGTATGCCGGCGAGCTGCTCGTCGCGGGAAAAGTCGGATGGAAGTCGGAGGGGACGCTGCGCCGGATGGCGGCGAGCCGGTGGAGCGGATCGATCCGGCAGCTCGACTACGTCGACCGCGGGACGCTGCCGTGGCTCTATCGCGGCGCGGACGCATTCGTTCTCCCGTCGCGCTACGAAGGGTTCGGCCTCCCGCTCCTCGAAGCGATGCGGGAGGGAACGCCCGTCGTCGCGGCGCGCAACTCCTCTCTTCCCGAAGTGGGCGGCGACGCCGCCGTCTACTTCGAGACCGAGGACGCGAGCGATCTCGCGGCCGCGCTGCGGCGCGTCCTCGAGGACGACGCGTTCCGCGCGGCGCTGGTCGCGCGCGGGCCGGCGAACCTCGCGCGCTTCTCGTGGGAGCGCGCGGCGGCGGAGACGGCGGCCGTCTTCCGGCGGGTGGCGCGATGAAGCTCGTCGTCGACGGACGAGCGCTCGTCGGAAACCGGACGGGGATCGGCGTTCATGCGGCCGCGATCGCGGCACGTCTTCCGTTCGATCCGGCGCCACTGATCGCGACGCACGCTCCGGTCGCGAACCGGAGCGGGATCGAGCACCTCCGCTTCCGCACCGATTCGATGCCGCTCGGCGTCGCGTGGCAGCAGCTCCGCCTTCCGCGTGTCCTTCGCGAAGAAGAGGCGGACGTTCTGTGGGGGCCGCACGGGACGCTTCCGCTCGCGCCGGGCGGGCCGCCGGCCGTCGTGACGCTCCACGACTTCACGTCGATTACCGGCGCGCACCGGCACGAGGCGAAGACGGTCGTCTCGTTCAACCTCTTCATCGGCCGGAGTCTCGCGCGCGCGGCGGTGATCGCCGCCGTCTCGCGGGCGACGGCCGAGGAGGCGTGGCGCGGGTTCGGGGTGCCGCTCGCGCGGATCGAGATCGTGCCGAACGGCGTCGGACCGGAGTTCACGCCCGCGGGAGACGCCTCCGCGCCGCCACTCGGCCTGGATGCGGACGAGTACGTGCTTTTCGTGGGGACGCTCGAGCCGCGCAAGGGAATCGGCGATCTGCTCGACGCGTGGGAAGGGCTCGCGCCTCGGCCGCGGCTCGTCCTCTGCGGCGGCGAAGGATGGGGACTCGGCCGCGATCGCCGGCGCATCGAGCGCCATCGTCGCGATGGCGCGATCGTCGTGACCGGCTTCGTCGGAGGAACGGACCTCGTCTCCCTCTACCGCCACGCGCGGATGTTCGTCTACCCGTCGCGCCACGAGGGATTCGGTCTGCCGCCGCTCGAGGCGATGGCCTGCGGCACGCCGGTCGTCGCGACTGCGGCGGGTGCGATCCCCGAAGTGACGGGCGACGCCGCGCTGCTCGTCGCGCCGGGCGATCCGCTCGCGCTGCGCCGGGCGATCGAGCGCGTCGCACGCGACGTGTCGCTTCGCCGCGAGATGGCGGCGCGCGGAATCGAGCGCGCGAAACTCTTCTCCTGGGATCGCAGCGCCGCGATCATGGCGGATCTGATCCGTCGCGCCGCGCGATTCTGACTTATCCTTGTTTGCGGTGCGGATCGGAATCGATGGCCGTAAGATCGCCGACTACGGGATCGGCACCTGGATCCGCGGTCTTCTCGGTGGTCTCGCGGCGGCGCGCGCGGCGCACGACTTCGTTCTCTTCGGCCCGCCGTCGATCGACGCCTTTCTCCCGCCCGACCTCCGCATCGAGCGGCGCGACGCCGGCGCGCCGCACTATTCTCTGCGAGAGCTCCTCGTCGTCGGCGCGGCGGCACGTCGCGCGAAGCTCGACCTCTTTCACGCGCCGCACTATGTCGTCCCGTTCGTCTCCGGTCCGGTGGTCGTCACCATCCACGACCTCATTCACCTCCATCGGCGCCCGGTGAAACCGTTCGAGAGGATCTATGCGCGCCGGATGATCGCGCGTGCCATCCGGCGCAGCCGGATCGTGACGACGGTCAGCGAGACCGTCGCCGGGGACATCGAGCGGACGTTTCCCGGAGCGCGGGGAAAGATCGAGGTCGTTCCCAACGGAGTCCTCACGCGGTTCGTCTCGGAGCGGCAGCCGCGCGACGAAGCGCTCGTCGGTTCGCTCGGCCTCGAGGCGGGGGCGTTCTTCCTCTTCGTCGGAAACGACAAGCCGCACAAGAACCTCGAGGGCCTCGTCGCGGCGTGGCGGCTCGCGCGCGGCGCGATGCCGACGGCGCGGCTCGCGATCGCGGGGTCGGAGCCGGCGCGCTTCCGCGACGAGGAGCGCGTCTCCCTCCTCGGATTCGTCGACGAAGGGCTTCTCGGAGTGCTCTACCGCTGCGCGCTCGCCGTCGTGCTGCCGAGCTGGGACGAAGGATTCGGCCTTCCGGTCGCCGAGGCGATGGCGAGCGGCACGCCGGTGATCTGTTCGGACATCCCGGCGCTGCGGGAAGTCGGCGGGGACGCGCCGCGGTACGTTCCGGCGGGGAACGCGGAGGCGCTGCGGGACGCGCTGCTCGGGGTCATGCGCAACGCGCACGACCGCGACGGGATGATCCGCGCCGGACGCGCGCGCGCGGCGCTGTTTTCGTGGCAGCGGGCGGCGGAGCGGATGCTGGCGATCTGGGATCGCGCGCGGTCATAAAATCGATCGCGAAATGGTGCTCCGTTCAGTACACGAATAAAGCGTCTCGATTCGGGCCGAAAAAGCTAAGCGACTTTCGGCAAAAAAAGTCTTGACATTAATGTATGTGGATCCCATATTAATGAGGCCGGTTCTGTATCCCGGCGTGTGCCAAAGAAGCGCGACCGTGAGGTCCCGTACGGCATGAAAGGTGGTGAATCGGGGATGGCCACGAAGAAAGCCGCTTCTAAGAGCAAGAAAGCCAGCAAAGCCAAAGCGAAGAAGAAGTAAGCCCAGTCGGCTTCTTTTCGTCAGGTAGGCCCCTCGCGAGAGGGGCCTTTTTTCTATCGCGGATTGATGATCGTTGATTGCTGATTGAAGATGGTGATTGCTGATCCGATCGGCAATCAGCGATCATCAATCCGCAATCGCGATCCCATGCTCTCTCGTCTCACCATACGCGGCGCTCTCGCCGGCATCGCTTTCGCGGCCATCGTCGCGCTCCTCCTCCAGCTCTCGCCCGCCCTGTTCGGGCTCGAGTGGCTCTGGAGCGACATCTGGACGCGCCGGCTCGCGCGCGAGCGTCCTCCCGATCCGGGGATCGTAATCGTCGCGGTCAATGAAAAATCGCTCGAGACGCTCGCCCCCCTCTACGGCCGCTGGCCGTGGACGCGGGAGGTCGTCGCGCGCGCCGTCGAGGAGATCGCCGCCGGCGGCGCCCGCGTCGTCGTCCTCGACATCCTGTTCGACTATGACAACCTGAACGATCCCGCGGGCGACCGGCGCCTCGCCGAGGCGTTCGCCGCCGTGCCGGTCGTGCTCGGAGCGCAGACCGGCGGACTCGCGGGAGCGGGGGAAGCTCCGGCCGCATGGCGCGATCATCTCTGGCGCGTCGAGGGCTCCGCTCCACCGCTCGAGCCGCAGCCGCTGATCGCGCCGCATCCCCTCTTCGGCACCGCCGCGGCGATCGGCTCGATGGCGTTCTACGTCGAGCCGGGCTCCTCGATCGCCCGCCGCTACGCGACCGTGATCCCCCTCGCGGGAGGGGGATGGATGCCTTCGCTCTCGATCGCGGCCGCGGCCGAGGTTCACGGAGCCGGAGAGAGCGCGCTGTGGGAAGACGGCGTGCTCCGCGTCGGATCGACCGCGATTCCGGTCGACGAGCGCGGCACGTTCGCGATCCGCTGGCACGCGCGTGAGGACGCGCGGCTCGACGAGATCCACTACGCGACCGTCGATTTCGATCGCCTCATCGTCGCCTCGCTTCAGCGTGAGGAAGGGGTCCGTCCCGCCGCGGAGATCGACGCGGACCTCGCCGCCCTTTTCGACGGCAAGGCGGTCATCATCGGCCACACGGCAGCAGGACTGCTCGACCTTCGCCCGACGCCGCTCTCTCCCATCTCGGCCGGAGTCGAGATCCACGCGAACGCGCTCGAGAACCTGCTCCACGGCGAGTTCAACCGCACCGCCCCCGCGTGGATCGTCGTCCTGCTGATGTTCGCCTCGGCCGCCCTCTTCGGCGCGCTCGCGGCTCCGCTCCACTCGCAGATCGCGTCCACGGGGCTGCTCGCGCTCTTCGCGGGCGCCTGGCTCGCCGCGGCCCCTCTCGCTCTCGCCCGCGGCCTGATCGTCCAGTCCGTCGGCCCCGCGATCGCCATCGCCCTCACCTGGGCCGCGATCACCGTCGTCCGATTCGTCGCCGAACAGAGGCGCAGCAGCGTCCTGCGCGCGACGTTCGGACGCTACGTCTCGCCTCAGGTGCTCGAGTATCTCCTCGAGAACCCCGACCGCGTCGACCTCGGCGGCGAGCGGCGCGACCTCACGATTCTATTCTCCGACATCCGCGGCTTCACGACGATCTCCGAATCGAACGAGCCCGAAGACGTCGTCGAGATGCTCAACGATTACCTCACGCGGATGGTCGAGATTCTCCTCCGCCACGGTGGTACCCTCGACAAGTTCATCGGGGACGCCGTGATGGGATTCTGGAACGCGCCGACCGAGGTCGCCGATCATCCGCGGAAGGCCGTCCTGTGCGCGATCGAGATGATCGAGGAGACGGCCCGCCTTCGCGCCGCCTGGGAAGCGGAGGGGAAGCCGGCGATCCGGATCGGCATCGGGATCAACACGGGCGAGGCGGTGGTCGGCAACATCGGGTCGCGGCGCGTTTTCGGCTACACGGTCATCGGCGACGCCGTGAATCTCGCCTCGCGCCTCGAAGGGAAGAACAAGGACTACGGGACCGAGATCATCGTCAGCGATTCGACGCGCGCGCGAATGGGAGAGGACATCCCGGCGTTCTATCTGGACGAGGTCCGGGTGAAGGGAAAAAACGTTCCGGTCCGCATCTACGAAATCCGAGGGTCAGCATGAAACGATGGTTCCTGGCGGCCACGGCCGTTGCCGCGATCGCACTGGCGGCTTCCCCGCTGTTCGAAGAATCCTCCGAATCGACCTGGGAGGCCGCTGCAGGCGGCATGCAGGCGTCGGTGACGCTCCTGACGGACGGGACCAGCGCCCGGGCAGAATGGAATGCCGGGAGCGGCGCCCCGCTCGTCCTCGTGGCGACGCAGGGAAAGACGTGGATCCGGCAGCCCGGCGGCGACGTCGAGCTTTCGAGCCAGTCGCCGGCCGAGGCGCAGGTCGCGGCCGCTCTGCTGGCCCGAGTCTCCGGCGCGACGTATACGGATGACGCGGAAGGCGTGAAGGCGGTCGTCGCGAAGAGCGGCGGCAGGACCTGGACGCTGACTCGAACCTCGCTGCGCCGGAAGCCGGTCCACGCCTCGATGTTCACCGTGACGCCGAAAAAGGGAGCCGCCGCGCGGCTCGCCGCGCTCGCTGGCGGACTCGGCGGCCCGGCCGACCGCTCGGTATCGGCCACGGCGGGCGGACGCGGGGTCGAGCGCGGCGCGGAGTTCGCCGACGGCGGAGATTACGAAGCGCTCGCGCTGCTCGAGACTCTCGACGACGTGTGGGACGACGAAACGGCCGAGCTGACGCGCTTCCAGGAAGAAGCGAAAGTCGGCTCGGCGGGAGACGCCCGATGAAACGCGCAACGATCCTTCTCGCTCTTCTGTTCGTCGCCGCCGACGCCTCGGCGCAGTGGCAGGACCTTCTGCGCAAGGGCGCCGCGATCAAGGAGAAAGTCGACAAGGGCGCGCGCGTCGCGAAGGCGCTGACGCGCGAGTTCACCGAAGAGGAAGAAGTCGCGCTCGGGCGGATCGTCGCGGCGCGCATCCTCGCGACGTATCCCCTCGCGGACGACCCCGATCTCCAGAAGTACGTCGGCCTCGTCGGCCGGACGCTCGTGCCGTACTCGACGCGGCCCGCCCTCGACTGGCACTTCGCCGTCCTCGACACGCCGGTCGTCAACGCGTTCTCCGCGCCCGGCGGCTACGTGTTCGTGACGACGGGCGCGCTCGACCACATGGAATCGGAGGCGGAGCTCGCTGCGGTGCTGGGCCACGAGATCGCGCACGCCACGGAGAAGCACATCCTGCGGGAGATCAAGCGGGCGAACGTCGTGACCGAGGGGCTGAACCTCGCGCAGTCGGAGCTCGGGCGCGGCGATCTCACCGACGAGCTCGCGCGGAAGATCAGCGACCTCGCGTACGAGAAGCTCTTCAACACCGGGATCGGCCGGCAGGAGGAGCTCGATGCGGACCGCATCGGCGCCGCCCTCGCTGCCGACGCCGGCTACGCGTCGTCCGCCTACGAGCACTTCCTGCGGGAGCTCGACGCGCTGGCCCGCGGCAACGAGAGTGTCTTCGCGCAGCTCGCCTCGACGCATCCGCGGCCGGAAGACCGGCTCGATGCGATTCAGGCGGCGCTCGATCCGAACGGCGTCACCGTGGCGGAGCGGTGGGCCGCGATGGGCCACTGA
>JBOGJQ010000257.1:0-7779 GCA_050745405.1 Thermoanaerobaculia bacterium | reverse complement strand
GCCCGGAACCCCGTTCTCGGCGGACCGCGACGTCGGGTTCCGGGGCGAGACGCCCCGGCCACATCAGCGCTGGTAACGGCGCGCCGCCTCGCGCCCGAACCGCGTCAGGCCCCGCTGTAGGCGCGATCCCACGCGCTCTTCCGCCTCGGCTCCTTTGATCGGACCGTCGCCGCGCCCGTGCGGGAGGACACGATCGACGGCGGTGAGCACGCGCGTCGTCGTCGCGGGCATCAGTCCCTGCACGCGCACCGCCGCCTTCGCGGGCGGCGTGAGAACGAGCTCGGTCCGACCCTGACGGATCGCGTCCACGATCTTCCGCGCCGCGCGGCTCGCCTCGATGGTCACCAGAGGCGCCGACGAGGCAACGGAGAACCAGGCGTACTCCCGCCGCTGGTCTCCTTTGAACCACGCCTCGAGAAACGATCCCGTCCGCATCAGCCCCGGCACGACCGTCGTCACGCGCACCCCATCCCGCGCGACCTCGGCGTGCAATCCTTCCGAGAAGCCGACCGCGGCGAATTTCGCCGCGCCATACGGAAGGAGGTGCGGCACCGCGATCTTGCCCCCGATCGAGGTGACGTTCACGATCGAGCCGTCGCCGCGCTCCCTCATCTCCGGAAGGACGGCGAGAGTCGTGTGGACGATCCCCCAGTACATGACGTCCATCGCCTGCCGGTAGTCGTCGAGCGTCATCGCCTCGACGGGACCGACCTGGATGATCCCGGCGTTGTTCACGAGGATGTCGATCCCGCCGAGCCGCTGCCGCACCTCGGCGATCGCGCGGTCGACCTCGGCCGCCGAGGCGACGTCGCACGTCACCGTCTCGATGTCGAGGCCCTCGGCGGCGAGCTCGGCTCGGGCTCTGTCGAGCTCACCCGCGTCGCGCGCGCAGATCGCGACCCGGCATCCCTCGCGGGCGAGCTCGCGCGCGAGCGCGAAGCCGAGCCCGCGCGAGCCGCCGGTGACGAACGCACGGCGGCCGTCGAGCTCGATCGACCGCGTTCGCCGCCCGACGGCGCGAAAGGCGAGCGCGGCACCTCCCATGGCGAGCAGAGCGGCGATCCTTCGTCCACGCATGCATGGAAACAATGCAACGTCAGCGCCTTCGTCAACCGGCGCGATTTCGGCATGAACGCTCGCCGACCCGACAACGAACACGAACAACGAACAACGAACAACGAACAACGAACATGTACATCGGCCGCCAGGAATGGGATCACCTCCTCTTCGTCCACTACGAGGTCGACCGCGTCGAGCTGCGCTCGCTCGTCCCTTCGCCGCTCGAGCTCGACACGTACGAAGGGAAGACCTGGGTCACGCTCATTCCGTTCCGGATCCGCCGCTCGCGACCGCGGCTCGTTCCCCGCGCCGCCGCGCCGCTCCTTCCCGGTTCCTCGTTCGAGGAGCTCAACTTCCGGACGTACGTGACCGGTCCCGACGGCCAGCCCGGGATCTGGTTCTTCAGCCTCGACGCGGCGAGCGCCGTCGCGGTCTCCGGAGCGCGATCGCTCTACAAGCTCCCGTACGAGCACGCTCGGATGGCGCTGTCGGTCGTCGGAGACACGATCACCTTCTTCTCGAAGCGCACGGATGGGCCCCAGCACTGTGAGGCACGTTACCGGCCGTTGGGGACGCCGGCATCCGCGCTCGCGGGAACGCTCGATCACTTCCTCGTCGAGCGCTACGTCCTCTTCGCCATGGGGCGAGGCGGCGTCTACGCGGCACGCGTACGCCACCAGCCGTATCCGCTGCAGGACGCCGCTCTCGAAGACTGGCGCGAAAACTTCCTCGAGACGATCGGCCTCGAGACGCCGCACTTCGCGAAGACGCACTACGTGGCGCGGCTGGTCGTCGACATCGGCATGCTGCATGGCGTGAAATCCCGCCAGCATCGCAATTCGAGGATCGAGACGGCGTAACGCGCGGCCAATCTGTGTAATCTGTGTAATCTGTGGATGCTTTAAACCCTGTCGAACGCTTCTCGACCCGCGCCGACGCCTATGCCCGCTGGCGTCCCGACTACCCCGCCGCGGCGATCGACGCCGCCGTCGAGGGCCTCCTCGGCGGCTGCCGCATCGCCGACGTGGGCGCCGGCACCGGCATCTCCTCGCGCATGATCGCGGATCGCGGCGCCCACGTGTACGCCGTCGAGCCGAACGCCGCGATGCGCGCGCTCATCCCGCCGCACCCGAACATCGAGCCGGTCGACGCCCCGGCGGAAACTCTCCCGTTCGACGACGCCTCGCTCGACCTCGTCACGGTATTTCAGGCGTTCCACTGGTTCGATCCCGATCGTTTCCTCGCCGAGTCGCACCGCGTGCTGCGTCCTGGCGGCCGCCTCGCCCTCGTCTGGAACGAGCGCGACGACGAGCGCGACGCATTCACGGCCGCGTACCGCACGATCGTGCGCAAGGCCTCGGGGGACCATCCCGCCGAGGCGCGCATGGATCACGTCGGACCCCTCTACGCGTCGTCTCTCTTCACGGACGTGAACAAGCTGACCTTTCCGCACGCGCAGCGCCTCGACTGGGAAGGGCTTCTCGGCCGGATGCAGAGCACGTCGTATCTGCCCCGAGAGGGAGACGCGTGGACGGCGCTCGTCGAGACGATGCGCGAGCTGTACGCGCGCCACGCCGGCATGGGCGGAACCGTGACGCTCGTGTACGAGACGAGGGTCTATCTCGCCATCCCGAAACGTTGATCGATCAACCGACGAGCCGCAGCAGAAACCAACCACCGACTCCGGTCCAGGCGAGAAACGCGAGCTGCACGACGGCGAACCGGTCGAAGAACGACGGATCCGCCCCGTGCTCCCGGACGTAAAGCCGCCACCCGATCAGATTCGCCATCGACGCGATCATCGTCCCGCATCCACCGGCGTTCACCGCCCACAACAGAAGCCGCCACCGCTCTCCCGCGAGCGGCTCGAGCAGCACCGCCGCTGGAACGTTCGAGATGATCTGCGAGCCGAGCAGGGCCGTCACCCAGAGCGCGAGGCCGTCCGGCTCGCGCGGAAAGATCTCGAAGAGGCGGTAGACGTCGAACGAGCGGAGCCCCTCGACCACGATGAAGGCAAAAAAGAAGAGGGGAAGAATGAAGAAGTCGATCTCGCCGACGCGGTCGCGGATGAGGAGAAGCGATGCGATCGCGGCGGCAGCCGCGCACGGCCACGCCGGGAGCGCGTCGAGAATCTCGAGGACGACGAGGCTGAACACGAGCGTCCCGGCGAACAGCGGCGGAAAACGAAGCCGTGCGACGGCCGCCGGCGTCCGCGCGCGCGCCCGCTGCCTCTCGAGCAGAGGGACGGCGACACCGAATCCGACGGCGTTCCACGCCACGAACGGCGCCATGACGGCGACGAAGCGCGTCGCATCGAGGCCGCTCTCGTGCGCGAGAAAGAGGTTCTGGGGATTGCCGAGCGGCGTGAGACAGCCCAGAAGATTCACCGCGACGATCTGCAGCATGACGGTCGGAGCGGCATCGAAGCCGCTCGCCCGCGCGGCAGCGACCGTGAGCGGTACCACGACGAAGAGAGCGACGTCGTTCGTGACCAGCGCCGCGAGAAGGCCCGCGAAGAGCACCGACCCGGCCGCGAACGAGCGCGGCGCCCCGAAGCGGCCCATCCACCACGCCGCGGCGCGATCCAGAAGGTTCGACTCCCGGATCAGCTCCACTCCGAGAATCAGGGCGAAGAGAACCAGGAGAAGCGTCCAGTCGACGACGCGCGGCACGCGCTCGAGCGCGACGCGTCCGGCCGCCAGAAATCCGATCGCCGCGGCCCCCGCGGCAACGACCAGCTTCTGCTCCAGAACGAAGAGCCACCAGCGCGAGCCGCGCACGAGCGAGAGCACGCCGGGATTCTAATCTCCCAGATTCGCGCCCTGACGCCGCAGCTCCTCCTGGACGTCGGCGGTCGGGACGTCGCGCGGCACCTTTCGCCGCGCCGCCGCGAGTGCGGCACAGACGCCCGCCGCGTGCCCCGTCGCCATCGACACCGGCATGACACGGTATGACGAGTGCGCCTCGTGCGTTCCCGAGATGCAGCGACCCGAAACGAGGAGGCCGTCGACCTTCTGCGGGATGAGGCAGCGCAGAGGGATGTCGTACGCCTCGCCGAGCGGAAGGCGCTTGAGCACGGTCCCTTTCCCCTGCGGGTTGTGGATGTCGACCGGATACGACCCGCGCGCGACGACGTCCCGGAACTTCGTCGCGGCCAGCAGCTCCTCGCCCGTCAGAACGTGCTCGCCGATGACGCGGCGCGTCTCGCGCACGCCAACTTGGACGCCGCTCTGCGCGACGTATGCGTTCTCGAATCCCGGCACGTATCGCCGGAAGAATGCGGTGAGCTGGCGGAGCTGTCTCCGGCTCTCCCACTCCGCGTACGAGAGGTCCCAGACGTCCGTGCCGAGGACGCGTGTGACGCGCGTGCTGTTGACCGAAACCTCGTTCTCGTGCGGCGTGCCGAAGAAGAGGATGTCCTCTCGCGCGAGATCGAGCTCGCCGCTCTCCGCGGCGCGCGCGATGAGATCCCAGAGGCCGTGCACCGATCTCCACTGATCGGGGTGCTCGCGCACGTAGGCGTCGAACGCCGCCTGCCGGAACTCGACGATCCGGAACATCAGCGTCATCGGCTGAACGAGCCCGTCCTCGGGGCGGCCGACGTCGAACGGCGCGCCGGCGCGGGCGGCGACGTCGCCGTCGCCCGTCGCGTCGACCACGGTTCGCGCGCGGATCACCACCGGGCCGGACTTCGTCTCGAACACGACGCCCTCGAGACGCCCGTCCCGACGGATCGTCTCGCTCGCGAACGCGTGCAGAAGGAAACGGACCCCGGCCTCGTCGAGCATCTCGAGGGCGGCGAGCTTGAAGACCTCCGGGTCGAACGGCACGGTGAATCCGGTCTCCCGGCCGGGCGTCAGGGCGCCGCCGGTCCGAATCAGCTTCTCGAGCAGGCGCCGCAGCACGCCGGCGATGACCGGATCGCCCGGACCGTGGTCGGACGGCATCAGGTTCGGCGTTCGCTCGGGGGCGGTCTTCTGCGTGAAGAACGACATGAGCGGCATGACGAGTGCGGCCGTGGCGTTCCCGCCGAGAAAGCCGTAGCGCTCGGCGAGGACGACGTCGGCGCCGGCGTCGGCCGCGCCGATCGCGGCGCCCAGACCGGCCGGGCCTCCCCCCACCACCAGAACATCCGTCTCGGCCGCCAGCGTAGCGCGGCGCGGAGGGAGCTCGATCGGCTCGGCTTCGGCGGGGCGTGTCAGCGGGGGCAACGCGTACTCCCTTCGTCAGCTCGGAACGCGGTCGCGAATCAGCTCCAGGAGAAGCTCGTGCGTGCGCCGCGCGCGCTCCTGAAGCGCCGGGAGCCGCTCCTCGATGCGCGCGCGCAACTCGCCGCGATGGTCCCAGCAGCGGTCGATCTCGGCCAGGAGCACGCCTGCCGAGACGTCGCCGAGCGGCGGCGTCTCCATTCCCATCTCCTCGAGAAAGCCCTCGACCTTCGTCGCGTACGGCAACGCCACGAACGGCACGTTCTGGATCGCCGCGAACATCAGGAAGTGGAGCCGCATCCCCACCGCGAGCTGCATCCGCCCGACGATGCTCGCGACCTCGGCGGATCCGTAGTCACCCTTGAGCACCGAGGCGCGGTCGGCGTGCTTCATCCGGGCGACGACCGCATGGCTGTGCTGCATGTCCATGACCTTCCGCTCCATCGGCACGAACAGGACGTGGGCATCGAGGCGCGACACGATGAAGTCCGCCGCGTTCGCGAGCAGCGCGTGGTAATGGTCGACGTCCATTTCCGGCGCCGCCGGGCCCGGCTCGCGCACCGAGAAGCCGACGATCGGCCCCTCCTCCGGCACGCCCTCGCCGGCGAACGGGCCCTCGGGGATCGGCGCGGGCTCGAGCAGGAGCGCCGGATCGGCCGTCACCTCGATCTCCCGCCGCACGCCGACTTCTTCGAGAAGGTGGCGCGCCCTGTTGTCGCGGACGGTGACCAGGTCGGCCTCGTTGACCACCTTCGCCACCAGGTCGCGCACCGGCTGCTGCGTCAGCGGGCCGGCGCTCACGGCATAGATGGCGACGGGAACGCCCGCCACGCGCGCGAGCTCGACCTCCCGCAGGAACGCCTCCGCCTCGCCATCGAAGAGAATCCCGCCGCCGCCGAGGACGAGGACGTCGAGCTGCCGGATGGCCTCGAGCGCTTCCTCCCGCGCCTGCTTCCGGATCTCGACGGCTTCCGTGCCGTGGCGACGCCGCGTGTCTTCCGCATTGCGCGTGAATACCGTGACCTCCGCCTCGAGCGATCCTCGGATCTGGTCGAGCATGGCGTGGAGGATTGCCTCGTCGCCGAGGTTCATTCCGCCGTAGGATCCGGAGATTCCGATGCGGATGGCGCGCGCGCGGCTCATGGCGAACTCTGCGCTCGCCAACGCAAGGCCCCTGCCATCGGGATTCATCGCCCGTTGACCGGAAATTTTCCGGACTCGCCCTTCCGCGCGTGCAAGATCGATCACGACATGCGCGCGCTGCTTCTCGTCCTCCTCGCCACGTCGGCGGTTGCCGCGGACCTTCGCCCGATCGCGCCCGGCATCGTTCTCCTTTCCGGCGCATTCGTCGAGGGGCGGCAGCCGGACGGGAACACGATCCTCATCGAAGCGCCGGAAGGGCTCATCGTCGTCGACACGGGACGACACGAGGCGCACACGCGCTCGATTCTCGATCGCGCGGCCGCCGCCGGAACGCCGATCCGCGCCGTCGTCAACACGCACTGGCACCTCGACCACATCTCGGGGAATGCTCTCCTGCGCGACGTGCACCGCGGCGTCCGCATCTGGGCGAGCGACGCCCTCGAAGGTGCGACGAAGGGGTTTCTCGCGAATTACCGCCGGTACCTCGAGCAGGCGATTCCGAAAGCCAGGGACGACGCCGAGAAGGGCCGCCTCGTCGCCGAGCTCGCGCGCATCGAATCGGCGCCGCGTCTCGCGCCCGACGCGATCGTCGCCGCCTCGGAGAGTCATGTCATCGCGGGCAGGCGCATCGAGCTCCATCTGGCGCGCTATGCGGTCACCGCGGGCGACGTCTGGATCTTCGATCCCGGGACGCGCGTCCTCGTCGCAGGGGATCTCGTTACGCTGCCGGTGCCGTTTCTCGACACCGCGTGTCCGGAGCGATGGCGCGCGACGCTGGACGAGCTGGCCGCGGTCGATTTCGAGACGCTCGTGCCGGGACACGGCCTGCCGATGACGCGCGCGGGCTTCGCCGCGTACCGCGAAGCCTTCGGGGTGCTCCTCGACTGCGCCGCCTCCGACTCCGCGATCGAGAGGTGTGCCGACGGCTGGATCGCCGGACTTGGTGACCTCCTTCCGCCGGCCGAGCACCCCTTCACCCGGCGCCTGCTCGACTACTATGTCGGGCAAATCCTCCGCGGCGATCCGAAGGACTGCGCCGCGCTCCGCGGCCGCTGATTCAGCGCGGGCCGCAGATCGACTCGACGGTCAGCTCAGAACGAGATCGCCTACTCAGGTCATCGCGACGGTCATCGCGCAAATCATCAGGTGGAGCCGGACGGCCATCCGGTGCAGCACGAGGGACGACTCGGCGTGGCGTTTGATTGCAATCAAGCAGGTTCGCCCTTCGTTCTCCGCTCGGAGGACCCGCGCGAGATGCGCGTGCGACGACGCGCGCGGGGACGAAAGGAGAATGCCATGGCGCTCCAGCAAGGCGAACGCTATCGCTGCCCTGATCCGGAATGCGCATGCGAAATCCAGGTGACGAAGG
>JBOGJQ010000256.1:0-7368 GCA_050745405.1 Thermoanaerobaculia bacterium | reverse complement strand
GTCACGACGAATTCGGCGACGGCGTCATCCTCCGGATGGAGGGCTCGGGCGAAAACGCGAAGCTGACCGTCTACTTCGAGCGCGCCGGAACGAAGAAGTTCGTCGCGAAGTACGCGAAGCTGCGACGACTCTAGCCGTCAGTCGGCAGTCGCCCGTCGTCAGTACTCCTCACATGCCCTAAGCGCCGTCATCCTGAGCGAGGTGGTGCGGGTCGGTGTGAGCGAAGGATCTCCTCAGCCGGGCCTCAATTCGGCAGGCTTTCGCGAGTCTGAGTCGCGGATCAGGAGATCCTTCGGCGCTGCGCGCCTCAGGATGACGACGCCTCCGTCTTTACTCACTGACGACTGACGACGTACGACTGACGACTACCGACTCGCGTTCTTCCGACGCTTCGCGTATACGCGGTCGATCAGCTTCGCGGTCGAGCGGACCTGCTCGAGGATCTTCTCCTCGAGCCCCGCGCCCTGTGCTTTGAACTGCTTCGCGCGGCGGAACGTGAGGCGCGCGCGGTCCTTCTCCCCCGCCTCGAGCAGCGCCATGCCGAGATGCATGAGGCTCGTCGCGGTGGGACCGAGATCCGCCGAACGGCTGAGGAAATCGATCGCGTTGGTGAGATCGTGCCGCTTGAAGTACACCCAACCGAGCGCCGCGAGCGGGAACTGCCGCAACTCCCGCGGCGAGAGCTTCAGAGCCAGTTTCGCGCTCTCGAGAGCCTCGTCGAGGCTCTCCTCCATCTCGGCGAGGTTGTACGCCTTCTCGTAGTACGCGATCGACTTCGCGTAATTCGAGCGCGACTCGATGAGCATCTGCTCGAGCACCCGGTTCGCTTCCTTGAGGTTCCCCTCGGCGCGGAGCGCTTCGACCAGAGTCGTGTACGCCGCCGCCGCGACCATCTCCGGCGGATGGAGCTTCAGGACCTTCCGCGCGACGTGCATCGCCTCGCGGTTGAGATCGAGATGCGAGCAGAGGAGCGCGTACGCGATGAGGATGCTCACGTTCTCCGGATCGAGCTGCGCGGCGCGGCGGTAGTGCTCCAGCGCGCCCTGGTAGTTCCCCTGGCTCGCGAGCTCGCCGGCGCGCGCGAAGTCGTCGGCCGCTTCTCCCTTGACCGGCGCGTGCCGCCCTTCCTTGTCTTCCTGATAGATCCGGAAGGCCTGCTGGTACTCCATCTTGTTCGGATTGAGCTCGAGCGCCTCCTGGAAACACTGCATCGCCTTCCGGTTCCAGTTCCGGTCGAGATAGCAGAGGCCGAGGTGGTAGATCGCCTCCTCGTATTCGGGATCGAGTTTGATCGCCGCCTGGAACGAGCGGATCGCGCGATCGAGCTGCCCCTTCTCGTAGTACGTCGTGCCGAGAAGGTAATGCGCCTGCGGGATCGGCTCGATCTCGATCGCCTTCTGCAGGAACTTCTGCGCGCGGAGGAGCTTGCCCTGAAGCGAATAGATCGCGCCGAGCGAGAAGTACGGCAGGAACGACTCCTGCGAGATCTGAATCGCGCGCCGCAGCCAGCGCTCGGCACCCTTGAGGTCCTGCTGCTCGTGCAGCAGCACGCCATAGAAGACCGCCGCGTCGAAATGATCGGGCTGCACCTCGAGCGTCCGCTCGAGGTAGACCTTCGCGCGGTCGATGTCGCCGTCGTTGAAGAACATCTCGCCGAGGAAGAAGCTGAGCTCGTAGTTGTCGCGGTCGAGCTTGAACGCGTCCTCGAGCACCTTCATCCCGCGGATCTGATCGAAACTCTCGATCAGCGCCTGCGCCTCGGCGATCAGCTCGTTGAAGCGGTCTTTGCGGTCGCCATGGAAGAGCGAGAGGATGCGATCCTTGCGCTCGACGAACCGCTCCTTGACCTCGAGGGCCAGGAGCTGCTCGCCCATCTTCGACTCCCAGAGCTCGGTGAGCTCGTCGCCGCTGAGGAACCCCTTCTTCTCGAGGAGCTCTTTCGCGGACAGCAGGCCCGTCTGGTTGACGAAGATCGCCCGCTCCTGCCGGTGCACCGCGTCGAGCGCGACGCGGAGCATGTCGGCCGAGCGCTTGACGATCTCCTCGAGGGCCGACACGCGCTCGAGCAGGTGCTCGTCGAGCGAGACGTCCTGTTCCTCGTCGTAGTCGTCGATGTCGTCGTCTTCGTACGCCGTCACGCCGGAGAGCACGAGGAGCTTCGCCTGGCAGCGGAAGCAGAACTCGCGCTCGTCGTCGTTGAAGGCACCGCACGTCTGGCAGAGCATGGTCGTTCCTACAAACAGCAGGAGGGAACCGTCTTATGTCCCGTACTGGTAAAAGCCGCGCCCGCTCTTCCGACCGAGCCATCCGGCGTCGACCATCTTCACGAGGAGCGGGCAGGGGCGGTACTTCGGGTCGCCGAATCCCTCCTCGAGGACGCGGAGGATCGCGAGGCAGACATCGAGGCCGATGAAGTCGGCCAGGGTGAGCGGCCCCATCGGGTGGTTCATCCCCAGCTTCATCACCCCGTCGATCGCGTCGGGGGTCGCCACGCCTTCGTAGAGGGCGAAGATCGCCTCGTTGATCATAGGCATGAGGACGCGGTTCGAGACGAACCCCGGGTAGTCGTTGACCTCGATCGGCGTCTTCCCCATCGCGCGCGCGAGAGCCTCGACGCGGCGCCACGTCTCGTCCGACGTCGCGATGCCGCGGATCACTTCGACGAGCGCCATGATCGGAACGGGGTTCATGAAGTGCATTCCGATGATGCGGTCGGGGCGCCGCGTCGCGGCGGCGAGCTTCGTGATCGAAATCGACGAGGTGTTCGAGGCGAGTATCGCGGCGTCCGCGGCGAGACCGTCGAGGGCGCGGAAGAGCTCGAGCTTCGCCGCGAGGTTCTCGACGATCGCTTCGACGACGAGGTCGGCGGTCGCGGCATCCGCGAGCGAGGCCGTCGTGCGGATGCGGCCGAGGACCGTCTCCTTCTCGGCGGCCGCCATTTTTCCCTTGTCGACGCCGCGCTGCAGGTTCCGGTCGATCGTCGTGAGCGCCTTGCGCGCGAGCTCGTCCGAGACTTCCACGAGCACGACGTCGTGGCCCGTCATCGCGGCCGTGTGCGCGATGCCGTTCCCCATCGTTCCGCCGCCGACGACGGCGATCGTTGTCATGCGATCGATTTCCTCCGGACCCGGGCGCGAGAATATGCACGGTGCGGAAGGGTGTCAAACGACCGAGGGAAGGGACCGCGCGCGCCTCACGTTGTCTTCTGCATCCGATGCGTCTCGTCTTCGCCGCCGCCGTCCTGATCGCCGCGATCGCAACACCCGCCGCGCGCGCGGAGGATCCGGCCGCCCGCGAAGTGCGGACCGCGATCACGCCGGAGTCCGTCCTCGAAGAGCTCAATCTCGTTCGCGTGCGTGAGGGACGCGAGCCGTTCCGCAAGGACGGCCGCCTCACCCTCGCGGCCGAGGACCGGATACGCGACATGATCGAGCTCGCGTACTGGGCACACGAGTCACCCGACGGGGGCTCGCCGTTCGTCTGGATCCGCATGCGCGGCTACGGATACGAGCGCGCCGGCGAGAATCTCGCGTCGGGGTTCGAGACCGCCGAGCTCCTCGTCGCCTCCTGGATGGAGTCGAAAGGACACCGCGACAACATCCTCGAGCCGCTGTTCGCCGACGTCGGCATCGCCGTCCTGGAGGGAGCGACGACGGGGCGCGCCACGGGCAAGTCCGTCGTGGTGCTCTTCGGCCGCGAGCGGATCGCTCCCCCGATCAGACCAAGGGAAAGCGCGGGTCGCGCTCCCTGACCCACTGCACGAGTCCTCCCGCGAGGTTGCGCGCGCGCGCGAAGCCCTGTCCGCGCAGGTACGCCACGGCGCGCGCGCTCCGCGCGCCACTCCGGCAGTAGACGACGATCTCCCGGTCCCGCGGCAGCGAAGGCATCTCCTCCGCGAGCCGCCCCAGCGGGATGTGCCGCGCCCCCTCGAGACGCGACACGCCCCATTCATAGTCTTCACGCACGTCGACGAGAAGCGGAGCATCCGCCTCCTCCAGCCGCTCCGCCAGCTCCGCCGGCGTCATCTCCATCTCCACAGGGGTTCGCATTCCGCAGAAGTCCTCGTAATCGATCAGCTCTCGCACCGTCGGCCTCTCTCCGCAGATCCGGCATTCGGGATTCCGCCGCACGCGCAGCTCGCGGAACTCCATCGAAAGCGCGTCGACGAGAAGCAGACGACCCGACAGCGTGCGGCCCCGCCGAAGCAGGACCTTGAGCGCTTCAGACGCCTGGATCGATCCGATGATTCCCGGCACGACGCCGAGCACTCCACCTTCTTCGCAGCTCGGCACCGTCGCCGGCGGCGGCGGATCGGGATACAGGCAGCGGTAGCAGGGGCCGCCCTCCGTCGAGAAAAGCGAGGCCTGCCCCTCGAAGCGGAAGACCGATCCGTAGACGTTCGGCTTCCCGGCGAGAACGCAGGCATCGTTGAGAAGGTAGCGCGTGGGAAAGTTGTCCGTGCCGTCGATGACGACGTCGTACTGCCGGACGACGTCGAGCGCGGTCGAGGCGTCGAGGCGGACGTCGTGCCGGATGATCGTCGTGAACGGGTTGAGCTCCTCGAGCCGCTCGGCGGCGGAGTCGAGCTTCGGCCGTCCGACGGCGTGAGTCGAGTGGATGATCTGCCGCTGCAGGTTGCTCTCCTCGACGCGGTCGAAATCGGCGATGCCGATCCTCCCGACGCCGGCCGCCGCGAGGTAGAGCGCCGCCGGACTCCCGAGCCCCCCCGCGCCGACCACGAGCACCGAACCGCCCTTGAGGCGTTCCTGCCCTTCCGCCCCGACCTCGGGGAGGGCCAGATGGCGGCTGTAGCGGGACGTTTCTTCCGGGGTCAGCGGCATTCGCGCGATTCTGCCACGTTCTTCACAACCTAGTCCGCAGCGCCTCCACTCCCTTGCGAATCTCCGGTTGTGACGGATCGATCGCGAGCGACCGGTTCCAGTAGTCGAGAGCGCGCGGATACTCCTGTCGCCGGACGTAGATCTGGCCGAGGGTATTGAGGACGAGCGTGGAGGAGGGACGGAGGGCGAGAGCGCGCTCGAGCTCCGCGACGGCCTCGGTGTAGCGGATCTCCGCGGCGAGCGCGGAGCCGAGATTGGCCGCGATCTCCGCGGACGAGGGGAACATCTCCTTCCCGCGCCGGAGAACGTTGATCGCGCGGAGGTCGTTGCCGCGCTCGCGGTGCCAGGCGGCGAACGCGAGGATCATCGCTTCGGGATCGGCGACGCCGCGCTGGATGCCCGCGAAAAAGACGTTCTCGGCGCTCGAGAAGTGACCGCGGGCCGCGAGCGCCATCGTGAGGTTCAGAAACGGCGTCGACCGGCCTGGATTGAGATCGATCGCGCGCTGGAACGCGCGGATCGCCTCCTGCGTCTTTTCCTGCCGCTGCAACTGAACGCCGAGATTGTTGTAGTAGGCGTATCGGCCCCACTCCTCGGAGCCGACGGCGACGACGTTCTCGTCGGGCTGCAGCGCCATGGCGGTCTGGCGTCGCTCGTCGACGACGTGCCCGACGGCGCGAAGGCTCGCGAGGTATTCACGTCCGTCGCGCCGCGCTTCGACCGGCAGCGGGTCGGGCGCGACGACTTCGCTGTAGCTGATCATTCGTACCGCGGTGACGGGCTCCAGATCGTTGAACGCCCATTCGACCAGGCTCCCGTTCATCTCCGACGACGCCGGCAGGCCGAGGATCGCGAGAATCGTCGGTGCGATGTCGTAGACCGAGAGCGCGCGCCGCGGCCGCGCCGGATCGATGTGGTTGCCGAAGGCCACGAAGATGCCGTTCCTTCCGTGCTCGGCGAGCGCGGAATCTCCCGCCGGCGGCTTCGTCGGCCGCCCCGGGCCCCACGTCATCCCGTACGGCGAGACGATCAGCAGCGTCGTATCCGTCGGCAGGACGTTGACCCATTCGCCGATCAGCCGATCGATTTCCGCGTAGTAGTTCGCCACCGTCGGCCAGTACTTCCGGTACTCCGCGAAAGGAATCGCGGCGCGCTTCGGAGGGTGGTATGGCCCGAAGAGGTGATTGACGACGTCGGTGCCGTCGTAGAGCACCATGGTGAGGAGCGGGCTCTGCTTTTTGAATAGAGCGATGGCCGCGCGGTGATCCGTCCACGTCTTCGCGAGGACCGAGCGGAGGACGACGATCGGATCGTTCGGGTTTCCCGACGAGATCGCCCGGCGGAAATCGCTCTCCGTCACGTTGACGAAGCGCGACATCTGCCGGAAGTCAATCGTCGCCTCCGGGATTGCGACCGGTTGAACGACCGGTGCGAGCGAGGGCGGATGAAGCGCCGCGGGGATGTGCTCGACGGGCGTGTCGTAGACGACGAGGTTCTCCGAGGTCGGAGGCCACGCCGTCCACCAGTTCACCGCGATCGTCGACCGGCCGAACGCGGGAGCGATATCCCAGAGAGCGGGCGCCCTGCGGACGAGGGATGTCATCGGCGTGCGGCCGTCCGCGCCCTGGAAGAAGCCGATGACCCCGTGACGATCGGGCGAAAGTCCCGTGGCGAGCGTCGTCCACGCGACCGGCGCGATCGTGGGCTGGACCGGCTGGACGACGCCGGACGTCCCGGCATCGATGATCGCATCGAGGTTCGGCATACGGCCGTCGATGATGAGCTCTCGGATCAGGTCCCAGTCGGCGCCGTCGAGCCCGATCATCGCGACGCGCGCCACGGGACCGCGCCCCTGCCGGCGCAACTGCATCCGCTTGTAGCGGAGGAGCGCCTCGCGATCGACCTCGATGCGCTCGAGCTCGAACGAGCTGACGTCGAGGCCGCTCCGCGCGAGGTGCTGGGCGACGGTCCGGCGCACCACGTCGCGGCGCGCCGCGAACTCCGAGGAGGGGGAGACCATCTCCTCGACGGGAATCTTCGTGGAGATGGCCGAAATGGCCTCGGCGACGCGCGCGCGGATCCACGCGCTCCATCCCTCCCTCACCAGGCGCATCGCGTCCGACATCCGCTCGTCGTCGATCCCGAACCGGAGGTGATACGTCACCTTGACCGGGACGCCCTCCTGCGAACGGACCCACGTCACGCCTTCGTGCGCGGCGGCGCCGTTCCGGACGGCGAAATTCAGCCGGTAGTAGCGGTGCGGCGGAAGGAAGGCGATGTTCTGGTGCGCCATCCGGATCTCTCCGGTGCGCTTGTCGACGCCGAAGATCAGGCGGCGGGGCGAGGGAACGAAGAGGCTGACCAGGATGTACAGGAGGCCTGCCATCCCGATCGCGATCAGTAGAGCGGAGAGGAAGCGGTTGCGCCGCATTCGAACTCAGCCTCAATGCAGAGAGCCCGCCAGAGCGTCTCGAGCGTCTGGGGCGTCCGGACTCATTCTACGTCGTCATCCTGAGCCACTGACGGC
>JBOGJQ010000255.1:0-4311 GCA_050745405.1 Thermoanaerobaculia bacterium | reverse complement strand
GCGCAGGCGGACGCCGCGGAGAGCGCGCTCCGCGAGACCGCGGTGCGGATCGAGGAAGCGCGCCTCGCGCTCCAGCGTGCCCGCAGCCTCACGCGGCAGAACGTCGGCAGCCAGG
Organism: Thermoanaerobaculia bacterium; assembly: GCA_050745405.1. Lineage (GTDB taxonomy): Bacteria > Acidobacteriota > Thermoanaerobaculia > Gp7-AA8 > Gp7-AA8 > JBOGJQ01. The sequence goes on along the minus strand of JBOGJQ010000255.1, from coordinate 4,196 downwards.
CCGATCTCGACGCCGCGCAGGCCGAGCTCGACGCGCTCCAGGCGCGCCTCGCCGCCCAGGGCGATCAGCTCGACGTCGCGCGAAGGCAGGTCGAGCTCCGCCGGCAGGACGTCGAGGACACCGTCATCCGCGCCCCGTTCGCCGGCGTCGTCATTTCGAAGAACGCGCAGCCGGGCGAGATGATCTCGCCGATGTCCGCCGGCGGCGGCTTCACCCGCACGGGCATCTGCACGATCGTCGACATGAGCTCTCTCGAGATCGAGGTCGACGTCAACGAGGCCTACATCAACCGCGTCGGGCCGGGGCAGACCGTCCGCGCGACGCTCGACGCGTACCCCGACTGGGAGATCCCGGCTCACGTGATCACCGTCGTTCCCGCCGCGGACCGGCAGAAGGCGACCGTGCGCGTCCGCATCGGCATCGACCAGCCCGATCCGCGCATCCTGCCGGACATGGGGGTGAAGGTCGCGTTTCTGGCGTCGGCCGAGAGCTCCGGTGCGGGCGGCGCGGTCATCCCGCGCACGGCCGTGCGCCGCGACGGCGAGACGGATTTCGTCTTCACCATCCGCGACGGGACGGTCGAGCGGCGCGCCGTCTCGATCGGCGGGGCGGAGGGGGAGAACGTTCTCGTCCTCGCGGGCGTCGTGGCGGGAGAGCGCGTCGTGATCGGCGGGCCCGCGGAGCTCGCCGACGGCGACCGAGTACGCATCAGCGAGGAGGAATCGTCATGAGCAGTCAGGGGCTCCTGGTCCGCGTCGCGGGCGTGGAGAAGTCGTTCCGGCGTGGAGCCGAGGAGATCCGGGTCCTGTCGGGGATCGATCTCGAGATTCCGCGCGGCGAGTTCCTCGCCCTCATGGGACCGTCGGGATCGGGCAAATCGACACTTCTGAATCTGATCGCGGGCCTCGACCGGCCGACGGCCGGAACGATCGAGATCGACGGCGTCCGGATCGACGGGATGAGCAGCGGCGCGCTGGCGCGCTGGCGGGCGCGCCACGTCGGCCTGGTCTTCCAGTTCTACAATCTCCTCCCCGTCCTCTCGTCGGCGCGGAACGTCGAGCTGCCGCTTCTCCTCACGTCGCTCTCGAAGAAGCAGCGTGCCGATCACGTCGCGACGGCCCTCCGCATCGTGGGGCTCGAGCACCGCGCGACGCACACGTCGCGGACGCTTTCCGGCGGCGAGCAGCAGCGCGTCGGGATCGCGCGCGCGATCGTGACCGATCCGACGATCCTCCTCGCCGACGAGCCGACGGGGGACCTCGACCGGAAGACGGGCGACGGCATCCTCGACCTCCTCCAGGCTCTCAACCGCGAGCACGGAAAGACCATCGTCATGGTCACGCACGATCCGCATGCCGCGAAGCGCGCGTCGAGGATCCTCTACCTTCTCGACGGGCAGATCTCCAGCGAGATGGCGGCATGAAGTACGTCCCATTCCTCCTCGCGAACTTCCGGCGCCATCGCCTCCGGACGATCCTGACGATCCTGTCGATCACGGTCGCCTTCCTCCTCTTCGGGTATCTCGCCGCGATCCGGCAGGCATTCTCGATGGGAGTGGACGTAGCCGGCGCCGATCGTCTCATCGTGCGCCACAAGGTCTCGATCATCCAGCTCCTTCCGGTGAGCTACGAGGCGGACATCGAGCGCATCGAGGGCGTCGACGAGGCGATGCATCAGACGTGGTTCGGTGGGATCTATCAGGACCCGAAGAACTTCTTCGCCCAGATGCCGGTCGACCCCGAGGAGATCTTCGTCGTCTATCCGGAGTTCGTCGTCCCGGAGGAGCAGAAGGAGGCGTGGCTCCGGACGCGCACGGGGGCGATCGTCGGCCGGAAGACGGCCGAGCGCTTCGGCTTCGAGATCGGCGACCGGATCCCGATCAACTCGCCGATCTGGCCGTCGAAGACTCAGGGCCAGCTCTGGGAGTTCGACATCGTCGGCATCTACGACGGCGCGAAAGAAGGGACGGACACGACCCAGATGCTCTTCCGCCACGATTACTTCGACGAGAACCGCCGGTGGGGGGAGGGCCAGGTCGGGTGGTACGTCATCAAGGTGGCGAATCCCGACCGCGCCGCGGCGATCGCGGAGGAGATCGACGCGCGCTTCGCGAACTCGCCCGCCGAGACGAAGACGGAGACCGAAGGGGCGTTCGTGAAGGCGTGGGCCGATCAGGTCGGCAACATCGGGGCCATCGTGACGGCGATCCTCTCGGCGGTGTTCTTCACGATTCTGCTCGTAGCGGGGAACACCATGGCGCAGGCGGTGCGCGAGCGGACCTCGGAGATCGGCGTGCTCAAGGCCGTCGGCTTCACGGATACGCGCGTCATGGCGTTCGTTCTCGGCGAGTCGGTCCTTATCGCTGTCGTCGGCGGCGCCGCCGGTCTCGGTCTCGCGAAGCTCCTCACCTCGGCCGGCGATCCGACGGGAGGCGCGCTGCCGATCTTCTTCCTGCCGGACGGCGATCTCGTTCTCGGGGCGGTTTTCGTCGTGCTGCTCGGTCTCGTCGCGGGTGCCCTCCCGGCGCTGCAGGCGATGCGCCTCAGGACCGTCGACGCGCTGAGGAGGGAGTGACGTGGGCAACTGGCTGAGTCAGATCGTCGCGCTTCTCGGATTCAATCTGCGCACGCTTCCGCGGCGGAAGGGGGCGGCGGCCGCGGCGGCGTTCGGCATCGCGGGGGTCGTCGCCGTGTTCGTGGGCGTCCTGTCGATCGGCGAAGGCTTCCGGCGGGCGATGGTGTCGGCCGGCGCGCCCGATCGCGCGATCGTGCTCCGGTCGGGCGCCGACACGGAGATGACGAGCATTATGAATCGCGACGACGTCCGGATCGTGGCCGATGCGCCGGGGATCGCGCGCGGCGGCGGGAAGGCGCTGGTCTCGCCGGAGCTCTTCGTCATCATCAACCTGCCGAAGCGCTCGACCGGGAGCGACGCGAACGTCTCGATGCGCGGAGTCGAGCAGGAGGCGTTCCTGGTCCGCCCCGAGATCGAGATCGTGGAAGGGCGGCCGTTCGCGTGGGGCCGGAACGAGGTGATCGTCGGCCGCGGCGCGCAGATCGAGTTCTCGGGTCTCGAGCTCGGCTCGACGCTCGAGATCGGGAACGCGCAGTGGGAGGTGGTCGGGATCTTCGAGGCGGACGGCGGCCTGCCGGAGTCGGAGATCTGGACCGACGCGGCGGTGCTCGCGCCGGCGTACCGGCGGGGAGAGAGCTTTCAGTCGGCACTCGTGAAGCTCGCTTCGCCCGGGAACTTCCAGACGTTCAAGGACGCACTCACGTCGGATCCGCGGCTCAACGTCAAGGTCCTGCGCGAGACCGACTATTACGCCGAGCAGTCGCAGCTCATCTACCTGCTGATCACGGGCCTGGGGACGATCATCGCGACGATGATGGGCGTCGGAGCCGCGTTCGGCGCGCTGAACACGATGTACACGGCCGTTGCGTCGCGAACGCGGGAGATCGGGACGCTCAAGGCGCTCGGGTTCCGCGGCGTCCCCGTCGTGCTGTCGGTGGTGATCGAGTCGGTCCTGCTGGCGATCGTGGGCGGGACATTCGGCGCGATCGTCGCGTGGATGGCGTTCGACGGCTACCGAGCGGCGACGATGAACTGGCAGAGCTTCAGTCAGGTCGCGTTCGCGTTCGAAGTCGGCCCGCGGCTGCTCGCGAACGGCGTGATGTACGCCGTCCTCATCGGGATCATCGGCGGCCTTTTTCCCGCGATCCGCGCCGCGCGCATGCCGATTTCCGCGGCCTTACGCGAGGGATAGTCGCCGGTCGCTCGTCGCTCGTCGCTAGCGGACGTCATCACGCCGGCGATTCTGGAGAAGGTGAAGCGGATGTTCGGGTCGACGATCGCGAGAAGCGCGTCGGCGTCGCGCCGCGCGATCATTCCGAGGAGCTCGCGGCGGAACCCCGCGAACGAGGCGTTTTCATCGGCCTGGTCGACGGGCGGCAGGCGCGTCCCGCCCATGATCGTCGGGATGTCGGGGTCGTCGGCGTCACCATCCCCGTCGGAGGGTTCCGGAGACGAGCTCGTGGTCCCGTCGGGTGACTCTGCGACTGGCGGAGCATCCCCGGACTCGTCCGGTTCCGGCGCGGCTCCGCAGGCGCCGAGTCGGACCACGGCGGGAGAGCCGCCGCCCCCCCGCGACTAGTGTGGTGCGTCAGAGATTCGGGCCATTTTGCTGATGGCGCTTG
>JBOGJQ010000254.1:0-25957 GCA_050745405.1 Thermoanaerobaculia bacterium | reverse complement strand
GGGTCGACGTCGCCGAGGTCGGCACCGTGATCTCGGTCGGCGATGGCATCGCCCGCGTCTACGGCCTCTCCCGCGTGATGGCCGGCGAGCTCGTCGAGTTTCCCGACAACCTCTACGGCCTCGCCCTCAACCTCGAGGAGGACAACGTCGGCTGCGTCCTCATGGGCGAGACGCGCGGGGTCAAGGAAGGCGACGAGGTCCGCCGGACTGGGAAGATCATCTCGGTGCCCGTCGGCCCCGCTCTGGTCGGCCGCGTCGTCAGCGCGCTCGGCCAGCCGCTCGACGGCAAGGGTCCGATTCAGGCGGCCGAGATGTACCCGGTCGAGCGGATCGCGCCGGGCGTGATCGACCGGAGCCCCGTCAAGGAGCCGCTCCAGACGGGTCTCAAGGCAATCGACGCCATGATCCCGATCGGCCGCGGCCAGCGCGAGCTGATCATCGGCGACCGCCAGACCGGCAAGACGGCGATCCTGATCGACACGATCATCAACCAGAAGGGGAAGGGCGTCGTCTGCGTCTACGTCGCGATCGGCCAGAAGAAGTCGACGGTCGCGCAGGTCGTCCGGACTCTCGAGGAGTACGGCGCGATGGAGCACACCATCGTCGTCAGCGCCTCGGCCTCCGAGCCGGCGCCGCTGCAGTACCTCGCCCCGTACGGCGGCTGCGCGATGGGCGAGTACTTCCTCTACAACGGCCAGCACGCGCTCGTGATCTACGACGATCTCTCGAAGCACGCGCAGGCGTATCGCGAGATCTCGCTTCTGCTCCGCCGGCCACCCGGGCGCGAGGCGTTCCCGGGCGACGTCTTCTATCTCCACTCCCGGCTGCTCGAGCGCGCGGCGAAGCTGAACGAGAAGAACGGCGGCGGCTCGCTGACGGCACTGCCGGTGATCGAGACGCAGGCCGGCGACGTCTCGGCCTACATCCCGACGAACGTCATCTCGATCACCGATGGGCAGATCTTCCTCGAGACGGACCTCTTTCACTCCGGCGTGCGTCCGGCGGTCAACGTCGGCATCTCGGTCAGCCGCGTCGGCGGATCGGCGCAGATCCGCTCGATGCGGTCGATAGCCGGGACGCTGCGCATCGACCTCGCGCAGTACCGCGAGCTCGCGGCCTTCGCGCAGTTCGGCTCGGACCTCGACAAGACGACGCAGGCGCAGCTCAACCGCGGCCAGCGTCTGGTCGAGATCCTCAAGCAGGGGCAGTACAGCCCGATGCGGGTCGGCCTCCAGGTCTTCTCGGTCTTCGCGGGCACGCAGCGATTCCTCGACAATCTGAAGGTCTCCGCGGTGCGGCCGTTCGAGGCGGAGCTCCACCGCTGGCTGACGGACGAGCGCCCCGGCCTCGTCGAAACGGTCGAGACGGCGAAGAAGTTCGACGACGCGCTCTCGGGCGAGATGCGCGAGGCGATCGGCACGTTCAAGGAGCAGTACCTGAAGGACAATCCGACCGCGATCGTGGGAGCCTGATGCCGAGCACACTCGATCTGAGGCGCCGGATCCGCAGCGTCAAGAACACGCAGCAGATCACGCGCGCGATGAAGATGGTCGCGGCGGCCAAGCTCCGCCGCGCGCAGGACCGCATGCTGGCCGCGCGTCCCTACTCGGGCGCGCTCCATCAGATGCTGCAGTCCGTCGCCTCGCGCGTGAACGCCGAGGAGCATCCGCTGCTCCGCCGCCGGCCGGAACGGAATGTCCTTCTCCTGGTCGTCACGGCCGACAAGGGACTCTGCGGCGCATTCAACATGAACGCGATCAAGGCCGCGATGAACGCCGTGCGCGAACAGCCGTGGGACAGCGTCCAGATGCTCCCGGTCGGGCGGAAGGCGAACGACTTCCTCCGGAAGCGTGCGGTTCCGATCCGCTTCCAGGCCGTGAACATCTTTCAGGCGCTGTCGATGGACACCGCGCGCGAGATCGCGAACGTGATCATCGACGACTACGCGAACGAAAAGATCGACGCGGTCTACGTCGTCTACAACGAGTTCCGCTCCATGATCTCGCAACAGGTGCGTCTCGAGCGGATGCTTCCGGTCGAGGATCTCGCCCGCGACGACCGCCCTGGCGCGATCGACTACCTCTACGAGCCCGAGCCGGGAACGATCCTCAACCAGCTCCTCCCCCGCTACGTCGAGTTCCAGCTCTACCGCATCCTTCTCGAATCCGCCGCCGCCGAGCACGCGGCGCGCATGAACGCGATGGAAGCGGCGACCAAGAACGCATCGGACATGATCGATCGCCTGACACTGACCTACAACCGCATCCGGCAGGCGGCGATCACGAAGGAAATCATCGAAATCGTATCGGGCGCGGCCGCTCTCGGCTGATCGCCCGCCCCGAACCGAAATCCGGAGATCGAACCCATGGCAGAGAATCAGAAAATTGGCCGCGTCATTCAGGTCATCGGACCCGCCCTCGATATCGAGTTCGAGGAAGGGCATCTCCCCGCGATCTACAACGCGATCCGGATCGTCGACGACGGCGAGCTGGGCAAGGTCAAAATCGACGTCGTCGCCGAGGTCGCGCAGCACATCGGCGAGGGGCAGGTGCGCTGCATCGCGATGAAGCCGACCGACGGCATGGTCCGCGGCATGAAAGCCATGGACCTCGGCGCGCCGATCTCCGTCCCGGTCGGCCGCGGCACTCTCGGGCGCATCCTCAACGTGCTCGGCGAGCCGGTCGACGAGCGCGGCCCCGTGCAGGTCGAGGAGCGCTGGCCGATTCATCGCGAGGCCCCGTCGTTCGAGGAGCAGTCGACGAACGTCGAGATGTTCGAGACGGGCATCAAGGTCATCGACCTTCTCGAGCCGTACACGAAGGGCGGGAAGACGGGCCTGTTCGGCGGCGCCGGCGTCGGCAAGACCGTTCTGATCATGGAGCTCATCAACAACGTCGCGCGGCAGCACGGCGGCTTCTCCGTGTTCGCCGGCGTCGGCGAGCGGACGCGCGAGGGGAACGACCTCTATCTCGAGTTCGAGGAGACGAAGGTCATCGTCCCCGGCGATCCATCCCAGTCGAAGGCGGCGCTCATCTACGGGCAGATGACCGAGCCGCCGGGAGCGCGTCTCCGCGTGGGCCTGACGGGGCTGACCGTCGCCGAGTACTTCCGCGACGTCGAGAACCAGGACGTGCTCCTGTTCATCGACAACATCTTCCGCTTCACGCAGGCGGGCTCGGAGGTGTCGGCGCTTCTCGGCCGGATGCCGTCGGCCGTCGGTTACCAGCCGAACCTCGCGACGGAGATGGGCGAGCTGCAGGAGCGCATCACCTCGACGCGCCGCGGCTCGATCACGTCGGTCCAGGCGATCTACGTTCCCGCGGACGACCTCACGGATCCGGCGCCGGCGACGGCGTTCGCCCACCTCGACGCGACGACGGTTCTCTCGCGCCAGATCGCGGAGCTCGGCATCTACCCCGCCGTCGATCCGCTCGCCTCGACCTCGAAGATTCTCGATCCGCGCATTCTCGGCGACGAGCACTACAACACGGCGCGGTCGGTCCAGGCCGTGCTCCAGAAGTACAAGGACCTGCAGGACATCATCGCGATTCTCGGCATGGACGAGCTCTCCGAGGAGGACAAGGTCGTGGTCGCGCGCGCGCGCAAGATCCAGCGGTTCCTCTCGCAGCCGTTCTTCGTCGCGGAGCAGTTCACCGGGATCAAGGGGAAGTACGTGAAGATCGACGAGACGATCCGCGGCTTCCGGGAGATCGTCGAAGGGAAGCACGACGACGTGCCGGAGCAGGCGTTCCTGCTGCAGGGCACGATCGAGGACGTGCTCGCGCGCGCCGAGGAGCTGCGGAGCCAGGCCGCGTAGGGACCGATCATGGCGGAGATCGCGACCAAAATTCGTCTCGTCGTCGTCACGCGCGACCGGAAGGTCGTCGACGCGGATGTCGACGAGGTGGTCCTTCCGGGATGGAACGGCGCGCTGGGCATTCTGCCCGGGCACACGCCGCTCCTCGCGCTGCTGCGGATCGGCGAGCTGTCGTACCGGGCGGGGGCGACCGTCACCCGGCTGGCGATGTCGTGGGGAACGGCCGAGGTCCTGCCGGACCGCGTCATCGTCCTCGGGGAAGGGGCGTATCTCCCCGAGGAGATCGACGTCGAGGAAGCGGAGCGGATGCGCGAGGAAGCGCAGCGCGAGCTGGCCAGCCTCGCCTCGCACGACGAAGCGTTCGCTCTGGCCGAGGCGAAGCTCGAAGAGTCGATTGCGAAAATCCAGATTGTCCACCGGCGAACGGAGTAGAGTCGAGAGTCTCGGGCTCCCGACTCCGGACTCCCGACTCTGGACTCAAGATGGAACGCTGGCTCGAACGCTTCGCGGAAGCGATCTTCCGCCGCAGTGCGGACGTCAATCACGATTTGAAGACGCCGCTCAATATCGCCGTTCTGAATCTCGAGCTCCTGAAAATGCGTCTCGGGAAGAGCGGGGAGGGCGATAAGGAGAAGGTGCGGGAGTACGCGTCGTCGATCGAGACCGAGCTGAGGCGTATGGCGCGGATCTTCGACGTCGTCCTGCTCGAGAGCGTGCCGCCGGAGTCGGCGCGCGCCCCGACGGCGGTCGATCTGGCGCCGATCGTGGCGAGGCGGTTTCCCGGCGCCGGGGGCGCGCGGGGCGTCGTTCTCGCTCACGAGGAGCGCGCGCGGGAGATCGTCGATTGGATCGCGGAAGCGGCGCCCAAAATTTTCACGGGCCCTCCTGCGGTTATCACCGAAGAATCTTCCGACGGCCGGGTCCGGGTCCGTCTCACCGGCGCCGCGGCGATCGATGCGTCGGAATTGGGGAAGTTGTTCAAGTTCTACTACAGCGACACGACTGGAGCGCCGCAGATCGCTCTCGCGGCTGCGCGCCTGCTCGCCGAGTGTTACGGTGGCGCGCTGGAGGCCCGCTCGGCCGGAGACGACATCGTCCTCGAGCTGGCGCTCCCATCAGGTGAGGAATGACGAAGATTCTGATTGTCGATGATGATCAGGCGACCGCGGCCGGCATGGCGGACGTCATGGAAGAGTGGTCCTACGAGGTCGAGCTCGCGGGGACGATCAAGGATGCCTGGAAATCGGCGATGCGCCAGGTGCCGGACGTCTCGATCGTCGACCTCAAGCTCCCCGACGGGTCGGGGCTCGATCTGCTCAAACGCTTCAAGGAAACCTATCCGGACGTCTCGGTGATCATCCTGACGGGGCACGCGACGGTCGATTCGGCCGTGAAGGCGCTCAAGGTCGGGGCCGAGGACTACGTGACGAAGCCCGTGGACCTTCCGCGCCTCGAGGTCATCCTCAAGAGCGTCGAAGACAAGCAGATGATGAAGCGCGAGATCCTCGAGCTTCGCCGTCAGCTCCAGAAGATGGGCGCCCTCGGCCACATGGTCGGGAAATCGCGCGCGATGCAGAAGCTCTTCGAAGAGATCGAGATGGTCGCGAACACGGACGCGAACGTCATGATCGTCGGCGAGTCGGGGTCCGGCAAGGAAGTCGTCGCGAACACGATCCACCATCTCTCGCGCCGCCGGGTGAAGCCGTTCATCGCCTTCAACTGCGGCGCGATCTCGCCGACCCTCATCGAATCGGAGATCTTCGGCCACGAGAAGGGCGCCTTCACCAACGCCATCAAGCGGCGCGAGGGCTACTTCGAGATGGCCAAGGGCGGGACGGTGTTCCTCGACGAGATCACGGAGATGCCGCTCGACCTGCAGGTCAAGCTGCTCCGGGTGCTCGAGGAGGGGCGGTTCCGCCGCGTCGGCGGCAACGAGGAGATCTCGATCGACGCGCGCATCCTCACGGCGACGAACCGCAACCCGCACAAGGCGATCGAGGAAGGGCGGCTCCGCGAGGATCTCTACTACCGCCTCAACGTCTTTCCGATCGAGGTTCCCCCCCTCCGCGAGCGGAAGGAGGACCTTCCGCTCTTCGCGATGTTCTTCCTCGAGAAGCTGAACGAGACCGAGGACAAGAACGTCGAGAAGATCGACGGAGAGTTCCTCGAGGTGCTCTCGCAGTACGACTGGCCGGGGAACGTCCGCGAGCTGCGCAACGTGATCAACCGCGCGTTCATCATGGCGCGCGGAGACGCGCTGACGGTCGACTGCCTTCCCGACAAGTTCCTCGAGAACCGCCGGAGGCGCGGCAAGGGGATGATCACGATCCCTCTCGGCGAGCCGATGGAAGAGATCGAGAAGCGCGTCATCGAAGAGACCCTCAACATGACCGACGGCGACCGGAAGAAGACCGCCGAGATTCTCGGGATCTCGTACAAGACGCTCTACAACAAAACGAAGAAGTACAAAGAAGCGATCGAGGAAGAATAGGACGCCATCTGCGATCGCCGATTGCTGATGTGGCGGACTCTTCATCCGAGAGAAAATTGTTCGGCGGGGGCCGCCGAAGTCTCTTCGCGCGCATCATTTAGAGGTCGCGGACTCCGCGCAACAGCCCGCCTTTTCCGCGCTGGAGTATCCTGTCTCCCTTTGACTCTCCGGAATTTGAAGGGAAGCGGCGAGGGTTCACGCCTCTTCTGAACGTGGTGGTGCCGATGGGCGCCGCCGAAAACCAGAAGCAAAGGACCCGAACAGGAGCAGCCGCATTGGCCAAACATCTCGTCATCGTCGAATCGCCCGCAAAGGCGAAAACGATCAACAAGTTCATCGGCAAGGACTACACGGTCAAGGCCTCGGTGGGGCACATCCGTGACCTGCCGAAGAGCGAGCTCGGCGTCGACGAGACGACCTTCGAGCCGACGTACGAGGTGCTCGAGGGGAAGGAAAAGGTCGTCGCCGAGCTCCGGGCGGCCGCGAAGAAGGCCGAGTCGATCTTCATCGCGTCCGACCCCGACCGCGAGGGAGAGGCCATTGGCTGGCACATCGCGAACATCCTCGGCAAGGACGCCGAGAAGATCCGCCGGATCCTCTTCCACGAGATCACGAAGAACGCCGTCCGGCGCGCGATCGAGATGCCGGGCGAGATCGACGTCAATAAGGTGAACGCGCAGCAGGCGCGTCGCGTGCTCGACCGCCTGGTCGGCTACAAGCTCTCGCCGCTGCTCTGGGACAAGGTCCGCCGCGGACTTTCCGCGGGGCGCGTGCAGTCGGTCGCCCTGAAGATGATCGTCGACCGCGAGGAGGAGATCCGCGCGTTCGTTCCGGTCGAGTACTGGACGCTCGCGGCGCGGCTCGAGGGCCCCACCCCGCCGCCGTTCACGGCGAAGCTGACCAAGGTCGACGGGAAGAAAGCCGAGATCCCGAACGAGACCGAGGCGCGGCGGCTCGAGGCGATCCTCCGGGACGGCGAGTTCGTCGTCGCGAACGTCGCACGGAAAGAGAAAAAGCAGTCGCCGGGGGCGCCGTTCATCACCTCGAAGCTCCAGCAGGAGGCGTATCGCCGGTTCCGCTACCCGGTCCGCCGCACGATGCAGATCGCGCAGGGTCTCTACGAAGGGAAGGAGATCGGCGATCAGGGGCAGGTCGGCCTCATCACGTACATGCGCACCGACTCGACGCGCGTCTCGGACGAGGCGCTGACCGAGGTCCGCGGCTACATCGCCGCGAAGTACGGCGACGCGATCCTCCCCGAGACGCCGAACACCTACAAAACGAAGAAGGCGGCGCAGGAAGCGCACGAGGCGATCCGTCCGACCTCGGTCGAGTTCGACCCGGAGCGCGTCAAGCCGTTCCTCTCGAAGGACGAGTACAACCTTTACAAGATGATCTTCGAGCGCTTCGTCGGATCGCAGATGAAGCCGGCGCTGTTCGACGTGACCGACGTCGACATCCAGAACGGTCCCGTCACCCTCCGCGCGTCCGGCGAGGTCCTCAAGTTCGCCGGTTTTCTGTCCGTCTTCCGCGACGACGAGGATCTCGAGGACGAAGAGGCCGAGACGGTGAAGCCCGGGAGCAAGCTGCTCCCGCCGCTCACCGAGGGCGACCGCCTCACCCTGCGGGAGCTCGACACGAGACAGAACTTCACGCAGCCGCCGCCGCGGTTCACTGAGGCGACCCTGGTCAAGGCGCTCGAGGAGAACGGGATCGGCCGCCCCTCGACCTACGGCACGATCCTCCAGACGATCCAGACGCGCGACTACACCTACAAGGACGAGGAGAAGAAGTTCCGCCCGAGCGAGCTCGGCATGCTCGTGACGCGCCTCCTCAAGGAGTCGTTCGCCGACATCATCGACGAGACCTACACGGCGCGTCTCGAGGAAGAGCTCGACGAGATCGAGGAAGGGCACACCGACTGGAAGAAGTCGATCTCGAGCTTCTCGAAGAAGTTCAACAAGGACCTCGAGAAGGCGAAAAAGCAGATGACGCAGGTCAAGGGCGAGGGGATCAAAACCGAGGAGGTGTGCGAGAACTGCGGCGCGCCGATGGTGATCAAGTTCGGGCGGTTCGGCGAGTTCCTCGCCTGCTCGAACTACCCCGAGTGCAAGACGACGCGCGAGATAGCCAAAGAGGGGACGCAGGCCGAGGGCGCGGAAGAGGTCATCTGCGACAAGTGCGGCAAGCCGATGACTCTCAAGCGCTCGCGGTTCGGGCAGTTCTGGGCGTGCACGGGATACCCGGAGTGCAAGAACACGAAGGACCCGCGGCTGCTGAAGGCGAACATCCCGACCGAGCCGCAGCCGCCCTGCGAGAAGTGCGGCCGCGAAATGGTCCTCAAGAGCGGCCGTTACGGCCCGTTTTATTCGTGCGCCGGCTACCCGGAGTGCTCGAACATCCGCAAGATCAGCCGGAGCGGGAAGGTCGCCTCGGCGCCCGAGCCCACGGGCGTGACGTGCCCCGAGTGCGGCGAGGGCGAGCTCGTGCAGCGCTTCTCGCGCCGCGGCCCGTTCTACTCCTGCAACCGCTACCCGAAGTGCAAGTTCGCGGTCTCGCACAAGCCGATCGCGAAGGCGTGCCCCGAGTGCGGCAACCCGATCCTCGTCGAGAAAGAGTCGAAAAAAATGGGCCGGCTCGAGGCGTGCCCGAACAAGGAGTGCGGGTACAAAGCGCCGATCGGCGAGCCGGAAGCCGTGGTGAAGGCGTAAGCGCCCGCCGTCCTATTCGTCCTATATGTCCTATGCGTCCTATAGGTCCCATCAGGGAATAGGACGAATAGGACACATGGGACCGATAGGACGTATAGGACGGAGTCAGCCGCCGAGGAACTCCACGACCGGCGGCGTGATCAGATCGAAGTCGATCAGGAACGCGTCGTGGCCGTTGCCGGTCTCCATCGGAAGATACGTCACATCGATGCCGCGGCCGCGCATCGCGGCGTGCACCCGCTCGACCTCGCGCGGCGGGAAGAGCCAGTCCGTGTCGAACGAAACGAGCAGCGCCCGGCCGGTGAAGCGCGCGAACGCGTCGTCGAGCGAGCCGTACTGCTCGTCGAGGTCCATCTCGTCCATCGCGGCCTGGATGCGGACATAGGAGTTCGCGTCGTAAGCCCGCGCGAACTTCGCCCCCTGGTACTCGAAGTACGAGTCGATCTCGAACTGCCGCGTCCCCTGCCGCCGGCGCCGCCCGAACTTCCGCTCGAGCGCTTCGGTCGACAGGTACGTCATGTGGCCGACCATTCTCGCGACCTCGAGGCCGCGGAGCGGCACGGCCGCGTCGTAGTAATCGCCGCCGTTGAAGGCGGGGTCGGCCTCCACGATCTTCCGGCCGATGATGTGCCACGCGATCCCCTCGACCGGAACCGCGCCGGCCGCCGCCATCGAGACGATCGATGCGACCTTCTCCGGATACATCGCCGCCCACGAGAGGACCTGCATCCCGCCGAGCGAGCCGCCCGCGACGGCCGCCACGCGATCGATGCCGAGGTGCTCGAGAACGAGGCGCTGCGACTCGACGGCGTCTTCGATGGTCGGCCAGGGATATCGCGATCCGTAAGGCGTTCCGGTCGCCGGGTCGACCGACGCCGGCGCCGTCGTTCCGAAGCACGACCCCGGAAGGTTCACGCAGACGACGAACCACCGATCGAGGTCGAACGCCTTCCCGTACCCGATCATCCCGTCCCACCACCCCGGCTTCGGATCGTCCTCGGCGTACTTCCCCGCCGCGTGCGCGCTCGCCGAGAGTGCGTGGCAGACGAGGATCGCGTTCGAGCGGTCGGCGTTCAGCGTTCCGAACGTCTCGTAGGTGAGGGCGAACGGCGCGACCGTCTCGCCGTGCCGGAACCGGAACCCCTTTTCGAGCGCCAGCTCCTTCGGCGGCTCGGCGAGGAACGTCTCGCCGATCCGTTGGTAGGTCGCGGAAGACATCGCGCCGGATGATAGCGTAGAGGCCACTATCCCTCCTCGCGCGCCCTCTGCCCTTCGTAAATGCGCCGCACCTCGTCGAGCGTCGAGATCTCGGCGACCGTCTTGTCGTCCCGGATTCGCGCGATGCGCGGGAACCGGAGGGCGTACCCCGACTTGTGTCGCTTCGACTCCTGGATCCGGTCGAACGCGATCTCGAGGATGACCTCCGGCGCGACCACGTGCACGGGACCGTAGCGCGCGCCGGTGATCTCGCGAAACCGCCGCGTCAACGCGTCGATCTCCGCGTCGGTGAGTCCCGAGTACGCCTTCCCGATGTTCAGAAGCTCCGTGTCGGACCGGACCGCGAAGGTGTAGTCCGACAGAACGCCGCGTCGCTTTCCGTGGCCGAACTCCGCGGCCGTCACGACGCAGTCGAGCGTGGCGAGCGCCTTCTTGTACTTCAGCCACGCCTTTCCGCGGCGTCCCGGCGTGTAGAGCGACTCCGGGGCTTTGACGACGAGGCCCTCGTTCCGCCGGCGCCGCGCGGCGTCGAAGGCCGCTTCGACGTCGCCGCCCGACGCGACGGTGGTCTGCCAGCCGAGCCGGATCGCTCCTTCTTCCGGAACCATGGACCGCAGCCGCTCGAGCCGCGCGCGCAGCGGGATCTCGAAGAGCGCCTCGCCGTCCGCGTACAGCACGTCGAATGCGAACAAGACGACGGGCGCCGAGGCACGAAGAGCGTCGGTGAGCTTCCTTCGTCCGATCCGCGTCTGCAGGACGGCGAACGGCAGGATGCCGTCGCGGAACGCGACGATCTCCCCGTCGAGAATGCACGCCGGAAGCGCCGCGGCTGCCTCGGCGATCTCCGGAAATCGCGAGCCGATCTCGTCGAACGTCCGCGAGTAGATCCGGACCTTCCCTCCCTCGGCGTGGATCTGCGCGCGGATGCCGTCGTACTTGTCGTCCGCGATCGCAGCGCGGCCGAGCTGCTCGACGATCGCGCCGGGATCCTCCTCCGGCTGAGCGAGCATGAAGCCGATCGGGTGAAAGAGCGTCATCGCGGCGCTCTCGAGCGCTCCGGCGCGCGCGAGAAGGGCCGTCGCGCCGAGATCTCCGTTGAACATGTGGGCGTGGCGAACGCTCGCGAGCGGGCGGTCGAACGCCTTCGCGATCGACGACTCGACGAGCCCCTCCTGAAGGCCGATGCGGAACTCTCCCGTGAGAATCTTCACCGCGTAACGCGCCTCGTCGCGGTGGAGGCGCCGGAAAAAGGCGACGAGAATCTCTCCCTTCGCTTTCGGCCCCGACGCGGCGGCGAGCGCATCGAACGTCTCCCCCATCTCGAGGACGGTGACTTCGCCCGCGGCGACGTCCGCGTGCGCTTCGGGGAAGAACTCCGCGATGGCGTCGCCGAGGTCGCCGAGTCGCTGCGCGGCGGCGGCGATCGCCTCGCGCGTCGCGCCGGTGACCGCGCCCGCGGCGTCGGCGAGGGCCGCCCAGCCGACGCCGGTCACGCGCTCCTCGCGCCGCGGAAACGGCGAGCCGGCGAAGAACACCGCCGCCCGTTCGAGTGTCGCGTCGTCGACCGATCGGAAATAGCCGGCGAGACTCCGCTCCTTCTCGGTCTTCTTTGAGGTCGCGCCGATCGCGGCTGCGGTCTCGGCGAATCGCTTCAGCACGATGGCGGCCTCGTCAATTTCGGTGCCAGCAGGTCCCCCCGGAGGATTCGATAGAATCCCGGCCGCTGCATCGTACGGAAAGGGGCAGTTTCATGAAAACGAAAGTCACGGTGGTGGGCGCGGGACACGTGGGCGCCACCCTCGCCCAGCGGATCGCGGAAAAGAACCTGGCCGACGTCGTGGTCGTGGACATCGTCCAGGGCGTGCCGCAGGGGAAGTCGCTCGACATGCTGGAGTCGGCGCCGGTCGAGAGGTTCGATGCGAAGCTGGTCGGCACGAACGGCTACGACGAGACGGCCGGCTCGGACGTGGTGGTGATCACCGCCGGCCTCCCGCGGAAGCCGGGGATGAGCCGGGACGACCTGCTGTGGAAGAACGAGGAGATCGTCGCGTCGGTCACGCGCGAAGTCGTGAAGCGATCGCCCGAAACGATACTGATCATCGTCTCGAATCCGCTCGACGCGATGTGCGAGGTCGCGCGCCGCGTCTCGGGGTTTCCGCGCGAGCGCGTGATCGGCATGGCGGGCGTCCTCGACTCCGCCCGGATGCGCGCGTTCATCGCGATGGAGCTCGACGTCTCGGTCGAGAACACGCACGCCTTCGTGCTCGGTGGCCACGGCGATACGATGGTCCCGCTGCCGCGCTACTCGACGGTCGCCGGCATTCCGATCACGGAGCTGATTCCGCCGGAGCGGATCGAGAAGATCGTCGAGCGGACGCGCACCGGAGGCGCCGAGATCGTGAACCTCCTCAACACCTCGGCGTGGTACGCGCCGTCGTCCGCCACCGCCGAGATGGTCGAGGCGATCCTCCAGGACCGGAAAAAGATCCTCCCGTGCGCCGCGTACCTCGACGGGGAATATGGATTCCGTGGTCTCTTCGTCGGCGTGCCGGTCAAGCTCGGCGCGCGCGGGGTCGAGCAGATCGTCGAGATCACCCTGGACGAGGGGGAGAAGGCGGCTCTCAAAAAGTCGGCCGACGCGGTGAAGGAGCTCGTCGAGAAGCTGAAGACGTCATCCCGAACGCCGTCATCCTGAGGAGCGAAGCGACGAAGGATCTCCTCAGCTCCGACTCAGACTCGCGACATCCTGCCGTTTTGAGACGCGGCTGAGGAGATCCTTCGCTCACACCCGCCCGGCCACCCTCGCTCAGGATGACGGGGGCATTGCGGACGCTCAAGACGCCCAAGACGCCCAAGACGCCCAAGACGCCCAAGACGCAACGCGTCAGTCGATGAAAACCGGATCGCCCGACGCGCGGTCGACGACGGAACCGTAGAGCAGGATCGACGGATCGCCGGAGGGGCGCGCGACGAGCGTCACTTCGCCGATCGTGTCGGCGTTCGGCAGCGACGGGAACAGCGACGCGAGCGGCATCTGGAGGTGCGTGCGCGGCGCGAGCGGAACGAACGATTCGGCGAGCGGCGTTCCGTCCGGCGCGATCGCCTGGATCGAGACGCCGGTCGGGACGTCGGCGTGGCTGACGAAGCCGACGTTCGCCCGGAATCGAGCGTCGGACCGGAGGCCGGCGATCACGAGCGACGTCTCAGGGTCGTCGAGGGCGATCGCCGGCACGGCCTGACCGAACGTGCCGCCGTCGCTCGCGCGCGTCGTGTACGTGCGCGAGGTGACGACCGGGCCGTTCGCGGCGCCGCTCCACGCGATCTCGAGCGCGCCCGTTCCACTCCCGCGGCCGAGCCATCCATACAGGTCGGCGATCGTCACGCCGCGCGACGGGGAGATCGCGATCTCCTTCCACGGCGCGAAACGGTTGTCGAGACCCGACTCGAGAAGCCGGACGCGCACCTGCATGAGCGTCGACGCGGGATTGAACAGGGCGAGATCCGTCCGCCAGAACGTTCCGCCGGCGCCGGGCGTCTTCGCGACCGCAGGGACGACGAGGCGGTCGCCCGACGGGAGCTCGCGCGCGAGGAGAAACGTCGGATCGTTCGTCCGCTGATCGACGAGAGACGCATAGGCGACGATTCCTTCGCCGTCGGTCGTGATCCGCAGCGTGAGACCGCTCCTCGGCTGCGTCGCGAGAAAGTCGTAGATCGTCGCGAGAGGAAGCTGGCCGAAGCTCGAGGGGGCGAGATCGAGATCGCGGGATCCGAGGTCGGCGCCGCTCGCATCCCACATCCGCAGGCGCGCGCGAACGGTGCGTTCCGACGGATTCGTCCACCCGATGTTCGTTCGGAACGCCGCCGTCGACTCGATGCCCGTCAGCCAGAGAGTCGTTGCATTCGTCGGCGGATCGACCGCGGGAACGAACTGGCCGTACGTCGCGTCGCCGCTCGCCGTATACGTGCGGCTCGAGACGTGAAGCTCGGGCGTCTCCGAGGAGGCGGTCGCGTCGATTGCGAGTGCACCGCGACCCGAAGCGAGGCCGAAGATCGACTGGAGCGCGTACGTCCAGGAGAGGGTCGACTTCGCCGGAATCCGGATCGTCCGCGTCGCGGCGGCGACTCCGGGATCCGGAATGTAGCGGACGGTGACGTCGGCTGCCTCGGAGCCGGCGTTGTGGAGCGCGAGATCGGTCCGCCACTCGCTTCCCGCGGCGCCCGGGGTCTGCGCGGCGGCGGGAACGATCCCGTGATAGGCGGCTGACGCCTCGCGGACGTGGACGACGCGCGTCCGCGTGCTCGAGATGCCGCCGCGGGCGGCCACGAGCGTGACCAGATACGTCCCCGGCGAGGTCCAGGAGTGGCTCGGGCTCTGGAGCGTGCTCTTCGCGCCGTCTCCGAAGTCCCAGCTCCACGCCGACGGTGACCCGGTCGAGCGATCCGTGAAGTGCACGGTCTGCCCCGCGCGCGGCTGGAAGGTGGTCGCGTCGAACTCGGCCGTAACCGGCGGCTCCCCGCCGGCGCCCGCGAGCACCGTCACGTCACGAGTCGCGAGCGAGGTCTGCACGCCGTTGCCGATCGAGAGGCCGACGCGGTAGATGCCTGGCGCGTCGAAAGTCTTCGTCGGATTCTGCTCGGTCGAGCTCGTGCCGTCGCCGAATGTCCACGACCACGAGATCGGCGAGCCCGCCGACTGATCCTCGAACCGCACCGGCGTTCCCGCGAGGACCTGCCCGGGTTCCCACGCAAAATCGGCGACGAACAGCGGCGGGGCGGCGACGAGGACCGCGCGCTCGGCCACGGCTTCCTTGCCGTCGATGCCGCGGATCGTCAGACGGACTTGGAACGAGCCCGGCTGCTGATAGAGATGTGTCGGATTCGTGAGCGTCGATCCGCCGCCGTCGCCGAAGCTCCACTGCCGCGACGCGATGCGCCCGGTCGACTGATCGTAAAAAGAGAACGTCGTGATGCCGGCGGTTCCCGTCGGCGGCGCGAGGCTGAACGCCGCTTCGAGCGGCGGAAGCGGGACCTGCACGTCGATCGTGTTCGACGGCGCCGACTCTCCCGCCGCGTTCCGTGCCGTGACGCGGATCGAGTACGTCCGTCCCCCTTCGAGCGACAGGTTCGCCGTCGTGACATTCGCGCCGACTTCGGTGAACTTCGCGAAGGCGCCGCCGGCCGGACGCACGTAGAGAATCTGCGCCGTCTCGTCGGTCGCATTGTCCTTCCAGTTGATCTGCGCGCTGTCGGGCCCGAGCTCGACGACGGCGAGGTTGCTCGGCGCCGCCGGCACGACCGGCGGCTCGGGCGGCGCGGCGCCGCTGGAGGGATAGAGCCATCGCGCCGCGGTTTGATCGTCATTGCGAAGAAACGCGCCGATGTTCTGAAGCGAGGCATACATCAGAGCGGTCGGATCGGACGAGTGACCGAAGCCGAGGGTATGGCCGAACTCGTGCGCCATGACTTCGGCCAGCATTCCGCTGCTGATCCCGGAGGAGGACGAGACCCCGTCCTGCACGACGATGCTTCCCTCGAGAATCGCATACGCCTGACGCGGTCCTGCCTGATGCCCCGGCCCGCCCGCGAAGGGCGCCGTCCACGCTCGAGGGCCGCTCACCGCGTTGAAGCCGCCCGTCGCGAGGACGCCATCCGTCCCGTTCCACGATCCGGCGATCTCCCCGTTCGGATCGCTGAAGACGACTTCGTTCATGCCGTTCGGCGCGTCGAGCCCTCCGGTCGTGGTGGTCGGGCCGGTGTACGCGTACTGGATGTGCGCCGAGGCGTACGAGGTCCAGACGCTCATGCCGGTCTGCAGCTCGCCGACGCCTCCCCCCGCGTAGCCCGACTGCGTGCCCGCGCTCCGCCACGCCACCGTTCCGCCGTCCTCGAAGGCGAACCAGCGGTAGATCTCCGGCTCTGCGATCAGAGAGAAGTCGCTCGTCACAGACGTGCGGTCGCCGCGGTCGAGGAAGTAGGTCGCGGGCGGATCGAGTCCGGCGGCGCGGTCGCGAATCCACTCTTCGAACGCCGCGGCGTCCCGTGCCGCCGCGACATCCGCGGCGGCCTCGCCGAGAAGGCGCGCGCCGCTCTCTTCGAGATCGCGCGTCCAGACGACCGCCTCGCCGCGCCGCTCCTCGGAGAACTTTCCGACGAGGAGATCGACCGTCCGGAAAGAGCCGTCCTCCGCGTGCGCGAGGAAGGCGAGAACGCGCTCTCCTTCGATGTATTCGGGCGTGCCGAAAAGAACGGTGATGCGGTCGCCGAGGCGGCCGCCGATCTCCCGGACCGTGACGGTCGGTGCCGGCGCGCCCTTCAGCGTCCGTTCGACCGTGATGCGGGCTTCGGTCCGGATCGCGCCGTCGATTTCGACCTGCTCGACCGACGTCACGCGGCCGACGACGACGATCTCGCTCTTCTCGACGAGGCGCGCGTCTGAGGGGACGACGATCGTCGCGGCGAGGGCGGGCGCCGCGAGAAGCGTCAGGATGATCGGGGCCGTAGGGAGAGTTCGCATGATCCGTCGGGCGGAATCACTCCGCGCAACCGTCAAAGATAACCGAAGCGGCGCCCGCGCCCGTGAGGAAGGTCACGATCGGCAATCCTGGCACGGACACGCGGCACGGAGGCGGTCGAGCGTCCAGATGCCGAAAGAGTGTCCGTCGCCCCATCGGACGACGAGACCGTAATTGCCGACGCGCTCGACCCCGTGCGCCTCGAAGGCAGCGGGGCTCAGGGGCGCTTTGGGGGGCCGGGCGACGCGGCCGAACAGATCCGGCTCGCCCGCGCAGACCGCGCAGGGGCAATTCCGGCGGAGCTCGCCGAGGGGGTAGTACGACTCGTGGCCGTCGTCCCAGACGACGGCGAGCTCGTTGCCGAGGACTTCGAGGAATTGCAGGTTCATGCCTCCGGATCAAACTCGGCGGCCGCCGGCAAAATTCACTACCATCAGCCCTCGAATGCGCGAGGACGAGATCGTGGCGAGAATCCGCGCGGCGTTCCCGCCGGCCGGCGCGGTGGTCGGCATCGGGGACGACGCGGCCGTGCTCGCGCCGCGCGGCCGGATCGTCGTCACGACCGACCTTCTGCTCGAGGGCGTCGACTTCACGGCCGCCGTCCCGCTCGGGTTCGTCGCGGAGAAGAGCCTCGCCGCGAACCTGTCGGACCTTGCCGCGATGGGCGCGCGACCGCGCTGGTTCGTCCTGTCGATCGGATGCCCTCGCGAGCGCCTTCGCGAGCTCGAAACTTTCGTCGACGCGCTCGCGCGCGCCTCGGGACGGTGGCGCGTCGGGCTCGTCGGGGGCGATCTGTCGTCGGCGCGCGATCTCACGATCTCCATCGCGGCGATCGGAGAGCTCGACGAGAGCGTCGACCCGCTCCTCCGGTCGGGCGGCCACGCGGGCGACGCGGTATTCGTCAGCCGGCCGCTCGGCGGTGCCGCGGCGGGGCTGCACCTGCTGCGCCGCGGATGGACGATCGACGCCGCGGGCGCCGTGCGTCCTCCGGCCGACCTCCCGGTTACGCCGGGATTCGCGCAGAAGGAGTTCGCCCAGTCGGCGTTGCGGCGCCAGGTCGCGCCGGAGCCCGAGAGCGATCTGGGCGTCGCGCTCGCGGCCGGACGGCTCGCCACCGCGTGCATCGACGTGTCGGACGGACTTTCGACCGACCTGCACCGCCTCTGCGAAGCCTCCGGATGCGGCGCTGTCGTCGAGTGGGAGCGCGTCCCGCGTTTTCCCGACATCGAGGGCGCCGGCTTCTCGGTCGGCGTCGTCGACCCGGAGCGCGCCGTGCTGCACGGCGGCGAAGAATTCGCGCTGCTCTTCACCTCATCGCGCCGGGAAGGGGAGCTCTCGTCGATGCTCGGCCGGCCGATCTACCGGATCGGGCGCCTCACGACCGACGCGGGCGTGCGGCTCGTTCGGGACGGTGTGGAGGGGGAGCTGGCGGCGGAGGGGTTCGATCACTTCGGGAACACGAAATAGGCCCTACTCTCGTTTCGCCAGCACCGTCGCCCCCGCCGCGATGACGAACGCCGTCACGCCGAGCGCGGTGCGCAGCGCGTGGACGCGCGCCCAGTTCTTCGCGGTCGACAGCGACTCGTCGCTCGGGTAGTCCGGCGGGCGCTCGAGAGAAATCTTGCGGTTGATCGGCACCGTGCCGAGCAGCGTCGCGCCGAGGACGCCGGCAAGACTCGCCGCGGAGGCGGCGTCGAGAATCCGGCGGCGCCCCGCGCCGCGACGTGTCCCGACGAGCAGCGTCACCGCCGTCGCGAGCGCCGTCGGCCCGATCGCGTTGAACGCCTTGAGCGTCCTCTCCGCCTCGAGCTTTCTCTCCACCGGCAGCTCCTCTTCCCATCCGGGGAAGAGAGCCGATCCGCCGAATGCGAGCGATCCGGCGAGAAGTCCCGAGGACGTCAGATGGACGAAGCGAAGAAACGATTCGATCGATCGATTCATCGCGGCGACTCCGCGGCGTTCAGTGCAATCCGATCCATACACTCGAGCCCAGAAGGAAGAGTACACCGAGAGCGACGAGCACAAAAGTCGTTTCGCGACGGCGAGCGAGCTCGAACGTGAGAACGACCAGGCGCGCGACGGGCGTGAGCAGCAACGCGAGAAGACCGAGATGGAGAAACGATCCGGTCTCGAACCGGAGAAGTCCGCGAACGGCCGCGGCGAAAGCCTCGGGTCCGATCGCTCCCGCCGGATCGGGCGCGATGAGCGCGTCGGCGAGGCCGATGGCGAGCAGCAGTCCGCTCACCCACGCGCCACCGCGCAGGGCCATCGTCGCGCCGCGGAACCGCCGCCGGATCATGCGGGCCACCATCCCTTCGCCTTCAGAAGCATCTGGATCGCGACGAGGATCATGACGACCGCGAAGATGCGCCGCAGGAGTTTCGGCTCGAGCCGCCCCGCGATCCACGTCCCGGCGCGCGATCCGCCGAGGATGCCGAGAACCGTCGCCGCGGCGACTCCCGGCTCGACGTCGCCGCGGGCGTAGTAAAGGAGCGCGCTCGCCGCCCCCGTCACGCCCATCATGAAGTTCGAGGTCGCCGCCGCCGCCTTCATCGGGACCCTGCAGAGCTTCACGAGGGACGGCACCTGAATGATGCCGCCGCCGAGGCCGAGCAGACCGCTCAGGACACCCGCCGCCGAGGAGATCCCCATGGCGACCGGAACGCGGTGCGGCCGATAGTGCACCTCCCGCCCCGCCTGCAGGTCGAAGTACGCCCCCTCGAGCGCCGCCCGCGACTCCTCCTCGCCGTCAGGTTCCGGCTGGGCGAGCTCCGGCTCGACCCGGCCGCGCACCATCAGAGTCGAAATCACGAGGAGAACGATCGCGAAGATCGTGGTGAGGGTGGAACCGGATAGAGTCCCCGCGATCATGCCGCCGGCGATCGCGCCCACGACCGTCCAGAACTCGAGCACGAGCCCCAGACGAACGTTCGCGACCCCTTTCGCGACGTTCTTCCACGCCGCGCCGCTCGAGGTGGCGATCACGCACAGCAGCGACGTCGCGACGGCCGTGTGCATGGGAACGCCCGCCGCGAGGACGAGCACCGGAACGATGATGATGCCGCCGCCGAGGCCGAGCAGCGCGCCGAATGCGCCGGCGCCGAGGCCGGTCAAAAGCAGAAGAGTCAGGAGGGAAAGTGACATCTATGCGAAGTTGAAGAGTTGAACAGTTGCACAGTTGCACAGTGGCCGGGCGATGCGACGACTGTTCAACTGGTCAACTCTTCAACTGTTCAACTCTAGGGTGCCACATCCTCGAGCTGCTTGATGCGCGAGACGATGTCGCGATAGTTGCTGTTGATTCCGTACACCTCGAGGAACGCCTTCTGCGCGTTCGCGGTGTCGCCGACCTCGAGGTAGGCGGATCCGAGGTCGTAGAGGAGGCCGAGGTGCTCCTCGTCGCCGATCTCCGGCGCTTCGAGCCCCTTCTGGTACCACTTGATCGCGAGCTGCGGCATCCCCTTCTCGAGGAAGCAGAGGCCGAGCATCGAGCAGCACTCGATCATGCGCCTCGGGTCCTTCGAGGCGAGCTGGAACTCGCCGATCGCCTCGTCGATGAGCCCCATCTCCTTGTAGGCGATGCCGAGGTTGTAGTGCGTGTCGTAATCCTCGGCGTCGAGCTGCTGTTCGACGCCGCGCTTGAACTCCTTGAAGATCTCCTCGAGCGACTGCTCCTCTTCGCCGATCGACAGCGGCTCCTCGTCGGTCGCGAGCTCCTGCTCGAGCTCGGCCGCGAGATCGAAGAAGTCGTCCTCCTCGTCGAACAGGTTCGTCTCGTCGACCGCGGCTTTCGGAGCGATCTCCTCCTCGACGTCCTGCCGGATCTCGGCGAGAAGGTCGGTCTCGGGCTGGACCGGCTCGGGCGGCGCCTGGGGCGGCGGTGCGGCGGCCGCGCGTCGCGACTCGAGCTGCTTGCGGCGGGCGGTGAGCTGCGCGTTCGCGGGGAACCGCGCCTCGAGCTGACCCAGCCGCTCGCTCGCGTCGTCCCAGAGCTCCTGCTCGATGTAGAAGTCGACCTCGCCGAGCTCCTCGAGCGCCGGCTCGGGCGGCGCGGCGAGCTCGCTCTCGAGCGGTTCCGCGGTGACCGCCTCCGGCTCCTCTTCGATTTCCGGCTCGGCGGCCTCGATCTCGAAACTCTCTTCGGCTCCGAGCTCGAGCGCCGGCTCCTCCTCCGCGGCCGTCTCGACCGGGACCTCCTCTTCGGGCGCGACCTCCAGCTCTTCGGCCGCCGGTTCTTCGGCGACCTCCGGTTCCTCGGCGATTGCCGGCTCCGGAAGCTCCATGTCGAATTCGAGGACGGGCTCCTCGATCTCGAGCTCGATGCCGGGCTCTTCTTCGGCGGCAGGAGCCGGCTCCTCGGCGGGCTCGATCTCGAAGTCGGTCTCGATCTCCTCGACGACTTCCGGTTCGGCTTCGGCCGCGACCTCGAGATCGGTGTCGATCTCCTCGATCTCGATGTCCGGTTCGGCGACGATCTCCGGCGGCTCGATGGCGCCGGCTCCACCGACGGAGAAGCCGCGCGAGACGATCTCCGCCTCGAGCGATTCCGCGGTCTCGAGATCGCCGCGGTCGCGCAGCAGGCCGAGGTACTTCGCGCCGACCGATGCGATGGCCGAGGCATTTCCCTCGTCGAGGTGGACGTGAAGGAGCTTATCGTACGCGGTGACGTTGTTCGGCGAGCGGTCGAGGACCGCCCGGAGGTGCTCGATCGCCTTTTCCGTCAGGCCGTACTTCGCGAAGACTTCCGCCTCGGTGAGCTGCTCGGTGATGAAGTCCAGGTCCTCGTCGCCCGGCTCGGCGGCGACCGGCTCGGGTGGCGGTTCGACGGACGGGGGCGGCGGGAGGGGCGGAGGCGCTCCGAGACCGATGTCGAACGACTCGGCATCCATGTCGATCGTGAGATCGGGCGCCTGGGGCCCGGCCGCGGCGCGCGGAGGGGCGGGCTCGGGCATCTCGACGGGCGCGCCGCCGAGCTTCGCGCGGACGAACGCGAGCTTCTCGCGATGCTGCGCGTTCTCCGGCTCGCGCCGGATCAGCCGCTCGAGCACTTCGGACGCGGACTCGTATTCGCCGCGGGAGATGTGCGCCTCCGCGAGGCTGTTCATCGAGGAGAGGATGTTCGTCTCTTCGTTGAGCTTCTCGTAGGCCGCGACGAGGCTCTCGAGAGTCGCGATGTGTCCCGCATCGACGCGGAGGACGCGCTGGAGCATCTCGACGGCGGTGCGGTCGCCGCGCCCGAGGGCCTCATCCGTGAGCGGCTGCAGGACGTCGAGGGCCGCGCCGGCGTTGCCGCGGCGGAGGTGAAGGTCCGCCAGCAGCTCGGCGATCTGCGCCTCCCGCGGATTCCGGGCGAAGCCCTCTTCGAGAAGCCCTTCCGCCGCGCCGAGCTCGCCCTTTCCGATGTAGACCTTCCCGAGAAGAGCCACGATCTTGGGGTTGTCGGGGTTCGTCTCGTGCGCGCCTTCCAGGATCTGCTGCGCGTTGTCGAAGTCCTTCGCCTCGAGCAGCGTGTTCGCGAGCGACTCGGCGAGATCGACGTTCTTCGGATCGATCTTGAGCGCCTTGCGGAAGACCTGAACGGCTTCGTCGGTCATGCCGCGCTTGAGGAGCATGCGTCCGACGCGGTCGTACTCCTTGAGCGCTTCGGCCGTCTTCCCGTTCTGCGAGAAGAGGTCGGCGAGCTTGACGTGGACGTTGATCGAGTTCGGATCGAGCTCGGCGATCTTCTGGAAGGTCTTCAGGGCGTTGTCCGGATCGCCGTGCTTCATGTAGTAGTCGGCGAGGACCTGGTACTGCCCCTTGGCCTCCATCGCGAGACCCTGTTTCGCGTAGAGGTCGGCGAGCTTCGCGTAGATCTCGAGGCGCGAGGGATCGAGCTTGTTGATCTTCTTGAAGATCGCGATCGCCTTCAGGAAGAAGCCGTCCTTGGCGTAGTGGTCGGCGATCCGGGTGAAGACCTTGACGGCTTCGTCGGTGCGGTTGACGCGGACCCAGAGATCGCCGATGCGATTCAGCGTGTTGACGTCGTTGGGGCTCTCGTCGAGGAGGCGCTCGTACTCCTTGATCGCCGGCTCGATCTTTCCCTTTCCGACGAGCTTCTCCGCGCTCGCGATGATCTTGTCGCGTTGGATCGCCATACGGTCAGTGGTCCATCTCGAACAGCAGCGGCTCGGCGACGCCCTCGAACGAATGCCGGTGAATCGGGCTGGGTCCGTGCTTCTCGATCGCCCGGAGGTGACTTTCGGTCCCGTAACCGCGGTTGTTCGCGAAGTCGTACTGAGGATAGCAGCGATCGTACGCCTCCATCAAAAGATCGCGATAGACCTTCGCGACGATGGAGGCGGCGGCGATCGAGACGCTGCGGCGGTCCCCTTCGATCAGCGGGATCTGGGGGAGATGAATCGACTCGACCAGGATGGCGTCGACGAGGAGGATCTCGGGGCGGCGGCGGAGGTTCTCGACCGCGATCCGCATCGCGAGCTTGCTCGCGCGGAGAATGTTGATGCGGTCGATCGTGTCCGCTTCGACCGCGCCGATGCCGACGGCCAGGGCGTGGTGGAGGACGAGCGAGGCGAGGCGGCGGCGGTCGTGGGGAACGAGGAGCTTCGAGTCGTTGACGCCGAGGACGACGTCGTTCGGCAGGATGACGGCGGCGGCGACGACGGGCCCGGCCAGGCACCCGCGGCCGACTTCGTCCGTCCCCGCGATCGCGCGGAACCCCTCCGCGCGCAGCGACCGCTCGACGACCGACATCTCGGCGAGCCGCGCGAGCTCGCCGAGAAGGCGACCGACCACCCGCTCCGGAGCGCGCCCGCCCCGCAGCTCGAGCGGAACGTCAACCCTTCCGCTTCTCTTCGATGCGGGCCGCTTTCCCGCGGAGGTCACGGAGGTAGTAGAGCTTCGCGCGACGGACTCGGCCATGGCGTTCCACCTCGATCCGATCAATGGTGGGCGAGTAGAGCGGAAACATCCTCTCGACTCCGACGCCGCCCGAGATCTTCCGCACCGTGAACATCTCGCGGCTTCCGCCGCCCCGGCGCGCGATGACCACTCCCTGGAACACCTGGATCCGTTCCTTGTCGCCTTCCTTGACCTTCACGTGCACCTTGATCGTGTCGCCGGGAGCGAACTGCGGAACGTCCTTCCGCGTCTCCGCGGACTCGACGAGCTTCATCAAATCGGCCATGGTGGACTTCCTTCACTTTCCTGACTCGAGGATCCCTCAAAGTCACCGTGCTGATCAACCTTTGCGGCGTTTCCGCCCGTGCGGCTCCTCGGCGGGTTCCCCGCGGATCGCCGCGAGCATCCTCCGCCCTTCCTCATCCAGCTCGATCCGGTCGAGAAGATCCGGCCGCCGGGCGAGCGTCGCCCGCAGGGCCTGTTCCTTCCGCCATTTCCGGATCCGCTCCGCGTGTCCGGACAAAAGCACGTCCGGCACCCGCATGTCGCGCAGCTCGGCCGGCCTCGTGTAATGGGGGTGGTCGAGCAGCCCCGTATAAAACGAATCGGCCTCGACGGAATTCCAGTCGCCGACGACCCCTTCGACCAGCCGCGCGACCGCGTCCACGATCAGCATCGCCGGGATCTCGCCCCCCGAGACGACGAAATCTCCCACCGAGATTTCCCGGTCGACCAGCCCCTCGCGGACGCGCTCGTCGAATCCCTCGTACCGCCCGCAGAGCAGGACGAGCCACTCCCCGGCGGCGAGCTCCCGCGCCGTTTCGTGCCGGAACATCTCCCCCTGGGGTGAAGGGAGCAGGACGAGAGGGCGCTTTCCGGCCGGGCCATCGGCCCGGATCGCGTCCACGCAGCGGAAGACCGGCTCGGCGAGCATGACCATCCCCGCCCCGCCGCCGTACGGGACGTCATCGGTCGACCGGTGCCGGTCGCTCGTGAAATCGCGGAGATCCCAGACTTTGATCGCGAGGATTCCGCTCTCCCGCGCCTTCGCGACGACACCCTCCGCGAGAAGCGGGTCGAACATGCGCGGGAAGATCGAGACGAGGTCGATCCGGAGGCGCGCGTGCTCCGCCGGCGCCGCCACCGGAACCTCCTCGGCCGCGGCGAGGTCCTCGAGACCTTCGGGAAGATCGACGGTGAGGCGTCGCCCCGCGACGTCGATCTCGCGGCAGATCTCGGAGGCGAAGGGGATCTCGAACGTGCCGCCGCCCTCTTTGGTCACCGTCAGCAGGAACCCGCCGCCTCCCTCGTCGACGCGGGTCACGCGGCCCACGGCGCGTCCTTCCGTCGTGACGACGTCGAGTCCTTTCAGGTCGTGGAGGAAGTACTCGCCCGGCTCGAGCTCGCGTGCATCGTCGGGGTGGATCTCGACGGTCCAGTCGCGCAGCTCGCGGACGCGCTCGGGCGTGTCGATGCCTTCGAGCTTGACGAGGGCGCGATCGCCATGGACGCGCGCGGTTTCGATCTTCGTGGCGATCGACAGATCGCGGGCGGGGGCGACGAGCCAGACGCGATCGAGCTCCGTGAAGCGCTCGCTCGAGTCGGTCAGGGGCTCGATGCTCGCCTCGCCGCGGATGCCGTGCGGGCGGCGGACGATGCCGACGGCGATCAGCTCGTCCAGAGGAATTTCATCTCGAGACATAGATGGGCCTGTAACGGCGGGATGGCACCGGACCACTCCCAATCGTGAAAGCGTCATCCTGAGCCCTGGAACGGCACGATGTGCCGTTGGAGCGTGAATGACTCCAAGCTGTCATCCCGAGCCGTGAGGCGAGGGATCTGGGGGTCGGGCGCGCGACGATCTTCCGCTCCCACCCGGACAGATCCCTCGCTACCGCTCAGGATGACAGCTCTCTGTCATTAGAAGGGAGGTGGTGCGGGCGGTTGTGAGCGAAGGATCTCCTCAGCCGCGTCTCAATCCGGCAGAGTCGCGAGCCTGAGTCGCAGCTGAGGAGATCCTTCGTCGCTTCGCTCCTCAGGATGACGGCGCGTATGTCTTGCTCCCTGACGACTGACGACTGACGACTGACGACTGGCGACTAACGCCTACGAGGCAATCACCGCCGCAACGCAGGCAGAGACCTTCTTCGCGGTGGGCAGATCGAGGAACTCGTTCGGGCCGTGCGCATTCGAGTGCGGCCCGAGGACGCCCGTGACGACGAACTGCGCCTCGTGAAACTTCTCGTGGAGCATTCCCATGAAGGGGATCGATCCCCCTTCGCCGATCGTGGCGAAGCCCGCGCCGAAC
>JBOGJQ010000253.1:0-2689 GCA_050745405.1 Thermoanaerobaculia bacterium | reverse complement strand
TGTTTGGGCCTCGAGCCCGCGTTAGATGGGCGCACGATACCGTGACGCCGTTTAGGAGGCCGGCCTACTCATCGTCTCTGGGCGGGTGGGAGCGGAGGATCTCGCGCGCCCGACCCCCAGATCCCTCGCTACCGCTCGGGATGACAGCGTGTCATTCATGCCCCACCGGCACATCGTGCCGTTCCACGGCTCAGAATGACGACGCCCTGGTGTTCGGAACCGAAAAAGAAAAAAGCGGGCCTCTCGGCCCGCTCTTTCCGAACGATCTTCGCGAGAACTTACGATCCCCGCTTCGATCCCTTCGCGCCGCCCTTCTTGGGGGCGGCCTTCTTGGACGCGGTCTGCTTTTTCGGCGCGGCCTTCTTGGGGGCGGCCTTCCGCGCGGCGGGCTTCTTCTTCTTCGCCGGCTTCTCTTCCGCCTCTTCGGCCTCGCCTTCGGCCGCTTCGCCCTCTTCGGCGGGCGCGGCCTTCTTCGCCTTCCGCCCCTTCGCGGGGGCTTCCGGCGCGGGCGCCTTCATCTCGTAGTCGACGAACTCGAGGATCGCCATCTCGGCGCCGTCACCTCGACGGGGGCCGAGCTTGATGATGCGCGTGTAACCGCCCGGGCGCTCCATGAACCGCGGAGCGATCGTCTCGAAGAGCTTGCCGACGAGCACGTCGTTCTCGACGGAGCGGCCGGCCTGGCGGCGGTTGTGGACGTTGTCGTCCTTGCCGAGGGTGACGAACTTCTCGACGATGGGGCGGAGCTCCTTCGCCTTCGGCAGCGTGGTGACGATGCGCTCGTGCTCGATCATGGAAGCGAGCTGATTCCGCAGCATCGCGCTCCGATGGCTCGACGTACGCCCGAGCTTCCGATACGACATCCCGTGTCTCATCGGCTTACTCCGTCACGTGCGCGGCTTCGGAGCGCTTCTCGCTCGCGCGCACACCCATGCCGAACGACAGCCCGAGGCTCCCGAGAACGTCTTTGATCTCATCGAGCGACTTGCGGCCGAAGTTCTTGGTCGCGAGCATCTCGCGCTCGGTGCGCTGCACGAGGTCGCCGAGCGTCCGGATGTTCGCGTTCTTGAGGCAGTTCGCCGAGCGGACCGACAGGTCGAGCTCCTCGATCGGCTTGCCGAGCAGCTCCGCCATGCGCGGATCCGTGTCGACGGCCGTGGCGGCCTCTTCTTCCTGCGCGACCGTCTGGAACGCGCTGAAGATCGAGATATGGTCGCCGATGAGCTGCGCCGCCTGCCCGAGGGCTTCCTGCGGCGTGACCGCCCCGTTCGTCCACACCTCGAGGATGAGGCGATCGTAGTCGGTCATCTGCCCCACGCGCGCTCCCTCCACGTGGAAGTTCACGCGGCGCACGGGCGAATGGATCGAGTCGATCGGAATGTAGCCGAGCGGAAGGTCCGCGTCGGCGTTCTTGTCGGCGACCACGTACCCGCGACCCTGACGGAGTCGGAGCTCCATCTTCAGGTTCCCCTCTTTCGAGAGGGTGCAGAGGTACGCCGTCGGGTCGAGGATCTCGACGTCCGGATCCTCGTCGATGTCCCCCGCCGTGACCACGCCCGCGCCCTTCTTCTCGAGGAACAGGGTCTTGGGCCCGCCGCCGTGAAGGCGGAAGGGGATCTGCTTGAGGTTCAGGACGACGTCGGTCATGTCCTCGACCACGCCCTGAAGCGACGAGAACTCGTGGAGCACGCCCTCGACGCGAACCGCCGTCACGGCCGCACCCTCGATCGACGACAGCAGGACCCGACGCAGCGCGTTGCCGATCGTCGTACCCCACCCCCTCTCGAAGGGCTGCGCGACGAAGCGGCCATACGTCAGGGTGAGCGTCTCGGCGTCGTATTCGAGCTTTTTCGGTTTCTGAAAATCAGACCACATATCTGCTACGGCCTCCTCGCCAGCGGCTTACTTCGAATAGAGTTCGACGATCAGGTTCTCCTGGATCGGCAGGCGGATATCGTCGCGCTTCGGCAGATCGAGAACCCGTCCCAGGAACTGCTCGGGGTTGAGCTCGAGCCACGCGGGAACGCCGCGGCCCGAGGCCGTTTCGACGGCCTGGCGGATCTGTTCGTTCTTGCGGCTCTTCTCGCGGACCGCGATCGCGTCCCCCTTCCGCACCTGATAGGAGGGGATGTTCAGCTTCCGGCCGTTCACCTCGATGTGCCCGTGCCGGACGAGCTGACGCGCCTGAGCGCGCGACGCCGCGAACCCGAGTGAGTAGACGACGTTGTCGAGTCTCTGCTCCAGCTGCCGGAGAAGGTTCTCCCCGGTGATGCCTCCGCGGCGCGCGGCCTCCTTGAAATAGAGGCGGAACTGCCGCTCGAGCACGCCGTAGATCCGCTTGACCTTCTGTTTCTCGCGGAGCTGCAGCCCGTAACCGAGAACCTTCGAGCGCCGCCGGCCGTGCTGGCCCGGAGCGTAATTGCGCCGCTCGATCGCGCATTTGTCCTTGAAACAGCGGTCCCCCTTCAGGAACAGCTTCATCCCTTCCCGCCGGCAGAGCCGGCAGACGGGATCCGAGTATCGTGCCACGATGCCTCCCTCGTCCTCGAGGACGCCTGCTGGTCGTCCTCTTCAGCCAATATCAAAAACCTGAAACGGCCGCGCCACGCGCGCGCCCGTTCGACCCTTACCGAGTGCTAGTAGCTAGTACCTAGTACCTAGTACCTAGTACCTAGTACCTAGTACCTAG
>JBOGJQ010000252.1:0-10279 GCA_050745405.1 Thermoanaerobaculia bacterium | reverse complement strand
AGACGCCCAAGACGCCCTAGACGCCCAAGACGCCCAAGACGCCTCTCAAAACAACCGCGGCTGCTCCCCCTCCTCGATCTCGTCGAGAAAGTTCGACACTCCCACGCCCGCGAGCCGGTACCGGCTCGCGGGCGGAAAGTCGAACTTCTCGAGAAGCGACACGGCGATCTCCGACACCTCCTCGGCGCTCGACGGCAGTGCGGGAGGCGTGGTCTGGCGCGTGGCCGTCGTGAAGTCGGCCGTCCGCAGCTTCACGGTCACCGTCCGGCCGAGGCGATCTTTTCGCGAGACGGTCTCCCAGACCTGCCCCGCGGCCTCGCGGAGCCATCCCGTCACTTCATCGATCGTCACGTCGGTCTCGAACGTCGTTTCGCAGGAGACCTGTTTGGCCTTCCGGTCGGGGACGACCTCGCGCTCGTCGATCCCGCGGGCGAGCTCGAAGAGGCGTTCGCCGAATTTGCCCAGCCACCCGGTCAGGTCCGTCTCCGCCATTTCGCGAAGGTCTCCGACCGTATAGATACCGCGCTCCTGGAGGAGCGTCTCGGTCGCGGAGCCGACGCCGGGAATGCGGCTGATCTCGAGCGGCCGGAGAAAGGCGTCGACCTGATGCGGCTTGATGACGAAGAGGCCGTCGGGCTTTTTCCAGTCCGATGCGATCTTCGCGAGGAACTTGTTGGGCGCCACGCCGGCCGAGGCGGTGAGACCGGTCTCGGCGCGGATTTCCTCGCGGATGCGTTTCGCGGTCGCCGTCGCGGTGGGGAGGCCGGTGAGCTCGCGAGTGACGTCGAGGTAGGCCTCGTCGAGGGAGAGCGGCTCGACGAGCGGAGTGTGCCGAAGAAAGATCGCGCGGATCTGAATGGAAACTTCCTTGTAGCGGGAGAAGTCCGGCTTGACGAACGCGGCGTCGGGGCAGAGGCGTTTCGCGCGCGCCATCGGCATGGCCGAGCGGACGCCGAAGGCGCGTGCCTCGTACGAGGCGGCGCATACGACACCGCGTGCGGCTTCCCACCCGACGACGACCGGTTTGCCGCGGAGCTCGGGCCGATCGCGCTGCTCGACGGACGCATAGAACGCGTCCATGTCGACGTGCAGGATCTTGCGCGGGGACGCGGGAATCACGACTCGATTTTACCGGGCGGGACGAGCGCGGCGACGCGGTCGGCGATCGTGCCGAGGGAGACGGGGCGGGGAAGGACGGCGGCGAGATCCAGCGCCTGTAGAGTCTCGTCCGCGAGATCCGTCGCTCCACCGGTCGCGATGAGCGGAACGCCGATCCGGACGAGCTGCTCGAGCTGCCGGCGCGGGAGGCCCCGCAGCTCGACGATGATCGCGTCGGGAGGGCGGGAGGGGAGATGGTCGAGCGCGTCTCCGGCGTCCAGAAAGCCGACGGCGTCGTATCCGCGCTCGATCAGCTCTCCGCGCAGCAGGGCGCGCGTCCACTGCTCGGCAGAGACGATCCAGACGACGGGCGCCGAATTCACGGTGCGATTCTTCGCCCGCCCCCGCTGCAACGCAAGGCCGGCGGGCGCGGCAGGAACTCGTCTTGCACCGCGGGGGCTACCAGACCGCTCCCGGCGGCGAGATCGAGGCATGACCATCACCTGTGCGGATTGCGGCAGTACACAGAGGATTCCCCTTCTCCCGCGCCACGGCATCGCCGAGTGTCACCGTTGCGACCGGGTGCTCGACCGGCGGCAGTCGACGCGGTTCGACCTCTGTTTCGTCTCCGCTCTGGTCGTGCTCCTCCTCCTTCCGCCGGCGGCGGTCCTTCCGCTCATGCAGTCGAGCATTCAGGGAATCCTCTACCACCAGAGCCGCCTCGTCTCGAGCGTGGCGGAGATGTACCGGCAGGTGTGGTTTCCGTTTGCCTTCGGCTTCTTCCTCACGGCGTTTCTCCTTCCGGCGGTGCGGGCGCTGCTGCTCGTTCTGGTGCTCGGGTCGGTGCGGTGGGCGTGGAAGATCCCGGAGCGGGGGCGGATGTTCCGGTGGACCGAGGAGCTGCGGAGCTGGGCAATGACGGACATCGTGGCGATCGCGGGGCTGATCGCCTACTTCCGCGCGGCGGTTCCGGCTGAAGTCACGTTCCTCATCGGCGCCTGGTGCTACCTCGCGGTGGCGATTCTCGCGTTCGTCGCGGACCGGGCGCTCGACCGCCGCGCGATCTGGAACGCGATCATGCCGGATTCCGAAGCCGACCCCGAGGTCCACGTTCTTTCGTGCGCGGTCTGCGAGATTGCGATCGAGGAATCGAAGCGGCGCCGCGGTCCGTGTCCCCGCTGCGGGGCGATGCTGAATCCGCGGATCTCGTGGCGATTCGCGCCGGCCGCCGCGGCCGTCGCCGCCGCACTTCCCCTCTACCTCCCTTCGCTCGAGTTCGCGGTCATCGTCAATGAGCGGCTCACGGGAGTCTGGGAGCACACCATTCTGAACACGATTCAGCTCCTGACGGACTACGGCTACTGGCAGCTCGGCGTCATCCTTCTCATCGCCGGGGTCGCCGTGCCGCTGATCTCGCTCGTCGCCATGGTGTGGCTGCTGGCGCGGGTGCGCTTCCCGAGCCGCGAGGGTCTGGTCCTGCGCACGCGGGTGTTCCGCGCGCTGCGGCGGATCGTGCGCTGGCCGATGATCATTCCGTTCATCGCCGCGATCGCGGCGCCGATCGTCGACTTCCCCCACGTCGACGACATCCTGGCCGGACCGGGAGCGACGCCCTTCTTTGCCGTCGTCGTCCTGCTGATATTCGCCGTGCGGGCGTTCCAGCCGCGACTCATGTGGCGCGCCGCAGGAGAAGCGCAGTGACGGAAAGAGACGAGCCGCACGTCGAGCCGGGGTCGGAGCATCCGCCGCGCGCGAGGGTCCACGTCTCGGAGTGGTCGCCGTGGGTCTGGGTTCTCCCGATCCTCGCCGTTCTGTTCGTCGGCTGGCTGATCGTGCGCTACGGCTATTTCGGCGGCGGGGACATCACCGTCCGCTTCGCCGACGCGCGCGGTCTCGAGCGTTACAGTCCCGTGCGTTACAAGGGAGCGAAGGTCGGCACGGTCCAGAAGATCACGATCGACGAGAACCTCGAGGAAGTCGTCCTGCGGATCTCGCTCGATTCGTACATGCGTCACGCGCT
Organism: Thermoanaerobaculia bacterium; assembly: GCA_050745405.1. Taxonomy (GTDB): domain Bacteria; phylum Acidobacteriota; class Thermoanaerobaculia; order Gp7-AA8; family Gp7-AA8; genus JBOGJQ01. Next base: position 7,161 of record JBOGJQ010000252.1, on the reverse strand, counting down.
CCGGGAAGACACGAAGTTCTGGATCGTCGAGCCGGGACTCGAGGGCGGGGTCGGCAGTCTGCTCGCCGGGACGTACGTCGCCATCTCGCCCGGGAGCTCGGAAGAGATCGCGCGCGAGTTCGTCGGCCAGGAGTACGCGCCGATCCTCCGCGCGCCGGAGAGGGGGAAGATCTTCGTTCTCACCACCGACCGGCTCGGCTCTCTCTCGACCGGCGCTCCCGTGTACTTCGACGGCGTGCGCGTCGGGCGCGTCCTCGGAGCCGAGCACGACCGCGACCGGAAGCAGATCAACGTCTTCACGTTCATCGTCGAGCGCTTCGCGGACAGCGTCCGCGAGAACACGCGGTTCCACCGGATGGGCGGTCTCTCGATCTCGTTCTCCGGAGGTTCTCTCTCCATGGGCGACTCCTCCCTGGCCGCGCTCCTGACGGGAGGCCTCGCGTTCTACACGCCGGAAGTCCTGGCGGGAGAGATGGTCCCCGACGGATCGGCGTTCGAGCTGCACGACTCGCGCGCCGAGGCGATCGCCGCCGCCGATGGGCCGCACCTCGTCTACATGACCTACTTCCCCGGTCCGATCGGAGGCCTCAGCCCGGGGACGCGTGTTCAGATGAAGGGCGTTCAGGTCGGGCGCGTGCGCGACGTCCGCCTGGTGTACGTCGCCGAGAGCGCGAGCCTCGTCACGCCCGTGACGCTCGAGATCGACCCCCGCGAGCTCGATTTCGAGATCCTCCCGTCGACCAGCCGCGACGAGCTCCGCGACCGCGTGGACGACGCCATCGACGCGATGGTCCGGAACGGGCTGCGCGCCACGCTCGCGACGAGTCTGGTCTTCCCGGGCGCGAGCGCCGTGTCGCTCGAATTCGAGGCGGCGCCCGGCACCGGCCGGCTCGGCCTCGCGCACGATCCTCCGGTCATCCCGGCCGTCGGCGCCGACAGGAGCCTCGAAAGCACGCTCGCGTCGATCAACCGCGTCGCGCGAAAGATCGAAGGACTGCCGCTGCAGGAGATCGCGGGGCATCTCCGGAGCGCCGCGCGCCGCGTCGACGCCCTGGTTTCCGATCCGGCTCTCGACGAGAGCCTGCAGCGCCTGAACCGCTCGCTCGCGGAGATCGAGCGCGTCGCGATCACGGCCGGCGAGAACGTCGGCCCGCTCGCCGAGAGCCTGCGGAACGCGGCGGCGGCCGCCGAGAGCGCGGCGCGGCGCGTCGAGGAGCTGGTCGGCAGCTCCGTCCAGCAGGGCTACGACCTCGGGGAGCTGGTCAAGGAGCTCACCCGCGCCGCCGAGGCCGTGCGCGAGCTCGCGCAGTTCCTGACCGAGAATCCCGATGCCCTGGTCAAGGGGAGGCCGGAATGAAGATCCGGGGTGCCGCGCTCGCCCTGTCGCTGCTGCTCGCGGGCTGCGGATTCTTTCGCCCGCAGCAGAAGGAGTATTTCTCGCTCGAGACGATCGAGCCGGAGGCGGCGGCAGTCGCAGCCGTCGGAGGACTGCCCGTCGGCGTCGGCAGTTTCGTCCTGCCGCCATCGATCGACCGGCGGGAGATCGTCGTCCGCGAGGCGGCGGAAGGGGAGATCGACCTGCGCGGGCGGGAGCTGTGGGGGGCGCCGCTCGAGACGATGGTGATTCACACGCTCGCGTTCGACCTCGCCGCGCGCCTGCCGGAGGGGATGGTCGTCCTTCCGGGCCAGGCCAAGCCGGTCGGCGCGATGCGGTCGGTGGACGTCATCGCGGAGACGTTCGAGTCGGGCCCCGATCCGGTGCTCGTTCTCGACGTTCGCTGGCGCGTGGCGGCGCCCGGCGCCGCGCCCGGGGTCGCGCATCACGAGACGATCCCGATCTCGATGGAATCGCTCCAGAGCACCGAGATCGCGTCGGCCATGAGCCGTGCGCTGGCGGCTCTCGCGGATCGGATCGTCCAGGAGCTGGAGTAGAGCCGGCCACATCTCCGGCATGCCTTTGGCACTCTGAGCCGTCACGTTCCCGCCTGAAAAAGGAGCAGCAAGCGATGAGCAAGAACATCAATGTGAATCCCGATCACTACAAGGTCGCCGGACGCGAACGTCAGGGGGAGGGGATCGTCACGAAGGAGAACAAGCGGCGGTTCACGAAGGTCCAGGACGAGCTTTCGCGGCGCTCGCAGCAGCGGAGCGAGAGCCTCCAGGGGATGGCCGGGCGCGCGACCGACGAGGGAGGACAGGGGTCGCTGTTCGGTCCAACGGCGGGAGGAGCGAAAAGGCCGGCCGCGAAGAAAGCGTCCGTGAAGAAGAAGGCGGCCGCGAAGAAAGCGCCTGTGAAGAAGAAGGCGGCCGCGAAAAGGAAAACCGCCGCGAAAAAGAGAGCGGCGCCTAAGACGAAAGCCGCCACGAAGCGTCCGGCGAGGAAAAAGTGAGCGCACCCGAGCCGTCGCTTCGCGGCCGCTCGATGCCCGCATCGCCGATCCGGCGCCTCGCGCCGCTGGCCGACGCGGCCGTGAAGAGCGGCGTGAGAGTGCTCCACCTGAACATCGGACAGCCCGATCTGCCGACGCCGGAGGCGATCCGCGGACGTCTCGCGGAGATCCGCGATCCGGTCTTCTGCTACACCCCCTCGAGCGGGACGCCCGAGTTCGTCACGTCGGTCCGCGACTACTACCGCCGCAACGGCATCGAGGTCGAGCCGTCGCAGATCCTCGCGACGACGGGAGGGAGCGAGGCGCTCCTGTTCGCTCTGATCGCCTGCTGCGATCCGGGCGACGAAGCGATCGTCATCGAGCCGTTCTACACGAACTACGCGGCGTTCGCGGCGATGGCGGGCGTGACGCTCGTCCCCGTGACGAGCCGTGGCCGCGAAGGGTTCCACGTCCCGCCGTTCCACTTGTGGGAGGAAGCCGTCTCGGACCGGACCCGTCTCGTCCTCATCTGCAACCCGAACAATCCGACCGGCACGGTTTACACGCGCGACGAGCTGGAGGCGGTCGCGAGCTTCTGTCGCGAGAGAGACCTCTTTCTTCTGTCGGACGAGGTGTATCGGGAGTTCGTCTACGACGGACGCGAGACGATCAGCGCGCTGAATCTTCCCGGGATGGAGGATCGGGTCGTCGTGGCCGACTCCCTCTCGAAGCGGTTCAACGTCTGCGGGATCCGGCTCGGCATGCTCGTCACGCGGAACGCCGGGGTGTACGAGGCGTCTCTGCGGATGGCGCAGGGGCGGCTGTCGGCGCCCGGAATCGCGCAGAAGATCGCGCTCGGGGCGGGGGAGCTCGACGACGCGTACCTCGACGGCGTCGTCGAGGAGTACCGGAAGCGGCGCGACGCTCTGTTCGAGGGGCTCACGTCGATTCCGGGCGTTTTTCTGCTGCAGCCGGAAGGGGCGTTCTACTTCATCGCGCGCCTTCCGGTCGCCGACAGCGACGATTTCGCCTCGTGGCTCCTCTCCGAGTTCCGGGTCGACGGCGAGACGGTGATGGTGGCTCCTGCGACGGGCTTTTATGCGACGCCGGGACTCGGGACCAACGAGGTCCGGATCGCATACGTGCTCGATGACGAGGCGCTTCGGCGCGCGATCCGAATCCTGCAGCTCGCGATCCCGGAGTACCGCCGGCAGAAGGGCCTGGACCACATTCCGCTCGACGAGCCGTCCGAGAAGAGCCGCCGCACCGGCTGATAACGGCTTTGTGACGCGCCGCAGTATCATGGGCGCATGGACGGTCCCGCTGGCCTGTTTCGGATCGAGGGGTGGAGCGAGGCGATCCCGATCGTCTTCGCCGTGCTTCTGCTCCTGATCCTGATCGTCTCGTTCCGCAGCCGCGCCGTCGTTTTCTGCCAGTATCTCCGCGCCATGACGGGCGTCGACCTCAAACCTTCCGAGGTCCGCCGCGTCTACCGTTCCTCGGGAAAGAACGGCGTCCGCGAGCTCTTCCTCGACCTCATCATCCGCGAGGATCTCAAGGACGGGCCGATCGACATCCCGGAAGCGACTCCCTTGGACGGCGAAGCCGTCCCAGACGCGTAGCCGGGGCTCGAAGACCCCCGGATGGGTGTTGCGAAAATCAGAGCTCGATCTGCGCGCCCATCTCGACGACGCGGTTGGGCGGGATGCGGAAAAAGCGCGCGGCCGAGGTGGAGTTCTTCGACATCCAGGCGAAGATCTTCTCGCGCCAGAGAGGCATCCCCTTGAGCCCCGGCCGCTTCGCCGGGATGAGCGTCTCGCGCCCGAGGAAGTAGGAGACGGCGTTCATGTCGATCCGGAGATCGGGATGGTCGAGCCGCGCGAGGATCGCGGGGACGTCGGGATCTTCCATGAAGCCGTAGCGGACGATGACGCGGAAGATCCCGATCCCGCGCGGGATGACGCGGATCCGCTCGGGCTCGGGGATGTGGGGCTGCTCTTCGGTCACCAGCGTCATGAGAACGACCTGATTGTGCAGAACCTTGTTGTGCTTGATGTTGTGCAGCAGGGCGTGCGGCACGGCCTCGGGAGTGCGGTCCATGAAGATCGCGGTTCCCGGCACGCGGAGCGGCGGGTGGTGCTCGATCGAGGTGACGAACATCTCGTCCGTGAGGCGCGCTTCGCTCAGGCGCTGATTCAGGATTCTCCGTCCCGTGAACCACGTCGTCATGAGGAGAAACGCGATCGCGGCGATCGCGAGCGGGAACCATCCGCCCTCCGGGACCTTGATGATGTTGGCGCCCCAGAAGGAAAGGTCGATGACGAGGAAGCCGATGGTGAGAAGCAGGACGAGCGGGAGCCCCCATTTCCAGCGCCGGCGCAGGAACACGGCGAACAGAATCGTCGTGAAGACCATGTCCGTCGTCACGGCGACGCCGTACGCCGCGGCGAGCTGGCTCGACGAGCGGAACCCGATGACGAGGCCGATGCAGGCGATCGCGAGGCCCCAGTTCACGGCCGGAACGTAGATCTGTCCGATCTCCCTGGCGGACGTGTGCTCGATCTGCAGGCGCGGCATGTAGCCGAGCTGGATCGCCTGCCGCGTGAGAGAAAACGACCCGGAGATCACGGCCTGCGATGCGATCACCGTCGCCGCGGTCGCGATGATCACCATCGGAAGGCGTGCCCAGTCCGGCCCCATGTTGTAGAACGGATTCACCGCCACCTTCGGATCGCTGAGCAGGAGCGCGCCCTGGCCGAAGTAGTTGAGAAGCAGGGCGGGAAAGACGAGGCCGAACCACGTCAGACGGATCGGGCGGATTCCGAAGTGCCCGATGTCGGCGTAGAGCGCTTCGGCACCGGTCACGACGAGGAACACCGAGCCGAGGACGAGAAAGCCGCGGAGCTGGTTCTCGGCGAAAAAGGCCACGGCATGCGACGGCACCACCGCCGTGAGGACGCCGGGATTCCGCGCGATCTCCCAGATGCCGAGGATCGCGAGAGTCGCGAACCAGAGGAGCGTGACCGGCCCGAAGACGACGCCGACGCCCGCGGTCCCCCGTTTCTGAAAGAGAAAAAGTCCGAGGAGGATGATGATCGTGATGGGAATGACCAGAGCGCCGACGCCGCTCTCCGACGCCGCTTCCGCCGTTTCCGCGATCTCGTGAGCGACCTCGGGCGCCCCCGGAGCGACGGGGACTTCGACGCCGTCGGCGGGAGCTTTCGGGAAAGCGATCTCGATCCCTTCGACGGCGCTCAGCACGGAGATCGCGGGCGTGATCATCCCGTCGCCGTAGAGGAGCGACGCGCCGAACAGCCCCATGATCAGGAGCGCGCGATTCCGCTTCCTCTTCGTTCGCTGGACGCCCGTCGGAGCGACGAGCGACATCAGCGCGATGATCCCTCCCTCGCCGCGGTTGTCGGCCCGCAGGATGAAGCCGAGGTACTTGATGCAGATCACGGTGATCAGCGACCAGAAAATGAGCGACAGGACGCCCAGGACGTTGAGGGGTGTGACCATGACGGCGTGGACGCCGTGGAAGCACTCCTTGAACGCGTAGAGGGGACTGGTCCCGATGTCGCCGTAGACGACGCCGAGGGCCGTCAGAGACAGAACGAAGAGATACTTTCCTTCCGGTGCTGGCCGGCCCGCGGCATGTGTTCCCGGCGCCGCCTGTCCGGCCTCAGGGCCGGGGACGGCGCCGGCGGGCTGGTCTTCCGGCTTGGCGTCGCTCATCGATCGTCCAATCTCACGGTGACTTCATGGACCGCCGTGGACCGGCGGCCGTGGCGGTCGACGACGTCGACCGCGATCGCGGCGCGCGCGAGCTCGAGGATCGCGGGGTTCGCCAGCTCGCGCCGCGGAGCGAAAGCGACGTGGAGCACGCCCCCGGCCGGAATCGTCGTCGGATATCCCCGCCTCCGCACTTCCTCAGGATCCCACACCTGACGCATCACCGGCACGCCACCCATCGTCACGCTGACATGTATCGCTTCGATTTCAATATCCACGCCGCCGCTCTCCCGCAGGAGGACCTCGAAAGGGAATGCCCACGTCCGTGGTCCGGCTGGCTTCGCCACCACCGGATTCGGGTGGATCTCCAGCTCGAGCTGTCCCTGGACCGGCATTCCGGCGGTCTCGGGCATGACGCCTCCGCATGCGGCGGAGAGGAGCCCTGCGGCGATCAGAAGCCGCGACACGAAGGGTGATTCTACTCGTATACTCGCTCCGTGCCCAAGAGCTACTGGCTCATGAAATGCGAGCCGGCCGCGTACGCCATCGAGGATCTCGAGCGCGACGGACGCGCGGGATGGGAGGGCGTCCGGAACTTCCAGGCGCGGAACTTCCTGCGCGAGATGCGCGCGGGCGACCTGGCGATCTTCTACGCGTCGAATGCCGATCCGTCGGGACCGAGCGGCGTGATGGAGATCGCGCGAGACGCGTATCCCGACCCGTTCGCGACGAAAAAGGGACACGACTACTTCGATCCAAAGAGCAGGCCTGAGAATCCGATCTGGTACACGGTCGACGTCGCCTTCGTCGAACGCTTCCAACGCGTCGTGCCCCTCGACGAGCTTCGCGCGACGAAAGGCCTCGAGGAGATGGTCGTCCTGCGTAAGGGAAACCGCCTCTCGGTCACGCCGGTCACGAAGAAGGAGTTCGAGATCGTGCGGAGGCTGGGGAGATCTCGCGGATGACGAACGGGAGAACCGAGCCGCAGATTACGCAGATTAACGCAGATTAGGTTTGCATTCTTAATCTGCGTCAATCTGCGTAATCTGCGGCTTCCGTT
>JBOGJQ010000251.1:0-7228 GCA_050745405.1 Thermoanaerobaculia bacterium | reverse complement strand
GCTCGGCGACGGGCTCGGAGGAGCGCGCCGGACGGGGCGGCGCGGCCGGTGTCGCCCCGGCGCCCGTGGCGAGCGCGTCTTCGACGCCGCGGAGGCGCGGCAGCGTGGCGGCCTTGAGGATCGCGATCTCGACCGCCAGGCGCTGCTGGTCCGAGCGGCTCACGATCTCGTCGTCGCGCAAAAGGACGTTCAGGATCCGGAGGATCTCGGCGTACTCGAAGCGCGCGGCGGCCGCGCGGAGCGCCTCGAGCTCGGTCTCGGTGGCGGCGAGCATCCGGTCCGGCGCCTTCCCCGCGACGAGGAGAAGATTCCGGAGGTGCCCGAGGAGGTCGCGATAGAGGAGCTTGAAATCGCGTCCCGCCTCGGCTGCGAGATCGAGCAGGTCGAGAACGCGTCCCGGCTCGCCGCCCTCGATCGCATCGAGGAGATCGCCGAAGAAAGCCGCGTCGCTCATGCCGAGAATCGCGGCCGCGTCGGCGGCACGAACGCTCCGCCCGCCGAAAGCGATGATCTGATCGAGCACCGAGAGCGCGTCGCGCACGCTCCCCTCGCCGCGGCGGACGACGAGATCGAGCGCCGCGGACTCGAACTCGAGCTCTTCGGCGCGGCAGATCTCCTCGAGCCGCGTGTGCAGTTCCTCGCTCGTGATCTTCCGGAGCGCGAACTGCTGAACGCGCGAGAGGATCGTCGCCGGCACCTTCTGCATTTCCGTCGTCGCCATCATGAAGACGACGTGCGGCGGCGGTTCCTCGATCTGCTTGAGCAGAGCGTTCCACGCCTGGCCCGAGAGGGAGTGGACTTCGTCGATGATGAAGATCCGGTAGCGGTCGCGCGCCGGCTGGAACTGGAGCACTTCCCGGATCTCGCGGACGTCCTCCGCCTTCGAGTACGTCGCCGCGTCGATCTCCCGCACGTCGAGATCGATCCCCTCGGTGATCTCGCGGCAGATCGTGCACGCATTGCACGGCTCGGCGGCCGGACCCTCCGCGCAGTTCAGCGCTTTCGCGAGAATGCGGGCGGTCGTCGTCTTGCCGATGCCGCGGACGCCGGAAAAGAGGTAGGCGTGATGGATCCGCTTCTGCTCGATCGCGTTCTGCAGCGTGCGGACCGCCGTCTGCTGCCCGATGATGTCGCGGAAGCTCTGGGGGCGCCACTTCCGGGCGAGGGCCTGATATGCCATGGAGATCGGAGTAGAACTCAGCGAAAGGATCGTGTCCAGTCGTCAGTCCACCCACCCTGACGACTGACGACGTACGACTGACGACTTTCCCCTTCCGAAGGAGCCCAGGTTTGGCTGCGGCACACAGGGCACCGTCTTATCGCTGCTTCCTTCCGGACCTGACGAGGTTCGTCGGCTCCTGCTGCACAGGACCCGGACTCCTTCCGAAGGGGAAACGGGTGGCGGAGAGAGTGGGATTCGAACCCACGGTAGGAGGATCACCCCTACACACGCTTTCCAAGCGTGCTCCTTAAGCCACTCGGACATCTCTCCTCGTTGTCAAAGAAAAAAAACTGGCGGAGAGGGGGGGATTCGAACCCCCGGTACCGGGGTCACCGGTACAACGGTTTTCGAGACCGCCGCAATCAACCGCTCTGCCACCTCTCCGCGATGGACTCCGCATGGGAAAAGGCCCTCAGGGCTGCTCGAATTTCCGCCGCCGCAGGCCCTGAAAGAACGCCTGGAGACGCTCGCGCGAGCGCTCCTCCTGGAAGCCGCCGACGAGATCGACCCGGTGATTCAGACGAGGGTCCTGAACCAGATTTCCGAGCGAGCCGCAGAACCCCGCCTTCGGGTCCCATGCGCCGAAAATCAGTCGGTCGATCCGCGCGTTCACGATCGCTCCGGCGCACATCGCGCACGGCTCCAGCGTGACGACCATCGTCGTGCCGGAGAGGCGCCAGTCGCCCACGGCCCGGGCCGCTTCGGCGATCGCCAGCAGCTCGGCGTGCCCGAGCGGGTCGCCCGCCTCGCGCGCGTTCCGGCCGCGGCCGATGATCGTGCCCGAGGAGTCGACGACGACGGCGCCGACGGGCGTCTCGTCCGCCGCGGCGGCCTCATCGGCGAGCCGGAGCGCTTCCTCCATCCATTCGGCTTCCGCCATGACTGTCAAAGAATGCTACGGCGGGCACGAGGCCCGCCGGAAAAGGGATCGAAGTGGCGCACCCACGAGGACTCGAACCTCGAACCTCTTGATCCGTAGTCAAGTGCTCTATCCAATTAAGCTATGGGTGCGCAAACGCTGCGGAACGGTACCAACCCCCGAGGGGGGGGATCCATTCCCCCGCCGCGGGGCTTGCCCGGGTGGACCACAGTTCCTGAACGCAGAACGCAGAACGCAGAACGAAGACGTAAGAAATCCGCCAACCCTTTCTTCGTTCTACGTTCTGAGTTCTGCGTTCTGCGTTCAAGCGTCTGGCCCCTCGAGGTTGACCAGCATCCCCTGTGGACGGTAGCCTCCCCTTCGCCCCGGAGGTCCCCTTGAGCGCAACCGAATCCCCCGTCGTCGTCGATGGCGTGACGAAGCGGTACGGCGATTTCACCGCCGTCGACGGCATCTCGTTCGAAGTCCCCGCAGGCAAGATCTTCGGCGTCCTCGGCCCCAACGGCGCCGGGAAGACGACGACGATCCGGATGATCATGAATATCACCATCCCCGATTCGGGGCGGATCCTGATCCTCGGCCGTCCGAGCACCGACGGCATCTCGCGACGGATCGGCTACCTTCCCGAGGAGCGCGGCCTCTACCGGAAGATGAAGGTCCTCGACCACATCGTCTTCCTCGCCGAGATCCGCGGCATTCCTCCGGCCGACGCGAAACCGAAAGCCGCGGAGTGGCTCGAGCGCGTCGGTCTGACGGAATGGGCGAACAAGAAGGTCGAGGAGCTCTCGAAAGGGATGCAGCAGAAGATCCAGTTCATCGGCTGCGTCATCCACGATCCGGAGATCCTGATTCTGGACGAACCGTTCTCGGGGCTCGACCCGGTCAACGCGCGGGCACTCAAGGATCTGTTTCTCGAGCTGCGGGATCGGGGACGGACTCTGATCCTCTGCACGCACGTGATGGAGCAGGCCGAGAAGCTCTGCGACGAGATCGCGCTGATCAATCGCTCGAAGCTCGTCCTGCGCGGGCCGCTCGACGAGGTCAAGCGCCGCTACTCCGGGAACCGTCTCCTGCTGCGGGCCGCCGGGGACGCGGGCGCGCTGCGGGCGCTGCCGGGCGTTCGCGCGATCGAAGGACGCGACGGCACGCTCGCGGTCGACCTCGATCCGGCCTTCCCCCGGAGCGACTTTCTTCGTGAGGCCTCGCGCCTCGTCGCGATCGACAGCGCCACGCCGCACGAGGCCTCGCTCGACGAGATCTTCGTTCAGGTCGTCGGCGCGACCGTCAGCGACGTCGAGGCCGCGAGCGGAAAGGAGAGCTCCGAATGAGCTCGACCTTCTGGCCGATCCTCAAGCGCGAGTATCTGATCCGGATCAGGAGCAAAGCGTTCTGGATCTCGACCGCGCTCGTGCCGCTCTTCATCTTCGCGATGACCATCGTGCCGAGCCTTCTCGCGGCGAAATCGAAGGCCAGTCCCGAGCCGATCTGGATCGTGGACGCCGTCGGCGACTTCGCTCCCGTCGCGCGCGCCGTTCTCGCCGCCGACCCGCCGGGCGAGGGCGCTCCGCAGGTGGAAGTCGTCGCGGCCGAGGAGGGAGATACCGAGGCGCTGCGGCGTCATTACAACGGTCTCGCCGACGAGGGGACGATCCAGGGCTACTACCTCGTCGGCGAGGACGCGATCGCGTCGGACGAAATGGTGTTCTGGGCCCGCAATCCCGGCTCGATCATCGGCGACGCCGACATCAACGGCCTCGTCGCGCGGATGATCCGGAGCTACCGCCTGCAGAAGCTCGGCCTCGGCACCGAAGACGTCGAGCGCGCCGTCGCGCCGATCGATTTCGACGTGCGCCGCGCGACCAACGATCCGAGCAAGGAGGAGAGCGGCGTCGCCGCGTTCCTCCTCAGCTTCATGCTCGTCTTCTTCATCTACTTCACGCTGATCATCTACGGGCTCTACGTGCTCCGCGGAGTCCTCGAAGAAAAATCGAACCGGATCGTCGAAGTCATCGTCTCGTCCGTGCGCCCGTTCGATCTCATGATGGGGAAGATTCTCGGGATCGGCCTGGTGGGGCTGACGCAGATCGGCGTCTGGGTCGGCTTCGCGGCGCTCATGACCGCTCCCCAGATGCTCGCGGTGTTCTCGATCGCCGGTGACCGGATCCCGAAGATCTCGACGGCGAGTCTCGTCTTCCTGCCGATCTACTACATCCTCGGCTACTTCCTGTTCGCGACGATCTACGCCGGCATCGGCTCGATGTTCAACAGCGAGGAGGACGCGCAGCAGCTGATGGGCGTCGCGAATCTGTTTCTGATCGCCCCCATGATCCTGCTCATGCCGGTCATGAAAAACCCCGGAGGGACGCTCGCGACGGTCCTGTCGCTGATCCCGTTCTTCACGCCGATCCTGATGTACCTCCGGATCGGGGTGCTCACGCCGCCCGCTTGGCAGATCGCACTTTCCATCGTTATCATGCTGGCAACCATCGTGCTGATGATCTGGCTCGTAGCCAAGATCTACCGGGTGGGGATTCTCATGTACGGCAAGAAGCCGACGATTCCCGAAATTGTCCGGTGGTTGAGGTACACTTAGCGCGACGAAAAAGCGATCTCAGCTTCACGGCCTCCACGGTTGGTCACTGCCTGCTCGACCCTTCCCCGACCAACCGTGGAGGCTCGTGATTTTTTGGGGAGCGAGATAGGACGAATAGGACGCATGGGACCCGCCAACATCTGGTTCGTCCTATACGTCCTATAGGTCCTATACGTCTTATTCGTCCTATTCGAGAGATGGTCTGCCCGGCTGGACTCGAACCAGCGACCCACGGCTTAGAAGGCCGTTGCTCTATCCACCTGAGCTACGGGCAGGCACGGGGAAACGCCGTTCGTCTTTTCAAATTGGGGTGGGTAGTGGGATTCGAACCCACGACCTTCGGAGCCACAATCCGACGTTCTAACCTACTGAACTATACCCACCGCGAAACATGACGGGGAAGTGGTCGGGGCGAGAGGATTCGAACCTCCGACCCCCTGCTCCCAAAGCAGGTGCGCTACCAGACTGCGCTACACCCCGGCCCGGCCGCGAGGAGGCGCCATCTTCGGCACCGCTCCCGCGCCTGTCAAGCCAACACCGCCCCCCGAAACCGCATTCCGCTGGGTTCGTTGCCCGATTCAATAGAAGATGATCACTTCCGGGTCGAGCGGATCGAGCGCCGATCCCGCCTTCGTTCCCCGGATGGAGTAGCGATGCCGCTCGCGCGTTCCGGCCGGGCGGTTCACGCTCATCCCGCCGCAGATGCGCGCGGGCGTCAGACATGGCTTGGCCGGAGGAGGCGGCACGCTCGTCGGGTTTTTCCAGTCGATCTCGAGCTTCACGTCGGGATCGAGGGCGACCCATGTGATCCTCTGGGATGGATCCGTGAGAACGGCCCTGTTCGGCCGCGCGCGGAACGTGTTGCCGGCCGTCTCGACGAGGACGATGACCTCCTCGGGATAGCCCAGCAGCTCCGTCGTCGGTTCTGCGTACGTTTGCGGCCCGGGGCCCGCCGGCGGCACCGTGGTGCACGTGAGCAGGATCGGGAGGGCGAGGAGCAGGGGGAAAGGGAAACGCGGCAGGGAACGGGGTCGCACGATTCCTCCTAGGGACCGCCCTCAGCTCGGGGCGATCAGCTTCTGAAATGAGGGATGCCCGCGGAGGTCCCGCAGTTCGGGATCGTTCGCGAGCATCGGCTTCGAGTATCCCGCGGCTACGGCGCGGGTGATCCAGTCGAGCGCCTTCGCCGAATCGCCCTCCCACTCGGCGAGGATCGCGGCTTTGATCAGGACGTTGGGGTTGTCGGGCGCGAGGCTCAGCGCGCGGTCGAGATGGCGCCGCGCCTGCGCCTCGGACCCGAGAAGAGCATACGAGAGGACGAGCTGGCCGTGGGTCGCGGGATCGTTCGGATTGATCTCGAGGGAGCGTCGCGCGAGCTCGATCCCCTTGTCGCGCGCCTCGCGCTCCTCGTCCGGCTGGCCGGTCCACCGGTACGCGTCGGCGAGATTGAGCCACAGCCGGAAGTCCGCCGGCGCCAGCTCCACCGCCTTCTCGAATGCGGCGCGCGCCTCGTCGAACCGGTGGAGGTAATAGAGACACGTTCCGAGATTCGAGAACCCGGGCGCCGCCGGCGCGACTTCGATCGCGCGCTGAAACGACGCCGCGGCGCTCTCGAAGTCGCCCGAGAACATCTGGGCCGCGCCGAGGTTCGAGAGGCCGCGGTGATTGTCGGGCGTGAGGCGGGCGACCTCGCTCAGCATCCGGATGGCATCGTCGAAGCGGCCGCGCAGCAGATAGAAGATGCCCAGCTTGTTGTACCCGGCCCAGTACGTCGGCCGCAGCGCGATCGCGGCGCGGTAGGTCGACTCGGCCTCATCGGACTCGCCCGCCTGGTCGAGCGCCTGCCCCAGCCAGAGCATCGCCTCCGGATCGTCGGGCCGCATCGCGAGCGCCTGTCGCAGCTCCGCGGCGGCGTCGTCGAAGCGTCCGGTCATGATCAGAAGCTGTCCGAGCGTGACGTGCACTTCGGGGAGCGAGCGGTCGAGGCGCGCCGCGCGCCGCGAGGTCTCGATCGCGCGCTCGGCCCATGCCGAGTCGGACGTGAGCGCGTACTTGGCGCGATAGGCGCGGCCGAGCGCCGCGTGCAGAAGCGCCGACTCCGGGTTCGCCTCCGCCATCGGCTCCAGAAGCGCGATCGCGAAATCGACCGACGCCGGATCGTCGTAACGATGCATCGCGCCGACCGCCTGGAAGAAGCGGTCCTGGACTTCGGCCGTCCTCAGACCGCCGCGGTTCGGAACTGGAAGCCGCGGCAGCTCGAGCGAGCCCGCGATCCGCTCCGCGATCAGATCGCCGAAATCGAAAAGGTTTCCGATCGTTCCGTGCACCGTTCCCGACGCGATCTGCCGTCCCGCGGGATTGAGCAGCGAGTAGCTCGCCCGGATCTGCCCGGACGAGCGCCAGAGCGTCGTCGTCAGGACGAGGTTCGCGCCGAACTCGCGGGCGACCGCCTGAACGTTCTGACGCTCCGCCAGCCCGCCGAGCGCCGACGGCGGGATGATCTGCGCGCCCGCCACCTGATGCAGGCGGACGC
>JBOGJQ010000250.1:0-5719 GCA_050745405.1 Thermoanaerobaculia bacterium | reverse complement strand
AGCGCGCCCTTCGGGCGCTCGCCCCCGGCTATTCTCCGCGGCCCTTCGGGCCGACGCAGCGCCGGTGTCGCAAAGCGCGCGGCCGCTGTTGCCGCGCCTCCGGCGCGGACGACGGGCCATTCCTGCTAAGCTTCGGGCGGAAAAGGTCCTGCCATGGCTCTCCTCAACAAAGCGGTCAACGAGATCACTCTCAAGCTCGTCTATTACGGCCCCGGCCTCTGCGGAAAGACCACGAATCTCGAGCGCATTCACGGCGATCCGAAGCTCCCGCAGAAGGGGAAGCTCCTGTCGATGTCGACGGAGACGGATCGGACGCTCATCTTCGACTTCATGCCGATGGAGCTCGGGACCGTGCGCGGCCAGAAGATCCGCGTGCAGCTCTATACGGTTCCGGGGCAGGTGTTCTACAACGCGACGCGGAAGCTGGTCCTCCGCGGCGCGGACGGCGTGGTGTTCGTCGCCGACTCCCAGCCGTCGATGCGCGAGTCGAACGCCGAGAGCCTCGAGAACCTGCGCGAGAACCTCCGGATCAACCGGCTCGATCCCGAGAAGATCCCGATCGTGTTCCAGCTCAACAAGCGCGATCTTCCCGGGGTCGATCCCGTCGAGAAAATGGCGGGATACCTGAAGCCGGGCGAGGCGCCAGTCATCGAGGCGGCCGCGCTCGACGGACGCGGCGTTCGCGAGACGCTCCAGAAGGCGGTCCTGCTCATCCTCCAGAACGTCCGGAACAACGTCGACATCAGCCTGCAGGAGGACACTTCCGCCGCAGCGGCACCCGAGCCCGAGCCCACGCCCGTGGCCGTGCCGGAGCCCGAGCCGGCAACCGCGGACGTCTTCGCGACCGCCGCGCCGGTTCCGTCGAACGACGGCGCGGACCTCGAGGCGCTCCTCGAGAACGCGCGCCACGTCGTCCGCTCGCTCGAGCTCGCTCTGGATGCCGCACGCGACCACGAGCGCCGGATCGCCGAACGTCTCGGCACGCCGTGACGTGGTATCGCGAATGGTTCGGTGAGGAGTACCTCGACCTCTACGCCTACCGCGACGAGAGGGAGGCGCAGCGGCACGTCGCCTTTTTCCGGGAGCAGGTCGGTGCGATTCACGGCGAGATCCTCGATCTCGCGTGCGGCAAGGGGCGCCACATCCGGGAGTTCCGCGCGGCGGGTTACGGAATCGTCGGCTGCGACCTCTCGTGGACGCTCCTCCGTCACGGCCTCGCGGAGCTCGGCCCGATGCCTCTGGTCCGGGCGGACATGCGCCGGCTCCCGTTCGCCGACGGCGTCTTCGCGGGCCTCGTGAACTTCTTCACGAGCTTCGGCTACTTCGAGAGCGAGGAAGAGAACACGCAGACGGTGCGGGAGATGGCGCGCGTCCTCGCCACGAGCGCGCCGTTCCTGTTCGATTACCTCAACGTGAACCGCGAGCTCAGGCGCCTGGTCGAAAAAGAGGAGCGGCGGAGCGAGGCCGGGCCCGTGCTCATCGAGCGGTGGTTCGACGCCGCCACGCGCACGTTCAACAAACGGATAACGATCGGCGAGAAGCGGTTCCTCGAGAGGGTGAAAGGGTATGATTTCGACGAGATCACCGCGATCTTCGCCGCGAGCGGCATGGCGATCCGCGCCGCATTCGGCGACTTCGACGGCGCCCACTTCGGCCCCGAGAGCCCGCGGCTGATCCTTCTCGGAACGAAACGGCGATGACGACGATGGATCAGGCGGGGGCGACGCTCGAGTTCCCGCTCGCCGATTACCCCGCTGTGGGGCGCTTCGCCCTCGATTTCGTCGAGGGGAGCTCCCGCGCGACGCGCTTCTGTCCTCCCGTCGACTGGGATGAGATCGCACCGCGACCCCCGTCGCGATCGCGCGCCTCGGTCGCCGCGGGCCTTCGCCGCTCGAACCGCGCCTGGGGCAACGACGCCGAGATCCTCATCGGAGCGTGGGAGAGCGGGCGCGCCGTGGCCGTGATCGCGGGACAGCAGGTCGGATTCGGCGGCGGTCCGCTCTACACCCTCGCGAAGATCGCGTCCCTCGTTTCGATTCGCCGGCGCCTGCAGAGGCGCGGCATCGACGCGGTCCCGTTCTTCTGGCTGGCGACCGAGGACCACGACTGGGACGAGGTGACGACGCTGCTTCTGCAGCGGGACGACGTCCTGACGCGGATCCGCGCGACCGAGCGCCCGAACGGCCGTTTTCCGGTCGGCAGGCTCCCCGTTCCGCCGTCGTTGCGCGAGGCGATCGCCGCCTGGTGCGGGCGGCTGCCGGAGTGGGCGCGGGAAGGGACGACGTTCGGCGACGCGTTCGCCGCGCTCCTGGTCGAGGCGATCGGCTCCGGCGAGGTGGTCCTCGTCGACTCTCTTCTTCCCGAGCTGCGAGCGGCGGGCGCGGATCTGTTCGCATCCATCGCGGCGTCCCTCGGCGAGATCGACGCGACACTCGAAACGCGCAGCGCCGAGCTGCGCGCGGCCGGCTACGAGCCGCAGGTCGCGCGCAGCCCCGACGGCGGCTGGCCGCTCCTCTACGCGATCTCTTCTTCCGGCGAGCGGGAAACGGTCGCTGCGGACGATCTCGCCGCGCGCATCCGGCAGCAGCCGGAGACGATCTCGACGGGAGTCCTCGCGCGGCCGCTTCTGCAGGATCTGATCTTCGACCCGGCGGTATTCGTCGGCGGACCGTCCGAGGTCGCGTACTACGCGCAAGTGGCGCCGCTGCACGCGCGCTTCGGCGTAACGGCGCCCGCCGTCGCTCTCCGCGGACACGCTCTCGTCGCGCCGGCGCGCAGGCTACGCGCGCTCGACCGCTACGGATTCGATCTCCTCGAGATGTTCGGTCCCCTCGACCGGGCCCTCGAAGCGCGCGAGGAGCCGGCGCTCGAACGGGTCGAGAAGGTCGTCCGCGACGCGGAGGCGGCGCTCGAGACCGCGGCGGCGCGGATCAACGAAATCGCCCTCGGCGCCGACCGGGGGCTCGACCGCTCCATGCGGCGCTCGCGCCGGCGGCTCGCCTACCATCTCGCGCGGACGCACGACCGGGCGCGGCGTGCCGTCGCGCGTCGCGACGCGGAGCGGTGGACGGCGCTCAGCCGGCTCCAGCAGATCGTCGCGCCGGATGGAGTCGCGCAGGACCGCGTAGCCGCGTGGCTGGGGTGGTACACGATGTGGGGGCGCGCTCTGTTCGATCGTCTGGTCGACGAGGTCGAGCCGGACGAGCCGGTGGTGCGCGTGATCGGGTTCTGATGGCGACGAAGCGAAAAGCGAAACCGGCGGCGAAGCGCGCGGCGCGCGTCGACATCCTCGCGTTCGGATCCCATGCGGACGACGTCGAGCTCGGCTGCGGCGGCACGCTGGCCGAGGCCGTGCGGCGGGGACAGAAGGTCGGCATCGTCGATCTCACGCGCGGCGAGATGGGAACGCGAGGGACGCCGGAGCGGCGTCGCGCGGAGTCGCTGCGCGCGGCCGAGATCCTCGGCGCCGCGTTCCGCGAGACGCTCGACCTCGGCGACGGCAATCTACGGACGGGTCGCGACGAGGAGCTGGCGGTGATCCGCGTGCTTCGCGCCGCTCGCCCCGCCATCATCCTCGCTCCGTGGCCGGACGACCGCCACCCCGATCACACGCGCACGGGCAAGCTCGTCACCGACGCGTGGTTCTATGCGGGGCTGCGGAGGATCGAGACCGGACAGCCGGCGCACCGCGCCGACATCGTGGCCTACTATCTCCAGAACTATCAGCTCCCGCCGAGCTTCGTCGTCGACGTGACCGAGTCGTTCGAGCGGAAAATGGCGGCGATCCGCGCGTACGAGTCGCAGTTTCACGATCCCGCCTCGGACGAGCCGCTCACCATGATCGCGAAGCAATCGTTCCTCCCGATGATCGAGGCGCGCGCCCGCCATTTCGGCATGCTCGTCGGCACCGATTACGGCGAGGCCTTCGTCACGAAACAACCGCCGCGCGTGGACGACATCCCCGCGGCGTACCGGGGAAGAGAAGTCTCGTGAAGATCGGAATCACCTGCTATCCCACCTTCGGGGGCTCGGGCGTCGTCGCGACCGAGCTCGGCATCGCGCTGGCGCGCGGCGGCCATGACGTTCACTTCATCAGTTACTCGCTCCCGTCCCGCCTCAACATGGTGCACGAGCGCGTTCGCTTTCACGAGGTCACCATGATGAACTACCCGCTGTTCGACAACTTCCCGCCGTACACGCTGGCGCTCGCGACGAAGATGGCGGAAGTGGCGGACTACGAGGGGCTGGAGATCCTCCACGTGCACTACGCGATCCCTCACGCGATCAGCGCGTACCTCGCGAAGCAGATGCTTCCGGATCACCCGCTGCGCATCGTGACGACGCTGCATGGGACGGACATCACTCTGGTCGGGCGCGATCCGAGCTTTCTGCCGATCACGAAGTTCGGCATCGAGAGCTCCGACGGCGTCACGGCAGTGTCGGAGTCGCTCCGGCGGGAGACGGTCGAGTCGCTCGGCATCGAGTGCCCGATCGAGGTGATCCACAATTTCGTCGATCCGTCGCGCTTCCGGAAGTCCACGAGCTTCGTCTGTCGCGGGTTCCTCCAGCCCGGCGAGAAGCTCCTCGGGCACGTCTCGAACTTCCGCCCGGTGAAGCGGGTGCTCGACGTCCTCGAGATCTTCCGGCGCGTCCACCAGGATGTTCCCGCGCGGCTCGTGATGGTCGGGGACGGGCCCGAGCGGTCGCGTGCCGAGGCGTGGTGTCGCGAGCACCGGATCGCGGACCGCGTCCTGTTTCTCGGCAACGTCCCGAATCTCGAGGAAGTCCTCGGGTCGTTCGATCTCTTTCTGCTGCCGTCGGAGACCGAGTCGTTCGGCATGGCGGCTCTCGAGGCGCTCGCCTCGGAGGTGCCCGTCATCGCCAGCAATGCGGGCGGTTTGCCCGAAGTCGTGCGGAACGGCGTGGATGGCTATCTGCTGCCCGTCGGCGACGTTCCGGCGATGGCGGAGCGCGCCCGCGAGCTGCTCGTCGACGACGCGAAGCGCGAGCGCTTCGGGCGGGCGGGACGCGAATCGGCGACCGAGAATTTTCACGTCGACCGCGTCGTCCCCCGCTATCTCGAGTTCTATGACGCCGTCCTGAGCTGCGGCGTGAAATCGCATCCCGCGACGGAGGGTTCATGAGAGCGATGCCGTCCAGGCGCCCCCTGATCGACGAGGAGATCGAGCGCTTCCAGGTTTACCTGCTGGGGCAGGGGCTCAAGCTCACGAACGAGCGCCGCGCGCTCGTGCGCGAGATTTTCTCGACGCACTACCACTTCGATGCCGACGAGCTGCTCGGCCGGCTGAAGCAGAAGAGCGCGAAGATCTCGCGCGCCACCGTCTATCGCACGCTCGAGCTCCTCGTGAAATCCGGCATGGTCCGGCGCGTCCATCTCGGCGAGGAGCACTACCACTACGAGCGCGTCACGCGCGACGACGTTCACCACGACCATCTGATCTGCACCACGTGCGGATCGGTGATCGAGTTCCACGACGAGACGCTCGAGGACCGGCAGCGCCAGATCTGCGAGACGCATCGCTTCACGCCGACGTTCCACAACCTCCAGATCCTCGGCGTTTGCAGCCGCTGCCGGCGCAAGGGCGAAGAGCCCGACTCGCCCGACCGCGTGAAGATGATCGCCGCGAACCCGCTGCGGAAGTAGGGCCAGCGCGCCGGAGGGAGGCGCGCAGCATGCGAATCCGCTGCTGCACTAGGG
>JBOGJQ010000249.1:0-9914 GCA_050745405.1 Thermoanaerobaculia bacterium | reverse complement strand
GCGCTTCGCCCCCGGCTACTTTCCGGCGCCCTGACGGGCGCGCGCTCACACAGCGCTGGCCCTCATTCCCGCAGCAACGCCAAGGAACGTCCGATCTCGCGCGCGAGGACCCGGTGTCCGGCGCTCGTCGGATGGAGGCCGTCGTCCGTCAGATCGGGATCGGCGACGACGCGGAGGACGACGCGCTTCGGGATCACGTGAACACCGAACCGGCCTGCGATGCGCCGCTGCGCGCGTCCGTACGCCCATTTTCCAGCCGGCAGCGGAAGCTCGAGCAGGAAGATCTCGGCGGCGCCGGCGCGGCGCACCTGCGCGACCAGAGTCTCGAGGTCGCGCGCGAACAGGCGCGGATCCGTTCCTCCGAGCAGATCGTTTCCGCCCACCGCGACGATCACGGCGTCGCCCGGACGGATCGATTCCGCGAGGCGATCGCGCACCGCGCTCTCGAGCGTTTCGGACGGCCTCGAAACATTCACGACGTTTCGCCCTGACGCGCGGAGCAGCTCCGGCCACGCCGCCGCTTCGCCGAATCCACCCGACGAGAGCGAATCGCCGATCACGACGACGCGGCCGCGGACGGGCGCGCGATCGCGAACGAAGTGCGGGACCTCGAGCGCGATCGCGGCGACGGCGCCGAGCGCCGCGAGCGCGGGAACGAGCCTGCGCCGTCCCGTTTTTCCGACGCCGCTGATTGCGTACGCGCTCGCCGCCGCGACGATCGGAATCGCCGCGACGAGCGGCAGCGGCGTTCCGGTGAGCGCCGCGAGCGGAATCGCCAGGAGGACGGCGAATCCCGCCGCCCGCGCGAGGCGGCGGCGACGGTCGAAGGCTCGCGCGAGATCGAGGATCGCGATCGCGAGAACGACGGCCGCGCAGACGAACCACGCGATCCCGGAGAGGAGAACATAGAGGATCGCGCCGCGCATGCGATCAGAATAGCGGGAGCGGCGGCAGGAGTACGATTCCGCGCATGAACCGCCGTATTGCGATCCTGGCCGCCCTCGCCCTCGCCGCCACTCTCGCCCGCGCCGCGGACGGCGAGCTCCGCATCGCCTCGATCGGCGACCTCCCCCTCGAGAGCGGCGAGGTCCTTCCCGACTGCCGCGTCGAGTACCGCCTCTGGGGCACGCCGTCGGACGGAGGCGCGAACGTCGTCGTCGTGACGACCTGGTTCGGCGGCACCACGGCCGGCCTCGTGCCGCTCATCGGCGACGGAAAGCTCTTCGACACGTCCCGGTTCTCCGTCATCGCGATCGGCGCCCTCGCGGACGGCGGCTCGTCCTCGCCGTCGAACCACACCTCGCATCCCGGCACGCGCTTCCCGCGCGTCACGATCGGCGACATGGTGCGCTCACAGCACGCTCTCCTCACGCGTGTCCTCGGCCTCGATCGCGTCCACGCCGTCGCCGGGCTCTCGATGGGCGGCATGCAGGCCTTCGAGTGGATCGTCGCGTATCCGGAGTTCATGGATCGCGCGGTTCCGATCGCGGGCACGCCGCGGCAGACTTCCCACGACCTCATTCTCTGGAAAACGGAGCTCGACCTCATCGAAGCGACGGGAGGCGACGAGGAGACGATGCGCGCGGTCGCCCGCCTCAATCTCCTCGAAATCCGGACTCCCGCATGGATCGCGCGCGAGATCGAGCGCGACGAGCTCGACGCGGCCCTCGCGCGCCAGGAGGAAGGCGTGCTCCGCATCGACCCTCGCGATTACGCCGCGCAGCTCCGCGCGATGATCGACCACGACGTCTACCGGTCGTTCGGCGGGTCGATGCAGGCGGCGGCAGAAGCGGTCCGCGCGAAGGTCCTGGTCGTCGTCGCGACGCAGGATCAGATGGTGCGCCCGGAGCCCTCCGCTGCGTTCACGCGCGCGCTGGGCGCCGCGCTCTTCGAGCTGACCGGCGACTGCGGGCATCTCGCGACGGCGTGCGAAGGCGCGGCCCTCGCCGAGCGCGTCACGTCATTTCTCGAAGAGTGAGCTCCGTCGCGCTACGGGACGGCATCCAGAACCCGGCGCCGCGCGTACTGCTCCACGGCGAACGCGACGGCCCGCTTCCGGTACGCTTCGGCTCCGCGCACGACCGCCAGCGCCGCGTAGTACTCGACGTACGGAAAGCCCGAGATCTCCCCCCGCGCGAACTCGTACTTCGCGACGGCTTCGCGCCACGCATCGATCGCATCCGTCACGTCGACGAAAACGAACGGCTCGAACTCCTCGCGGTCCTCCCAGTTCTCCGCGTACCAGACCGAGCGGACGCCGCGCCACGGCTCTCCCTCGACGGCCGTGCCCTGCAGCGCCGCCAGGAGGACGGCGTCCTTGACGATGCGGTGCGTCGTCGCGTGGTCGCGATGGAGGCTCTCGCGCCAGTGCGTGATGACGAGCGTCGGGCGCACGCGCCGGATCTCGGCCGCGACCCAGCGCCGCGATGCCTCGTCGTCGGGCAGCTCGCCGTCCGCCCACGGCCCGAACGCGACCTCGGCGCCGAGCGCCTCCGCGACCGCTTCCGCCTCCTCTTTCTTCTGGCGGCCGTAGTCGGCGGGAGAGAGCCGCGGGTTTCCGCGCTCGCCGAGGGTGAGGTGGAGCAGGACGGTGCGGTCGCCGCGCCGCGCCTGATGGAGGAGAAGCGCGCCCGCCGTGAGCTCCATGTCGCCGGCGTGCGCGCCGATCGCGAGGATCGTCCGCCGCGGCGCGGTCTCCTGCGCGCCCGCGGCCGCGGCGAGGAGCCCCAGGGCGACGGCGACGGCGAGACGCCTCATCGCGCGCACGCCTCCCGGACGTCGCCGACGAACGCGTGGATCGCCTCGTCGCCGGCGTTCCACGAGCACATGAGTCGCCACGCGTCCGCATCATTGAAATAGTAGAAGTGCCATCCGTGCCGCTCGAGCTCCTCGGGGACGCCGTCGGGAAACGCGACGAAGACGGCGTTCGCCTCGACCGGAACGCGGAGCGTCACGCCGTCGATCGCCGCGAGCGCCTCGGCGAGGCGGCGGGCGCAGGCGTTCGCCCGCGCGGCATGTCGCAGCCACGCGCCGTTCTCGAGCATGCCCACCCACGGCGCCGCGAGGTAGCGCATCTTCGAGGCGAGCTGCCCTCCCTGTTTCCGCCGCCACTCGAAGTCGCGCGCGAGCTCGCGATCGAAGAAGACGATCGCCTCGCTTCCGGGGCCGCCGTTCTTCGTGCCGCCGAACGAGAGGACGTCGATCCCGGCCTTCCACGTCAGCTCGGCCGGCGCGGCTCCGGTCGACGCGACCGCGTTCGCGAAGCGCGCGCCGTCCATGTGGAAGCGGAAGTCGGCGAACTCCGGCCGCGCGCGGATCGACGTGATCCTCCGGATCTCCGCGGGCGTGTAGACGGTGCCGAGCTCGGTCGCCTGCGTGATCGTCACGGCGCGCGGCTTCGCGGAGTGGATCCCGTGCCCGCGGCGGAGCAGCGGCGGAATGCCGGCCGGATCGAGCTTGCCGAGCGCGCCGCCGACGTGGATCAGCTTCGCGCCTCCGGTGAAGAACTCCGGCGCGTTCGCTTCATCCGTCTCCGCGTGCGAGACGGGATGGCAGATCACGCCGTGGTAGGGATTGCAGATCGAGGCGAGGGCGAGAGAGTTCGCCGCGGAGCCGTTGAAGACGAAGTAGACGTCGCAGTCGGTCTCGAAGACCTCGCGGACGAGCGCGACCGCGCGCCGCGTCACGGGATCGTCGCCGTACCCCATCGTGAACGACGGCTCGCGGTTCGCCCGCTCGAGCGCCTCCCACGCCTCGGGGGCGACGGGCGCCGTGTTGTCGCTCGCAAACTGACGCTTCCAGTCGGGAGATCCGGCCGACATACGCGCGCCGGATCGTATCAGAGCGCCTCACTGCCGCATCCGGTAGAAAAAGTACGGCGCGACGGCGATCCAGAGCGGGACCAGGGGCCAGAGCCGCCCCTGGAGGATGTCCCAGTCGGCCGCGAGCTCGCGCCACGGCTGCTTCATCGCGTAGTGGCCGAAGAGAAATTCGAACGCGACCGTCAGGAAAAACCAGAGGGCGCCGACCGACATCGCATGCGTCGCCGAGCCGAGCTCCCACAGCTCCGTGACGAACCAGATGTAGAGGCCGAAGAGGATGACCGCCGTCGCGGTCGAGACCTGGTGGGCGCGGTCGCCCGGCAGGAGTTTGCCGTACGTCGTCTCGCGCAGCACCCCGTTCGCGACCGCGAGCACCACCATCGGGAACCACAGCGCGACGTAGGGCAGAAGCATGGTGTCCGCGCCACAACTCGCAAGTCCCGTTCCCTTCCGGTCGCTCTCCCGCGCCCGCGCCCGGGCTCGCGTCCCGTCTCGTCGAGCGACGAATAACCACAGTAGGCGACCAGCGACGGACGACGACAAACCGAGGTATCCTCGGCGCGTGAGCCCGCGCGGACGCAGAGGCGCGACGTATGACGATGTCGCCGCGGCGCCTCCGGACAAGATCGCCGAAACGGTCGAAGGAGATCTCTACCTCTCGCCTCGTCCGGCGCCGCGGCACGCGAATGCTGCCGCGTCGCTCACGGCCGACCTCCACGACGCGTTTCAGCGCGGCCGCCGCGGGCCGGGCGGATGGTGGATTCTCTTCGAGCCGGAGCTGCATCTCGGTGACGACGTTCTCGTTCCCGACATTGCCGGCTGGCGGCGCGAGCGCCTGGCTGAACTGCCGGAGACCGCCTGGTTCGAGCTCCCGCCCGACTGGCTCTGCGAGGTGATCTCCCCCTCCACCGAGATCCTCGACCGCGACCGGAAGCTTCCCGCGTATGCGGCAGCGGGCGTGGCACACGTCTGGATCGTCGATGCCGCGCGCCGGACGCTCGAGATCCTTCGTCGGGAGGGATCCACGTTGCGACTCGTCACGACGTATCGCGGCGCGGCTCTGATCAGCGAACCGCCATTCGATGCGGTCACGATCGAGCTCGGCGCCCTCTGGACGTGATTTGTCGTCTATGGGTTGACCTCCTCATCTGCCGGCTGTAGTTTCGTGGTCACACCCTCAGAATCGGCCGGAGGCCTCCATGCCCGCCGTTCGTCTCCTCATCGCGGGGATCGAGCGACCGGAGTCTCCCTCCAAACACGGCGCCTCGCGTTGCCAATCTCCGATCGGGATCCCATAGTGTTCGGAGTCCCTCCCTCGAAATCGCACCGGAGCGGCGCACCGCTTCTCACGCAGGAGGTCCCCCCATGCACGCTCGCCGTCTGGCCGTCATCGCGATTCGCCTCGTCGCGGGCGTCTCGCTCCATGCGCAGGCCTTTCGCGGGCTCGGATTCCTCGATCCGAACGCCGCGAGCCCCTACAGCATGGCGTTCGAAATTTCGGGCGACGGCACCACCGTCGTCGGCAACAGTGATCACGCCGCCTTCCGCTGGACGTCGACCTCGCCGAGCTCGCTCCAACACCTCGGGTTTCTTCCGGGAGGAACGACGAGCAGCGCGGGCGGCGTCTCCTTCGACGGCTCGGTCGTCGTCGGTTCGGCCAGTGCGACCGAGGGCGATATCGCGTTCCGCTGGACGTCGGGAACCGGAATGGTGTCTCTCGGCACGCCGCCTCCCGGTGTTCTCGCGCTCCACCCGCGGGCCTGCTCGGCCGACAGCTCGGTCGTGGTCGGCCTTGCGTTCGGATCCGGCAGCGGCAGCTTCCGGTGGACGGCCGAGAGCGGCTTCGTGGAGCTCCAGACGCTGCCGGTTCCCGGAAAATCGGCGGTGGCGGAGGCGGTCTCGGACGACGGGCTCGTGGCGGTGGGGCGGTCGGGATGCTGCGATGCGAACTTCGGCGCGGTCGAGGCGGTCCGCTGGGCGGGCGGCGGGCTGATTCCCGAAGGTCTCGGCGATCTCCAGGCGACGATCGCGCCGTGGAGCGCATCCGGCGGGATCTCGGCGGGCGGCCAGGTGGTCGTCGGAGGGGGAACGATCGCACCCGACTTCGCGGCGTTCCGCTGGGAGAACGGGACGATCGTGCAGCTCTCCGCGCCGATTCCTCCTCTCGCCTCGCCGAGCTGCGCGTGGGACGTCTCGGCCGACGGCTCGGTCGTGGTCGGCGCCGCGTCGGGCGGGGATCCGGACTACGGCGCCCCCGCGCCGATCAACACCGTTCCCGCCGGCAGAGCGTTCATGTGGACGGCGGCCGACGGCATGCGGGACCTGAAAACGGTCCTGGCGCAGCTCGGACTTCCGGTGGACGACTGGTCGCTCGAAGTCGCGACCGGGATCTCGGACGACGGCAACATCATCACCGGAAACGGCAGACGGAAAGGCGGACGGACCGAGGCGTGGGTCGCGGCGCTCTCCGGCACGCCGTTTCCGAACGAGCCCGAGACGCCGCCGGGTCGGTTCGCCCACTGGCTCGCCGGACTCGCGTTCGGCCTGAGCGAGCATCACGGCTTCCTGCGGGACCCGAGCACCGGGCTGATCCCGATCCTTCCCGACCCGCCGCCTTTCCTGCTGGGTGCGGCAGCCGTGGGAGGAGCGCGCTGGGTCGAAGGCGCGGTCGCGCCGCAGTCGTCCGATCAGCTCTGGGGAGTGCTCTCCGTCGCGCGAAGCGGGGAAGCGGACTTGCGTCTGCTGCGCCACGACGGCCGCGGATGGAGCGCCGACTGGATCTCGGGCGCGCCGGGATCGCTCGCCGGCTCCCGCATCTTCGGCATCGCGTACGAAGATCATTCCGGTGACGCGCTCGCGGTCTACGAGAGCGGCGCGGGGACGCCGCGCTACCGAACGTACAGGCGGGGAATCTGGTCGGACGAGCGCGCGCTCCCGCGCGAAGCGGCACCGCGGGAGGTCGCCCGCGCGGACGAAGGACTGGTCCGGTGGGTCGAGCTCGTGGGCCGGCCGGGAACGGACCGGATCGAGCTCGTGTACGCGGACGAGCGAGGGCATCTGCTCGCGTGGAGGTGGAACGGATCCGCGTGGGAGCCGGAATCGGCGGCTCTCCTCGCGACGGACGCTCGCGCGTTCGACGCGGAGGTCGAGGCGCTCTCGGGTGCGCTGGTCGTCGCGTGGGCGCAGCGGGACGGCGTCGGGTTTCGATGGGCGCGGCGTGGAGAAGACGGATGGAGCCGCGTTGCGATCGAGCCGGCGTTCGGAACGCGCGTCGAGTTCATCGACCTCGCCGCCGAGCCATCGAGCGATCGAATCGCGGGTCTGTTCGGCGGTCGCGGCCATCGCGCCCTGTCGGTGTGGGACGGCGGGCGGTGGGAGACGACCAGCCGTGGAGAGAGGAGATCGTCGCGCGCGACGGGGGAGACGCCGGCGGCACTCCCGGGGGCGGTGGGGTGGGTGGGGACGACGCGGAGCGCGCTCGCGGTGTGGGGCGGCGCGTTGGACGGATCGCTCGCATGGGCGCGCTGGACCGGCGGCGACGGGTGGTCCGTCGAGCAGGACCTGCGCGTTCCGGGGATGGGCCGGGCACGGTCGATGCGGCTCAAGGGGTCGTGGAGCGGCTCGCCGCTCGTGCTCGTCTCCGACCGCGAGGCCTCGCTCCATGCGATCGGATGGGATGGTCGCGGCTGGGACGTGATTGCCGATGCGCCGCTGGTGACGCGGCTCGCTTCGGCGGATGCGCTGCCGTTCGGCCTCGTCCTCAGCCGCGATGTCGCGCTCCTCGTCGGCGATCCCGACGCCGGAGCGTGTGCGCGGCTGGAACGTGAAGGATCGGTCGATCTTCTCTCCTTCTCACTCGTCCCTCGGGGCGACCGAACGCGCGTCGATGCGATCTCGTTCGTGCTCGAGGATGCGGCGGGCATCGAGCGAGCCGACTTCGCCGAGGTGTGGATCGAGTCGGAGGGCGGTCTCGTCGCGCGGGGCGAGGCGACCCCGTTCGGCACGCTCTATTTTTCGCAGCCGATCGAGATCGACGCGCCGGCGCGTCATACCTTGCGCGCGCGGCTGTCGGCGCCGGATCCCGCGGCGCGCGTCACGGTGAGTCTCGACGCCGTGGACGTGATCCACCCGCGCGCGTCCGGCGCGGGACGCGCGCAGACGTCCCTGGCAGTGAGGCAGTGGACCCGCTGCGAGTGAGAGCGATGACGGCGAATCGGTTTCGGCGAATCTCGCCGGTGCTTTGCGCCATCGCCCGCGACCCCGCTAACCCGCCGGGACAAGTACGTCGATGCCGCTCGCTTTCGTGCTGCCTAACGAACTGCCTCCTTCGCGGAATCACGAGACGAAGACATCGGAAGAAAGAGGTACGCAAACAAGTCCGCAGTGACCCACCATAACAAAGGGATGAGAAGCAACCACCAAGATGACTTGGCCCAAGCCAAAAAGATGCACACGGGAACCAGCACGGTTAGCCCAGCAGAAACCGCGGCGTTTACTGCGACCTGTCCCTGGACGCGGAGCTCGCCTCCGCAGTGCGGACATCGCACTCTCGTGCGTCCTGATGCCAGAATCAAAGCTCGTTTGCTCGGTGCTTGATCAGAGCCACACTGTGGACAGCGTGTCGCCTTCATCATGACGCTCCTACGGGCAACCACATCCAGCCAGATCGACAGATCCTATTTCCCCGCCGACGGCTGCCTCGATCAAGTCCTCGGAAGTTGAGGGAAGTTGAGGGTCACACCTTCGCTTTTCGCTCCACTCTACGACGAGTAGCTGGCACCTGCGCTTTCTTTCCGTTCCGAGGAGTTTTCGCGCCAGGGACCTCCTCGGATTGGCAACTCCCTCGGTCGGTCGCAATCGCCGAGGTACGCTCGATTCGCGATGGCGCGGCCGCTCCGATTCGATCATCCGGGTGCCGTCTGGCACCTGACCTCCCGCGGCAACGAGCAGCGGATGATCCTCCTCGACCACGACGATCGCCTGCAGTTTCTCGCCCTCCTCGCTGCTACGATCGCGCGCTTCCGCTGGATCCTTCACGAGTTCGTCCTCATGGGCAACCACTACCACCTGGTCGCCGAGATGACGCTCGCGAACGTTTCCCGCGGCGGCGCGGAGCGCCGAGCATCCGAAGGCGCAGCGCAACCCCGGCCGCGCGTCCATGCGCCGGATCGTGAGTGCGGTCGCGCGGCAGCATGGGACGACGCCGCGAGCCGTGCGCCAGAGGCGCGGCGGGAGCGCGCGGATGATCGCGGCGCACGCCGGGTGGCATCACGGATGCCTCAAGCTGCGTGAGATTGCCGCGCCGCTCGGGTTTCGGAGCCTCGGTCACGTATCAACGCTGATCCGGCGCTGCGCCGCGCGCGCGGCGAGCGACGGCGAGCTCGCGGCGCTGCTCGCTTCCTGCCGTGCGGCGCTCGGGCCCCAGCCGCCGCTCTCCAGCCGCCTCGGCGGATTCGATGATGCGCTGACTATTCACCGCGACGGCTCTTCTGAAACATGCCTTTGAGCTTCACCTCGAGACGGCAGCGGCTATAACCATTCTCGATCGTCTCGAGGATTCATCGTCGTTCGTGGCCAGTTCATTCTCTTGAGCGCCTCATTCGAGTCAGGCCCTGAATGAAAATTGCAGCCGTCACAAGGAACAGCGCGACAACGTGCAGAGTTCCGACAACGTATAGCCATTCAAGACCCGAAGCGTCACGACCACCCGACCAATCGATCGTTGACCAGACGTAGACGGCGAAGGAGAAAAGAACAAGCACGGACAGAACCACAGCCAGAACGCGGGAGGGCTTTATAGCAAACGCGAATCCGCAGATCACAACAACTGCGTCAACGCTTCCCGCTATCTTCGGTCGCAGACCGTCTTCGCGGAATCCCGCTAGGCTAAACGCCGCCGACAGGAACAAGAGAATCGCAATGAGAATAGCGCACAATCGCATCAGCGTGTCACCTCATCGGCCTTTCGGAGGATGTCCCTCTCGTAGTTGAAACTCTGAGAGGCGGTTCCGGCCATCACATTCTCTCCTAAGCGATCTTCGATGCGCCAGAGTTCTGCTCGGGAATGCGGTCGAGAGCGCGAAGCAACTCAGG
>JBOGJQ010000248.1:0-2207 GCA_050745405.1 Thermoanaerobaculia bacterium | reverse complement strand
AGACGCCCCAGACGCCCCAGACGCCCCAGACGCCCAAGACGCCCAAGACGCCCAAGACGCAAGACGCTAAAGCGACTCCTCCGCCGCTTCGTCGCTTGCCTTCTCTCCCGCGATCTCCGGCAGCGTGTCGGGCGCAATGAGGCCCCGCGCCGCCGCGTCGCGCGCCGCCTCGACCGTGTCCGCCACGAGAAGCATCTCTACCCCCGCCTCGCGGGCAAGCGCCGCGGCGATCTTCTCCACCTCGCGCCGCCGCGCCTCCGTCGCCACGTGGCGGATGTAGACGACGCGCATCCGTCCGGGATAGTGCCGCGCCACGGCATCGTAGATCTCGGGATCGCGCTGGCCGCTGTCGCCGATGAGGACGAACGACAGCGCCGGATACGTCCCGACGATCGCGTCGATCTGCTCCCGCTTGTGCGTGTCGTGCGAGGCGAGGACGAGCTTCTCCGGCTCGATGCCCCAGTCCTGCAGAAGGAGCGGCCCCTCCGGGATGCCGCGAAGCTCGAAGACGTGGTCGAGAAGGTCGTACAGGTTCCACGGGCTGCTCGAGACGTAGAAGAGCGGGTTCACCTCGCCGTGAAGCGCGCGGTAGAACGCCGCGACGCCCTCGAACGGCAGGCGCACGTGCGCGTTCGCCAGAGCCACCGTCCGGATCATCCGCCAAAGACTCGTCGCGTCCGTCCGGATCACCGTATCGTCGACATCGCTGATGACGCCGAACGCCGCGCCCGCGGGCGGGACGAGAACGCGCGCCACCGCCTCCGCCTCCCCCGCCCGCACCTCCCCCTCCACCCACCCTTCCTCCCCCGCCCTCCCCGGCAGCTCGAGGTGAAAGTACCCTTCCTCGTTCGTCACGCCCTCGGCGCGATGCCCGTTCCGCCACCCCGCCACGGGAACGCCCGCCGCCTCGGGGCTCAGCACGCGCCGCGCCGTCGCCGCGAGCGCCCGCCATCTCCCCTCCCCCGGCTCGGCGCGCGCGGCGCCCCGGCCGCGCAGCACCCGCCCCTTGAGGTGAACGGACGCCGCGGTCCCGTAGCTGCGGTAGGTCTCGATCCGCAGCGGGCGCGCGTCCGCCCCGCGCCCCGCGCGCGCCCGGTCGATTCCGCGCTCCAGCCGCCGCAGGAACGCGATCGCTCCGCGCCGGAAACCGACCGTGGGCCGACTCACGGCGCGATGCTACTCCGAAGGAGCCGCGCGGAACGCTCTTTGCTCGTGTTCAGTCCCCTGAACGGCCGCAATCCGAAAGGAGGAGACGATGGCTCATCGGGATGAAGACCGCGAGCGGTTCGACTGGAGCGAGGACCGCGACCGCGATGCATGGGAACGGGAAGAGCGGGCGCGCGGCGGCGCCGGCTCGTACGGCAGCTACGACTGGGAGCGCTCCCGGAGCGCGCGCGAGTGGGGTCCGCCCGAGCGCGACTGGCAGCGCGAGGCGGATTGGGAACGCGCGCCGCGGAGCGAGCGCGGGCGCCGGCGCTGGTTCGGCCACTTCGGCGCGCCCGAAGGCGTCGGCTCCGCCTCCGGGTACAGCGGCATGAGAGGTCCCGGCTGGACCGCGGGCGGATACGGCGACCCGGGGTACAACACGAGTGGATTCCCGAACCCCGACTACGGTTCGCGGACCGGCCGCGGCGAGACCTACAGCCCGAGCCGCAGCCCCATGCCGTACCGCGACCTCGACGAGAGCTACCGCGACGAGGACTACGGCCGCGCGCCGTGGGACCGCTACGCGTCCGGACGCTGGGGCAGCGGCGACTACCGGATTTACGAAGAGCGCGAGCGGGATCGCTGGGAGGGCCCCTACACCGGCCGCGGCCCGAAGGGGTACCAGCGTTCCGACGAGCGGATCCGCGAGGAAGTCTCCGAGCGCTTGATGGAAGACGACCGCCTCGACGCGAGCAACATCGAGGTCCGCGTCGAGAACGGCGAGGTCACGCTCACGGGAACGGTCGACGGACGCCGGATGAAGCGGCACGCCGAGGATCTCGCCGAGAGCATCCGGGGCGTACGCGACATTCACAACCAGCTCCGCGTCGAGCCGCGCCAGGACCGCGAGCGCGATCTGTCGCTCACACCCGAGGCGGAGCGAATGAACCGCGAGTAACGTCCGGGGCGTCTTGGGCGTCTTGGGCGTCTTGGGCGTCTTGGGCGTCTTGGGCGTCAGGAGTATCCAGGATGTCGTCATCCTGAGGAGCGAAGCGACGAAG
>JBOGJQ010000247.1:0-3746 GCA_050745405.1 Thermoanaerobaculia bacterium | reverse complement strand
TCCCGTCGGGGGAGTACTGCGGCTCGTCGTCCGTTCCCGTTCGTCCGAGGAGGAGCTCCGGCTCGCCGCCTGCGAGCGGGACTGTATAGATGTCCGTGTTGTAGCTCTCGCCCGGCTCGGGTCCTGGGGCGAGAGCGAGGACGAAGCGCTCGCCGTCGGGCGACCAGGAGAACTCGGCGACGGTGAGATCGCCGCTCGTGACGCGGCGCTCGGTGCGCTCTTCGACGTCGATGACCCAGAGGTGCTCGTCGTCCTCTCCGCGGAGGACGACGCGCGCGTCGTCGCGCTCGCGCCGGAGCCGCGCGAGTGCGTCGGGCTCCGGGTCGGATGCGACGAAGGCGATCTTCGTTCCGTCGGGCGACCAGGCGAAGTCGCCGACGGTCGTCTCGTGATCGGTGAGCGGGACCGCCTCGCCGCCGTCCGGCGCGATGATCCAGATCTGCGTGCTGCCGCCGCGGCTCGACCGGAAGGCGATGCGGCTCCCGTCCGGCGACCACCGCGGCTGCGTGTCGTTGCTCTCGCCGTGGGCGAGCGAAAACGCGCCCGAGCCGTCGGCCGCGGCGAGCCAGACGTCGCTCTGATAGCGGCTCTCGTCCATGTCCGCGCGGGTCACGACGAACGCGATCTGGCTCCCGTCCGGCGAGAGCCGCGGGTCCGAGACCGAGGGCATCGTCGCGTAGTCCTCGATCGTGAGGGGCTGCGCGGCGAGAAGGGGCGTGGCGAGAAGGAGGGCGAGAAGGCGGACCATCATGATCGGGAATGATAACGGGATGACGAGTAAACCTCATTCAACACGATCGCCGCGGCCGAGGCGACGTTGATCGACTCGATGCCGGGCTCGATCGGGATCGCGATCGTCCGCGCCCGCTCGAGGATCGTCGCCGAGATGCCCTGACCTTCGCTGCCGAACGCGATCGCCGCGGGCCGCTCGATCGCGACCCGCGGCTCGCCCGACGCGGCGGTCGCCCACAGCGCGATCTTCCTCTTCGCGAGCTCCGCGACGAGAACGTCGCGGCCGATCGCGACCACCGGCAGCGCGAGCGCCGTCCCCGCCGACGCGCGGAGCGCTTTCGGCGCGTACGCGTCCGCCGTCCCCTCGGTCAGCGCCACGCCCGTGGCGCCGAACGCGGCGGCGAGCCGGACGACCGTCCCGACGTTCCCCGGATCCTGCACGCCGTCGAGAACGACGATGAGGGGAGCCCCGTCGCGGAAGAGCGCGCCCGGGTCCGCTTCGGGACGATGAAAGAGAGCGAGAAGTCCCTGCGAGTGCACCGTGTCCGTCAGCTGGCGCGCGAGCGACGGGGCGAACCGAAACGCGGGGGCGTCCGCCTTGGGCGCTTCGGCCTCGCCCGAGAGCGCGAACGCGATGGGTGTCCAGCCGCGCCCGAGCGCGTCGCGGATTGGCTTCGGCCCCTCGAGGACGATCTCCTCCTCGTGCCGCTGCGCCGCGCGCAGAAAGCGGCGGAACCAGCGGTTCTCGCGACTCGAGATCGTCTCGGTGCGCCTCTCGCGCAGGGGGCGTTCCACTCCATTACAATGACACGTTCTCAGCCAGGAGCAGAAGGCCCAGAAGATGAACGAGCCATCCCTACAGCCCGCAATTCGATTCGCCTCCCGTGTTTCCCGGATCCAGCCGTCCCCGACGCTCACTGTGCTGAACCGCGCCGCCGCGCTGACCAAGCAGGGGATCGACGTCGTCGACTTCGGCCCGGGCGAGCCCGACTTTCTGACGCCGCGCGCGGTCGCCGAGGCGGGGAAGCGCGCGATCGACGAGGGGCGGACGAAGTACACGAACACGCTCGGGTGCGACGAGCTGCGCGACGCGATCGCCGGGAGCTACAACCGGCGCTACGGCACCCGCATCGAGCGGAAGCACGTCATCGCGGCGAGCGGCGGCAAGCAGGCGCTGTTCAATTTCGCGCTCTGCCTCGTCGACGAGGGCGACGAGGTCGTGATCCCGAGCCCGTACTGGGTCAGCTTTCCCGACCAGATCCTCTTCGCGGGCGGCACGCCGGTGTTCGCGCCGCTCGATCCGGCGAACGGCTTCCGGCCGCGCCGCGTGGACATCGAGCCGTTCCTCACCGACCGCACGCGGGCGGTGATCCTGAACTCCCCGTCGAATCCGACCGGCGCGATCGTACGGCAGGAGGACCTCGACCACATCGTCGAGCTCTGCGTCTCGCGCGGCATCGTTCTCGTGTTCGACGAGACGTACGAGTTCTTCGTCTACGGCGGGAACGCGCACGCGTCGGCGATCCCCTGGTTCGAGCGTCATCCCGAAAACGTCATCGTCGTGAACTCCCTCTCGAAGACGTACGCCATGACCGGCTGGCGGCTCGGCTACGGCATCGCCCATCCGGACCTCGTC
The DNA here is from genome assembly GCA_050745405.1 of Thermoanaerobaculia bacterium. GTDB lineage: Bacteria > Acidobacteriota > Thermoanaerobaculia > Gp7-AA8 > Gp7-AA8 > JBOGJQ01. The sequence goes on along the minus strand of JBOGJQ010000247.1, from coordinate 1,378 downwards.
TCGGCCTCGGCCAAGATCCAGAGCCACTCGACCTCGAACCCGAGCTCGATCGCGCAGTACGCCGCGATCGAGGCGCTGCACGGCGGAGAGGAGGAGGTGCGGAAGATGCTCGCGGCCTACGCCGAGCGCCGCGAGTGGCTCGTCCAGGCGCTCAACGAGATCCCGGGACTCTCGTGCGAGCCGCCGGACGGGGCGTTTTACGTCTTTCCATCCGTCCGCGCCTTCTACGGCAAGGGAGGCATCGGCGACTCGATGTCGTTCGCGAATTTCCTCCTCGAGAAGGCGCGGGTCGCCGTCGTCCCCGGCGCCGCCTTCGGCGCCGACGACCACGTCCGGATCAGCTACGCCACCTCGGTCGAGCGCATCCGCGAAGGCGTCCGGCGGATGGGGGAGGCGCTCGCCGGCCTGTGAGGGAATCGCCCCTTCGGGGCCCCGGTTCTGCCGGGCAGCAGTCACCCCGACAAAAGGAGCAGCACCCGTGAAAAAGACGATTCTCGCGGTCGCGTTCGCGCTGACGGGCACGATCCTGGTCGCGCAGCAGTCCACTACCCCCGCCGCCCCGGCGGGAGATCCCGTGATCATGAAGTCCGGCTCGGTCGAAGTCCGGCAGTCGGAGTTCGAGCAGGCTCTCAACGCTCTCCCGGCCGAGTATCAGAGCTTCGCCGCCGGCCCCGGCAAGCGGCGCTTCGCCGAGGATTACCTCCGGCTGCGCCTTCTGGCGGCCGAGGCGGAGGAGAACGGCCTGGCGAACGACCCGAAGGTCAAGAGCCAGCTGGAACTCCTCCGCGCGAATACGCTCGCGAATGCGCAGATCGAGAAGATGCGCGCATCGATCTCGATCTCCGACGCCGACCTCCGGAAGGCGTACGAGGAGTCGAAGGCCGAGTTCGAGCGTGCGAAGGCGCGTCACATCCTGATCGCGTTCGAGGGCAGCCCCGCGGCGCCGCCGGAAGGCGCTCTCAGCGAAGAGGCGGCGCTCGCGAAGGCCGAGGAGATCCGGTCGAAGATCGAAGCCGGTGCGGACTTCGCGGAGCTCGCGAAAGCCGAGTCCCACGACACCCAGTCGGGTGCGAACGGCGGCGACCTCGGCGAGTTCACGCGCGGCCAGATGGTCCCCGAGTTCGACGCGGCGGTCTTCAGCGCGAAGCCGGGCGATCTCGCCCCCGTCGTGCGGACGCAGTTCGGCTATCACGTCATTCAGGTCCAGGAGAAGGGAACCGTTCCCTTCGAGGAAGTGAAGGACCAGCTCGACGGCCAGCTTCGCCAGCAGCAGCTCGAGGTTCTCGTCGAGGCGATTCAGGGAAGCGACACCACGTTCAGCGACGACTACTTCGGCGCGCCCGTGGCGGCCGCGGCTCCCACTCCGGGAGAGTAAGCG
>JBOGJQ010000246.1:0-3486 GCA_050745405.1 Thermoanaerobaculia bacterium | reverse complement strand
GAATATGTGTGTCGCGCCGCGCCAGCGGCGCGGGACCTTCCGCGCCGTTTCACGGCGCGAACGCCATGAACACGCGCACATCCGGGGGCGGCGCGCGCTGCGCGCGCTTGCCCCCGGCTATTGTCCGGCGCCCTCCGGGCACACGGTGGACTCGCGCTCAGTGACCAGCGACCAGCGACTGACAACTGACAACTGACAACTGACGACCAGGTTACGCCGTCACCCGCCGCCGGCCGCGCGCGCGTGAGCCGAAGTGCTCGATCAGCGACCCCACGTCGAGCACGAGGACGATCTCGTTCTCCCCGAGCTCGGTCGCCCCGGCGATCCCCGGCGTCGACTTCAGCCGCTCGCCGACGGACTTGATCACGATCTCCTGCTGCCGCACGAGCGCGTCGACCAGAAGCCCGATCTGCCGCTCCCCCGCCCGCGTCACCACGACGAAGTACTTCTCCCGCTCGTCCACCTCGCGGCCGAACGCGTCGGCGAGACGGAGCAGCGGCACGGCCGCATCCCGCAGCTCGAAGACCTCCCGCCCCTCGACCGTCCGGATCTCCTCGGAGCGGATCCGCAGCGACTCGTCGACCGCCGTGAGCGGAATCGCGTACGCGTCCCCCGCCGCGCGCACCACGAGCGCCTGGATGATCGCCAGCGTGATCGGCAGCGAGATCCGGAACGTGGTCCCCTCCCCCGGCACCGACATCACGTCGATCGTCCCCTTCAGATCCTGAATGTTCTTCTTCACGACGTCGAGGCCGACGCCGCGACCCGAGATCTCCGACACCGTCGCCGCCGTCGAGAAACCGGGAGAGAAGAGGATCTCGACCGCGCACTGCAGGTCGACCGGCTCCTTCTCCTCGATCACCCCGCGCGCCACCGCGATTTTGCGCACCCTGGCGGGATCGATCCCACGGCCGTCGTCGCGCACGTCGATGACGACCGCGTTCCCCTTCTGATACGCCTCGAGCATGACGCGGCCGACCGGCGGCTTTCCCGCCTTCGCGCGCTCGTTCGCCGGCTCGATCCCGTGATCGATCGCGTTCCGGATGATGTGCATCAGCGGATCCGTCAGCTCCTCGACCATCATCTTGTCGAGCTCCGTCTCCTCGCCGCGCAGCACGAGCTCGATCTCGCGGCCCAGCTCCCGCGCGACCTTGCGCACCGTCCGCGCGAGCTTCGTGTAGATCTGGCCGACCGGCACCATCCGGATGTCGATGACGGCGCGCTGCAGATCGCTGAGCTTCCGGTCGAGGCTCCGCGTGATCTTCCCGAGCTCCTGCGTCCCGATCCTCTGGCTCTGGAGAGTGCGCCCGAGGGCATCGAGCTGGGATTTCTCGACGATGAGCTCCCCGACGATGTTCATGACGGCGTCGAGCTTCGCGATGTCGACGCGAACGCTGTGCGAGAGCGAGCGGAGCGACAGCTCCTCCTCCACTTCGGGGGCGGGTGCGGATGGCGCCGCCGGCTCCGCCCCCTTCCGGATCGAGCGGATGATCGCCTCTTCGTCGAGCTTCCCCGCGATGGCGGCTTCGTCGATCTCGGTGCCGTACAGAAGGCGGAACGCGATCCCGTTCCCCGCGCCGCTCGAGTCGATCGCCGGCAGCGTGGACAGGACCTCGCCCGCGTCCGCGAGCGCGCTCGTCGCCGCCCGCAGCTTCTCGTCGAACGTCGCGAAGTCGAAGCTCAGCTCGACCGAGTAGATGTTCCGTCCCTTCTTGATGTTCTCGCGGAGGCGGTGCTCCTCGTACTCGGTGAGCGAGCGCCGCGTCTGCTCGTCGAGCTCGATCTCGTCGAGGAGGCGGTCGCCCGCGCGCGACGCCTGCTTCGACGAGACCTGATGGATCCGCGTGGTCAGCGCCTGCACGTCGACGAGGCCCTCGATCTGCGGGTCCTGGATCGCGAGCACGAGGCGGTTCAGCGCGTCCACCGCGTCGTAGAGGATGTCGACGATGCCGCGCTCGATCGGGATCTTCCCCATCCGCAGCTTGTCGAGCATGTCCTCGAGCTTGTGCGACAGCTCGGAGATCGCGTCGAGCCCGAGCATCCCCGCGAGACCCTTGAGCGAGTGGACCTCACGGAAGATCTTGTTGACGAGCTCCGGACGGACGTCCTCGCCCTGCGCCTCGATCTCGACGATGCCGCCGGCCAGCGCCTCGAGCAGCTCCTCGGCCTCGGAGACGAATTCCTCGCGAGCTCGTTCTTCCTCTTTCATCGCGTCACGTCGCGAGGACCGGTCAGCAGCTTCCTCACCTTCGCCGCCAGCTCGGCCGGGTCGAACGGCTTCACGAGATACTCCTCCGCGCCGAGGTCCTGCGCCCGCTTCCGGTCCTCGGCCGATCCCTCGGTCGAGACGACCATCACCGGGATCTCCTGATAGGTCGCGTGATTCTTCAGGAAGCTCACGAGCTCGAGGCCGTTGATGTCCGGCATGTTGATGTCCGTGACGATCGCGTCGAAGCTGTGGTGCGGCAGCACCTTCAACGCCTCGAATCCGCTCGAGGCCTCGACGATCTCGAGGTCCAGCGAGTCCGACTCCGCCTCGATGATCGAGGCGAGCATCGAGCGCATCGACGGAGAGTCCTCCACGAGCAGGATCTTCATCGGTCGTTCGCCGCGTCCTTTCCCCGGGATGTGGCGACCAGGGCGCTCTCGAACGCCAGGCCCGCCTGGGAGAGGAAGATCTCGAGCCCCGTCACGTCCGGGATCGCCGACCGCGTCACTCCGTTGTCTCCGTAGACGATCCCCACGACCTTCCCCCTGTTCGCGACCGGCAACAGCACGAGCTCCGACGGCTGCACGCTGCCGAGCCGTTTCACGAACGCCTCGTTCGCCGGCGAGTGCCGCACTTTCCCGCGGTGCGTCCGCCTGGAACGAATCGCCTCGTCGAGAAACGTCGGTGCCGTCCGCGCGATTGTAATATGACCCACGCGCTGCCCGAGATCGTCCCCTTCGCCGGTGGCGCCATATCCCGACAGCCCTTCGATCTCGTCCTCGTGGACGGCGAAGAGCGCCGCGCGCTCGAGATACTCGGCGGCGATGCGGAGAATCGTGTCGGCGACCTGGCTCAGATCGTCGGGCGTCGTGAGCTCGCTGATGAGGCGCCGGAGGAGCGCGAAGCTCCGGTCGGTGCGCTGCGCGCCCGAGGTTTCGAGCAGCTCGCGCTCGACCTCCGGCGGCGCCGCCGAGCCGCGCTTCCCCTTCCGCGCCTGAAAGCTCCTCTCGGCGAACATCATCAGCTCTTCCGCGAACAGGCCGAGCGTTTCCTCGGCGAGGCCGGGCTGGAGGTGCGCGGGCGAGGGCTTCGTGAGGTAGAAGTCGGCGCCGGCGGAAAGGAGATCGTGCCGCCGCCGGAGGTCGGCCTCGCCGTCGATCACGACCACCGGCAGCGCCGCGTCTCGCTCCTTGATCGACCGCAGCAGCACCTCGGGGGAATCGTCCTCCGAGTCGCGCGCGGCGATGTCGAGGAACGTGACGAAGAAGTCGCCGCGG
>JBOGJQ010000245.1:0-4415 GCA_050745405.1 Thermoanaerobaculia bacterium | reverse complement strand
TTTCTAGCTTCTACGTTCTGCGTTCTGCGTTCTGCGTTCAAAAAAAGGCCGCCCGAAAAATGGGCGGCCCAACAATCAACGAGAATCAATCACTTACTGCCGATCCGGCGGGACGAACACCACGCTTCCGCTCCCCACGCTGGTTCCGCCGACGGGCGGCCGCGTCCGCGAGCTCGTGTTCGCCAGACGCGCGGTCGCGCTGTCGACCGACCCGCACCCGTTCTCGACGCGCACCCAGAACTGCCGCACGCCGAAGATCGCGGGGGAGGTGAACGTGTCCGTCGTCGCGTTCGCGATGGGGAACCACGTGCTGCCGCGCGGCCCCTCGAACCACTGGAACGTGAACGGGGAGCTTCCGGTCGCCGTCACCTTGATCGTGGCCGTCTCGCCGGGGAGGACCGTCTGCGATGCGGGCTGATTGATTGCGAGAATCATCGGCGGAGTGCAGCCGACGTCGAGCAGCACCACGCCGCGCGCGGTGCGCACCTCCGGATCGTCGGGCGTTCCGACGATCTCGATCACGTGCGGTTTCGGGAAGACCGTCGGCGCGACGGTCACCGTGGCGGTCGAGGAACGGGTGTTCTCCTTGTCGATCTGCGCCGGCGAGAACGTGACCGTCACGCCCGCCGGCACGTTCTCGGCCGACAGGGTGAAGCGGACGTCCGGCGCGAAGCCGAAGCCCTGAACGTTGAACGAGGTCGTGCCGCCGACGTCGACGAAGTTCTGGAACGGCGTCGCCTGCAGTGTCAGCAGCGGGGCGCCCGTGATGCCGCCCGCGGCGAGAACGACGACCGAGTCGAGCGCCGAGTCGCTCGCGTCCGCGATCGCCAGTTTGATGTGATGCTGAACGCCCGGCGTGACGATCGCCGAGGCGATGAGGGTCACCGTGAATCCGTCGAGCTCCGTATTGAACACCGGCGCCTCGGTCGGGTTGTCGACGTAGAACTGGGCGTTGCTCGCGTGATTGATCGAGTTCACCGACACGAGCTGCGAGGTCGAGCCGGCGACGAAGGCGATGTTCGCTCCGTCGAGGAAAAAGCCGAAGACGTCGTTGAACGGGCTGCCGACGAACTCCTTGTACTCTTCCGAGCCGAAGACGTACTGGATCGCGAAATTCTCCGACTCGGCGATGAAGTCGAACTCGAGGATCGTCGCGTCGTTCGTGTCGAAGCCGGGAATGAGCGCCTCGAGGTCGGCGTCGCCGGGCTTGCCGAGACCGGTACTCGCGCCGGTGCTGTCGTTCGGGCCGACCACGTCCGCGATCTCGCCGGAGCTGAGGATCACGCCGCTGTTGATCCCGAGTCCGGCCGCGGTGCCGCCCGTGAAGCTGCCGGCGGCCGACTCCGCACCGGTGAACTTGATGTTGAAAATCTCGATGCCCGGCCCGGTGAGGAGCGCCCCGAGGGCCTCGGGCGTGGTCTGCGACAGGTCCGTCGTCGTGATCGCCGCCTGGACGGGCGACGCGAGCATCGCGACCGCGATCAGATACGCGAGTCTCTTCATCTGCTACCTCCCACCACTCTCATCGCTCGTCGGTTCGGTTGATTGGGCGAAATAACGATAGCGCACCTGCGGGAAATCGTCCATTCACATTCACCGCGTCCCCCGCTGTTTTTTCGGCGGCCGGACCGGCACCGGGACCGGCACCGGGATGGGGAACGGGAACGGGAAGAGAGGCATCGCGGCGGCCGCCGCCTCGCGCGTCGCGAGCTCGTCGAGGGAGTGAATGACCTCGCGGAGCTGCTCGACGGCGTCTCTCGGCGGCAGCGGCATCGTCTGCAGCAGGTAAAGCATTCGTCGGCGCATGCCTGTGAACGGAGCAACGGGAATGCCCTGGAGGGTGGGGAGAACGCGGCGCGCAAGTGGTGTTGCGCGAGCGACTTGGGAGATCGCGTGCGCTGGATCACGCGCCTCGTTCTCCAGATTCCGGACGTGCATTCCAGACGCCGGACAATCTGCTACACTCCGCGCCCGCCATGGGCGTTCCCCTTCTCGATCTCCGCCAGCAGTACTCCTCCATTCGCGACGAAGTGCTCCGTGTGACCGAGGAGGTCTTCGAGTCGCAGGCCTTCATCCTCGGCAAGCGCGTCGAGGACTTCGAGCGGGACTTCGCGCAGTACTGCGCCTCGAAGTACGCCGTGGGCGTCTCGTCCGGAACCGACGCGCTTCTCATCGCGCTGATGGTGCTCGGGGTAAAAGACGGCGACGAGGTGATCGTTCCGGCCTACTCCTTCTTCGCCACGGCCGGCGTCGTCGCGCGCCTCGGCGCGATCCCGGTGTTCGTCGACATCGAGCCGGAGACGTACAACCTCGATCCCGCCCTCATCGAGCGGGAGATCACCGGCCGGACGAAGGCCATCATGCCGGTGCACCTCTATGGACAGTGCGCCGACATGGACGCGATTCAGCGCATCACGCGGCCGCGCAGGATTCCCGTCGTCGAGGACGCGGCGCAGGCCGTCGGCGCCGAGATCGACGGCCGCCGCGCGGGCTCCCTCGGAGAGATGGGATGCTTCTCCTTCTTCCCCTCGAAGAACCTCGGCGCGTTCGGCGACGCAGGGGCGGTCACGACGAACGACGACGCGCTGCACGAGAAGCTCGTCGATTACCGCGTTCACGGCATGCGGCCGAAGTACTTCCATCACTACGTCGGCGGGAACTTCCGGATCGACGCGCTCCAGGCGGCTATCCTCCACGTCAAGCTCGCGCGGCTCGACGACTGGACGCGCGGCCGGCAGCGGAACGCGGAGACGTACAGTGAGCTGTTCGGCCAGTCGAAGGCGGCGGGCCGCGTCGTCCTGCCGAAGACCCTTCCGAACCGGCGGCACGTCATCAATCAGTACGTGATCCGTTTCCCCGAGAGGAAGGACGTGCGGGACCGGGTGATGGCGACGCTGAAGGAGCGGGGGATCGGGTGCGAGGTGTACTACCCGCTGCCGCTGCCGGCGCAGAAGTGCTTCGCCGAGCTGCCGAGCGCGAAAAAAGAGTTCCCGCAGTCGCAGGCGGCGGCGGAGCAGACGCTCGCCATCCCGGTGTTCCCGGAGCTCACCCGCGCTCAGATCGAGGAGGTCGTGGCGGGCGTCGAGGCGGGACTCGAATGAGTCGTCAGTCGTCCGTCGTCAGTCGTCAGGCGGAGCCGTCTTCCTGACGACTTTGAACGACCGGGGTGTTCCTTTCCGGTTATGTCCGGGATGATCCTTTCCACCTTTATTTGTCATTTGGTAGGGGGAGCTGTGGGAAAGCGGGAAACGCGGGAGGGGGCTGGTCGGCGTTTTCCGCTTTTCCATCAGCTCTCATAGAAACGACTGTTTCTCCTCATCGAGCTTGCCGATTTCGAATCGGTAGAAGTAGACCGTCCAGAGTTGATCGTCGCACGGCTCGAGCGCGACGGTCTGTCCAGCGAACGCATGTCCGATGAAGATCCGGTGCTGATTGAGTTTGATGCTGCCGTGCTCGTCAACGCGCCGTTTCTCGCAATGCGGTGCGTACTCCGGCTTCGGACGGCGCCGCGGATAGGGACGCGGTGAGCTCTTGTACAGACGAGCGGGTCGCTGGCCTCCGAGACCTTCGTGAGGGCGTTCGACGTTGTACTCCGCGATAAACGCATCGAACGCGCGCTGCTGTTCGCGAAAGTTCGCGGCGGGCGGACGCGTCGTGCGGCGTTTGAGCTCGCGGTGCATGCGTTCGTGTCGTGCGTTGTCCTGCGGGACGCCGGGCCGGCCAAACACCGGCTGGACGCCGATCGCCATGAGCTCGACGCTCAACCGGGAGAACTTTCCGTTGCTTGCGCCAAAGGGGACCCCGTTGTCGCTCTGCATGGCTCGCGGCAGCCCGTGCTCGCGAAAAACGCGCTGAATGACGGGCCAGGCCCGCGCGAACGAGGTCGAGTCGAGGGCCTCGCACGCGAGCACGAACCGGCTGACCGTATCGACCATCGTGAGCGGAAAACAGTACTTGCCGTTGCGCAGACGGAACTCCCCCTTATGATCGATCGTGGTCACCTCGCCCGGTTCCGTTGCCGGATACCTGCGCTGAAACGGCGTCGGGCTCTGCCGCTTCCGTCGCTTCGGCCTATGCTCAACGCGGCCGTGGCGCGCCAGGATCGCGTCTGTGGTCGATCGGGCGGGAAGACTCACGTCAGGATGGCTCTCCCGGAGCCGGTCGAGGATCTTCTTCGATCCCCAACCCCAACGCTCGCTCTCAGCAACGATCAGCGCTTCGACCGCCGGATCTGTTCGATGCGGGCAGCTATGCGGCGCATGCGACGCGTCTTCGAGCCCCTCGCGTCCATACATTCGATACCGCTCGCGCCACAGGCGCACGGTCGGGCAGCTCACCCCAAACAGGCTCGCAACCTTCGTCACCGTATACCGTCCGTCCAACGCCGCCAGCGCCATCTCTTCTCGCCAGTCCAC
>JBOGJQ010000244.1:0-17911 GCA_050745405.1 Thermoanaerobaculia bacterium | reverse complement strand
CTCACCACCGGCTACCCTCCGCGGCGCCTCCGGCGCCGGACGCCCACGACGCTCTAGACGCCCAAGACGCTCAAGACTCGTCCTTCGACCAGCGGATGTCGATCTCGCTCTCGCGCGGGACGAGGCGGCGGAAGCCCGTCTCTTTCCACGCCTCCGAGGGCGCGGCGAACGTCACGCCGCTTTCGCGATCCCAGATCAGAGCGCGGTCGGGGCGGAACGGAACGCCGCCGAAGAGCCACACCGATCCGGCGACGAGCGCCGCCGCGATCAGTGGCAGCGTCGCGGCCGCCTCGGTCATCTGGACGTCGCGGAGCTGGACGAACGCCGGCACGGGGCGGTGGGCGAGGTTCTCGAAAAGCGTGACGACCAGAAAGGCGCCGACCGCGAGCGCCGTGGCGAGGGAGCCCTCGAACCAGGCGAGCGCACCGAGAAGGGAGAACGGGATCGCGATCCGCGCGAGCCACATTCCGACGCGTCGCGCGGGGCTCTCCATCGAGACGAGGTTCGACAGGATCGCGACGAGCTTTCTCTCGGCGAGCACCGCGACGACGAGCGCGACGACGACGATCGCGATCTCGCCCGCGACTTCCGCGACGCTGCGCAGGTACGAGCGTCGCGCGAGGATCGACTCCGCGGCGATCGTGAGTCCGGCGAACGTGACGAGGGCCGAGGCGAGCTCGTTGAGGACGATCTGCCAGGCGAGCGTCGGATCGGCCGGCCAGAACCAGATGATCACGATCGCGAGAATGACCGCCATCGCCGCCGTGACGATCGGGAAGATGCGCCACGTTCCCATCGCGGCGTCGAGAAGGGGCGAGCCGACGACGACCGGCGGCACGAACAGCACGAGCGCCGTCTCGCGGACCTGGGTCGCCTTCCCTCCCATGCCGACCGCCAGCCCGACCAGCAGCGACACCACGACCGACGCGATCAGCGCCGCTGCCAGGCCGATCACGAACAGCCGCCACACCGCCGGCTTCTTCCGGAACTGACTGTCGAATTCTCCGTATATAGTCATCGACCGCGTAACCCCGACGGCTCGGAGTCGTCTGTTATCTTAAACCAGTGAAAGAAGTTCCATGACTCCTGCGCGCAAACGAATCGTGGTGGTGTGGCTGGTCTCGCTCGCCACGATCATCGCCGTCGCGCAGCTCCGGGCCATCCTCGAGACCTTTCATCTCCAGTTCCCGCCGCTCGGTCTCGTTTCCTTCCTCGCATGGTTCACATTCATCGCGCTGACGGTCTACGTCGTCGCGCTCGCGGTCCGTCTCGTCCTCCGCAAGCTCTTCTGGCGCGTCGGCCGGCGCCTCGCGCTCAGCTACTTCCTGATCGGCGTCCTCCCGTTCGTCTTCTTCGCGATCCTCGTCCTCGTGGCGGGATATCTGATGGCGGCCGTCCTGAGTCAGACCACGTTCCGGAACGAGCGGCAGAACATGCTCGAGCGTCTCGATCAGTGGAACCTCGAGTACGCGCTGACGGGAGCCGCGCCCGCGTCGGTGCTCCCGACGCTCGAGATCTACGACTCGCGCGACGAATCGATCGGAAAGGTGCCGGAATGGCTGCGAACCAGCTCGTTCGTCGGGCTCGCGTCGCGCGACGGGCAGGCGGTGTTCGTGTCGGCGAGGCGGTACGAGCGCGGTGAAAGCTCCCGCGCGATCGTCTTCGTGCAGCCGATGGACGAGCCGTGGTCGGCCGAGCTCGAGCGGCGGACCGGAATGATGACCTCGGCCTCGCGCGCCCGCACCGCCGGCGAGGACGAAGACGACGACCAGCAGCGGGGACAGGTGACTCTCGGCGAAGAGGAGGTGAGCTTCGAGATCGACGAGGACGCCGTCGGCCGCTTCTTTCAGCGGGCCTGGAGCCGCGGCGGCGTCATCTGGGGCGATCTCGTTCCGTCGATCGTCGAGTGGGAGACCGGCGAGCCGCGCGAGGACGAAGGCTACTTCGTCTTTTTCTCGAACCCGTGGAGCAACCTGCTCGAGTTCTACTTCGGGAGCCCGCGGTACGTGAACTTCGTTCTCGGCCTGCTCGGCGGCATCGCCGGCCTGATGGCGATCGTCTACTTTCTCGCGGCGCTTCTCGCCGGCGGGCTGATTCTCTCGATCTCGCGGGCGGTGAACCGGATCGACAAGGGGACCAAGGCCGTCGAGCGGGGCGACTTCAGCTATCGCATCAACATGAAGCGGCACAACCAGCTCGGCGAGGTCGCCACCTCGTTCGACAACATGACGCAATCGATCGCGTCGCTCCTCTCGCGCGTCGCCGAGCAGGAGCGCCTGCAGAGCGAGATCTCGATCGCCGCCTCGATCCAGCGGAACCTCCTGCCGAAGCAGGGACCGCGCTACGGAGGGATCTCGTTCTCGGCGCATTTCGAACCGACGGCGTCGATCGGGGGCGATTACTACGATCTGTTCAATCTCGACAAGGCGCGCCTCGCCGTGACGATCGGCGACGTCTCGGGCCACGGGCTCTCCACGGGCCTGGTCATGGCGATGGTCAAGGCGGCGATCACTACCCTCGTCGAGCAGGGCGCGGACGAGGACTCGCTGTTCCACCGCCTCAACGACCTCGTGATCCGCTCGACAGAGCGCCGTACGTTCATGACGCTCGGCTTCACGATCTTCGATCTGACGAACCGGACGATCCGCCACACGAACGCGGGCCACCTCTACCCGTATCTTCTCCGCGAAGGACAGGCGCCCCGCGCGATCGAGGCGCCCTCTCTTCCGCTCGGCCTGCGCGAGGCGATCCGGCCGCAGACGATCGAGATCCCTCTCGAGGAGCGCGACACGCTCGTCTATCTCTCCGATGGCATCGTCGAGGCGCAGAATCCCGCCGGTGACCCATTCGGGTTCGAGCACCTCGAGCGCCTCCTCGTCCACCTCATCGATGCGACACCCTCGGAGATCCAGACGACCATCCTCGATGCCGTCGCCGAGCACGCCCGCGGCCGTCTCGCCGACGACGACCGCACGATCATGGTCCTCCGCTTCGATCGCATCACGCCGAATTCCGACGAGGAGCTCGAGTTCGTCATCGCTGCTGAACGCTCGGGATGACATGACGTACACTTCGCGTGATGCGGGTCCGCAGTACTCTTTTCGTCGTCGCGCTGGTCGCCGTCTGTCTTCCCGCCTCGGGTGACGAGATCCACCTCGACGCGATCCTCTCGCTCCGCGGTGCCGCTGCCGACGGCGACCCGTCGTGGCTCCAGGGCGGATGGGGAAAGATGTACTTCGGCGGCGAGCTCGGTGAAAAGCCCGGCACGGGGAAGTATCACCTGCGCATCGGGGCCGAGGAGACGGAGCTCGCGGCGGCGGGATCGATGCAGTTCGGGGTCGACTGGCGGCCACTCCAGCGGTTCGGCGTCGTCGTGAACGGTGTGGCGCGGCTCGAGCCGTCGGAGTACGAGGGAGATGCGATCGGCCTGAGCGAGGCGTTCGCCGAGGGGATTCTCTTCTTCCGGCAGGCGGATCGCCTCCGGCTGCGAGGCGGGATGTTCTTTCTCCCGACGTCGCAGGAAAACGTCGGCCCGATGTGGAGCTCGCCGTACACGATCTCGTTCTCGGCGATCAACTCGTGGATCGGCGAAGAGGTTCGGCCGGTCGGTCTCGACGCCGATTACCGCATCGAGGGGCCGACGCGCGTCTCTGTCGGCGCGACCGCGTTCGTCGGGAACGACACGATGGGAACTCTCCCCGCGTGGCGCGGGTGGGCGATGCACGATCGCCTGAGCGTCTACGGCGAGACGCTCCCGCTGGCGCACCTCTGGTCGCTCGAGCAGGTGTTCGTTTTTCAGAAGGACGGAACGACGCCGATCACGAACGACTTCGACGATCGGATCGGCTGGTCGGCGCGCATCCGTATCGAGCGGCCGAACGTCGCGTCGGTCCAGCTCACGCATGTCGACAATCGCGGCGACCGCGCGCGCTACGGCGACGAGTACTCGTGGGGGACGGATTTCAATCTCCTCGGTGCCCACTGGACGCCGACGGACCGCCTCTATCTCGCGGCCGAGTACCTCGACGGCTATACGGAGATGGGGCTGTTCGTGCCGGTCGAGGCCGAGTTCCGCAGCGCGTACCTGCTCGGCTCGTGGTCCGGCGACCGGTGGCGCGCGTCGCTGCGGAGCGACTGGTTCGACACGACCGACGAAGACGGCGATCCGCGCGGCGAGACGAACGAGGAGGAAGGGTGGGGGTGGACCGCGGCCTTCTTCTGGTCGCTCACGCCGTCGCTGCGCATCGGACTCGAGGTGCTCGACGTCGACGCGGAGAACGTGATGGCGCGCCAGACGGGATACGACTTCCAGGTGGGAGGCACCTCGGCGACGCTCGAGGTGCGGTGGAACCTCGGGCGCTCGCTTCGTTACTAGAGTGCGCCGCCGGCGACGATCGTGATGCCGCGCTGCCGCTCGAGGTGGCGCGCGATGCGGCGGATGTACTCCCTCGTCTCGCGGAACGGCGGGACGCCCTCGTACCGGTCGACATTTCCCTCGCCCGCGTTGTAGCCGGCGAGGGCGAGCTCGACGCGGCCGTCGAAGCGGTCGAGCAGCCAGCGGAGATAGCGCGTCCCGGCGTGGACGTTCGCGCGCGGATCGAAGGCGTCAGCGACGCCGAAGCGCCGCGCCGTCGCCGGCATGAGCTGCATCAATCCTTGTGCACCCTTGTGCGAGACCGTGCGCGGGTCGTAGTCGGACTCCGCCTTGATCACCGCCGAGACGAGCGCCGCATCGACGTCGAACTTCCGGGCGGCCTCGACGATGATCGGATCGAAGCGCGTGCCGAACAGAGGGGTGCTCGACTCGACGAAGCCCCACTTCCGCTCCGGGAGCGCGGGGACGGGATCGCCGGCCGGGACGACCTCGTCGTCGACGATCCGCTCGATGCTTTCGGTGGGCATCTCGATCGTCCCGCCGCCGGCGAGCGTCAGCTGGGCGCTTTCCGGACCGACTTCCCAGGCGGAGATCTTCAGCGTCCTCCCGTTCGCGAGGAGCGCGATCTCGGCCGAGGCCGGCACGGCGAAGGCGAGCAGAGCCGCCGCCGCGAGGAATCGAATGGGGAACCGCATCTGACCGAGGGAACCTCGTCCCTTTGGACGATTATGCCCGCGGGTGGTATTGCTCGTAAATGCGCTGCAGGCGGGCGCGGCTGACGTGCGTGTAGATCTGCGTCGTCGAGATGTCGGAGTGGCCGAGCATCATCTGGACCGACCGGAGATCGGCGCCGTTCTCGAGAAGATGCGTGGCGAACGAATGGCGGAGGACGTGCGGCGAAATGTGCGCGGTGACGCCGGCCTCGCGCGCGTACGTCTGGATCTTCAGCCACACGGATTGGCGCGACAGCGGCCGTCCCCGGATTCCGAGAAAGAGGTGCGGATCGCCGTGACGGTCGAGCTCCGGCCGGCCGCGCTCGATCCACGCGACGATCGCGTCGCGGGCCGCGTCGCCGAAGGGGACGAGTCGCTCTTTCGACCCTTTTCCGATCGTCCGGAGAAACCCCGCGTCGAGAACGAGATCGTCGAGGCGGACGCGAATCAGCTCGCTCACGCGGAGGCCGGTCGCGTAGAGCAGCTCGAGCATCGCCTTGTCGCGGAGGCCGAGAGTCGTCGACACGTCGGGGGCGCCGAGGAGCGCTTCGACCTCGGAAGCAATGAGCGACTTCGGCAGCGTCGACCAGAGCTTCGGGTTGTCGATGTTCTCGGTCGGATCGGCTTTCAGGTGACGCTCGGACGTGAGAAAGCGAAAGAGGCCGCGGATCGCGGCGAGGGCCCGCG
The DNA here is from genome assembly GCA_050745405.1 of Thermoanaerobaculia bacterium. Lineage (GTDB taxonomy): Bacteria > Acidobacteriota > Thermoanaerobaculia > Gp7-AA8 > Gp7-AA8 > JBOGJQ01. Next base: position 12,136 of record JBOGJQ010000244.1, on the reverse strand, counting down.
CGGTCGAACGGGCGGAAATCCCGGCCGAGCGGAGCGACTGGAAGTAGCGAACGATGTGGACGCGCTCGAGGCGCTCGAGATCGAGCTCCTTTCCGGCGAGCCAGTGGCCGAAGTGCCGCAGGTCCGCGCGGTACGACCGGAGCGAGTTCGGCGCGAGCCCCTTCTCGACGGCGAGGTAGTCGAGATACATCGGGAGCCACGTCGCGAAGAACGGCCCGGTCTCGGGCTCGTCGGGAGCGATCGCACGCGGATGGGGCATGTCATTAGTTTACTCGGTAGCCGCCGGTCGTCGTTCGTAGCTCGTAGCTCGTAGCTCGTAGCTCGTATCTCGTAGCTCGTCCATCTGGCATCCCACAAAGCGTCGTCATCCTGAGCGAGGCGGCATGGGCGGGCGTGAGCGAAGGATCTCCTCGGCCGGGTCTCAAATCGGCAGGACCTCGCGAGTCTGAGTCGCGGATCAGGAGATCCTTCGTCGCTTCGCTCCTCAGGATGACCTTTAGGCTGCTTCCGATCCTACCGACGAGCGACGAGCAACGAGCAACGACCGACTACCGACCAGCGACTGCCGGCTGCTCGGGCGCGTGGTACACCTTCTCCCCCGCGTCGATCCGCACATCGAGGCGGTTCTGGCGCGGCGGGAGGGGGCACGTCGCGAACTCGGTGAAGGCGCACGGCGGGTTGTAGGCCTTGTTGAAATCGAGGACCGTCGTTCCATCGGGACCCGGCACCGCCGCGTACATGTAGCGGCCGGCGGGATACGTCTCCTTCCCGCTCGTCTGGTCGGCGAAGATCACGAACAGCTCGTCCGAGCCTTCCTCCAGAATGGGATCGAGGCGGTACTCCTTCCCGTCGACCTCGAAGACGAGAGCGCCGGGCGAGGGGAGCGGCTCGACGATCCCGACGATGTTCTGAATCGGGATCTGCTTCGGCGGATCGTACGGCTCGAGCCGCGCGGTGACGCGCCACTCGGGATCGATCGGGAAGTAGTCGAGACCCGCGAAGGTCGTGCGCGCCGGATGCTCGCGGTCGCGCACGCGGACGCCGATCCGGTCGCCGCGGTGGATCACGTAGAACTGCACCGGTCCGACCTCGGCGATCGTCGGCTCGCCGGAAACGTCGGGCTGCATCGCGACGGAGGTGACGGGCTGCCCGTCGACGACGACTCCGGAGTCGGGCGCGCTGACGAGCGTGACCTCGCCTTCGCGCAGGACGAGGCGTCCGACCGACGGAAGCGCTTTGTCTTCCGGGAGCCGGACGTCGGCGTCGGGCGCGGACCCGACGCTGTTCTCTCCCTCCTCGAGCCAGAAAAGACCCGTGAGCGTCAGCCACCCCGTCTCGCGCGTGAGGCCCTTCGCCCGATTCTCCTGCCACGACGCGATCTCCTGGCGGTATTCTTCGGAGACGGCGGCGCGCGGCGTCGTCGCCTCCTGTTCGAGCGGTTCTTCCATCCCGGGCTCCCATGCACAGCGTGCGGCGAGAAAAGCGAAGACGAGGAGTGCGGCGTGTCGACGGAATGTCATCCCTGGCACCTGTCCGGTTCGATGGCTCCTAGCATATCGTGATCGGGATGGTGGACCTCCGGAAGGGCGCACGCGGCGCGGCACGCGAGATCGCGGTATTCGCGCTCTTCGCCGTTCTCTCGGTCGTGATGACGTGGCCGCTCGCGCTCCATCTCGACCGCGCCTTTTCCGATCCGGGGGATCCGTTCCTCAACACGTGGATCCTCGACTGGGTCCAGCTCGCGACGATGAACGGCCTCCCGCTGTGGGACGCGCCGATGTTCCATCCGGCGCGCCTGGCGCTGGCGTTCAGCGAGAATCTCCTTGGCGTCGCCTGGCTTCTTCTCCCGGTGCGCTGGCTCGGCGCCGGACCGCACACGCTCTACAACATTGCGATGCTCGCTGGGTTCACGCTGAGCGGCTACGGCGGATGGGTCCTCGTCCGGACGGTGTCGGGGTCGTGGATCGCGGCGCTCGTGGGCGGGATCTTCTTCGCCTTCGCGCCGCACCGCTTCGACCAGCTCGCGCACCTGCAGCACATCTGGGCGGGATGGCTGCCGATCCTGCTCGCCGCCGCGGTGGCGTACGTCCGGAAGCCGACGATCGGGCGCGCCGCTCTTCTGGGCGCGACATACGTCGCGAATGCCCTGACGAACATGCATCTGTTCGCGTTCGGATCGGTCGCCGTGGGGCTCGCTCTGCTGGTCGGCGCCATCGTCGCGGGGAAGTGGGACCGGATTCGCTTCTGGGCAGCCGCCGGCGCCGCGCTCGTCATTGCTCTCGCCCTCCTCTACCCGATGATCCGGCCGTACGGCCAGGTGCGGGAGCTGTACGACATGGAGCGCGGCGAGACGGAGGTCCTGTTCTACTCGGCGAACTGGGAGGACTGGCTCGTCCCGGCGCAACGAAGCCGCCTTTACGGTGACCTCGAGCCGGCGCGACACGCGCTCCCGGAACGGGCGCTGTTTCCCGGTCTGCTGATCGTCCTGCTGTCCGGGATCGGACTGATCGCCGCCCGCCGCGACGAGATGCCCGATGCGGTGGCGGAGACGGAATGGCGCCGTTTGCCGCGCTGGGTGGGGCCACTCCTCGATTTTCTCGTCGTCGTGCTGCTCGCGACGGCGCTCGTCCGCGCGAACGTCGATGGGACGGCCGCGAATCGCGTTCGCCTCGATCTCGAGCCGCGGCTGCTCGCCGCGGCGTTCATCCTCCTCGCGGTTCGGCTTCTCCTGATCCGTGACGGTGCGGTCCTTCGTTGGATGCGCCGCCGCTATTCGTTCGGGGTTTGGGTCGGGATCGCGATGGTCCTTCTCGGCGTGATTGCGTCGTTCGGCCTGAACGCGTGGCTGCACAAGCTCCTCTTCGAGATCCTCCCGCAATTCCGCGGGATCCGCGTGCCGGCGCGATGGTCCGTCGTCGCCTACGCGGGGCTCGCCGTCACCGGGGGTCTCGGTGCGATGGTCATCGCGGCGCGGGCGAAACGGTGGCGCGTCGCGATCGCGCTCGTGATCCCGGCTCTGCTCCTGTTCGAGCTGAATGCGGCGCCGATCCGGTGGTGGCTCGGCCGCGGCGCCACACCGGACGTGTACTCATGGCTGGCGACTGCTCCGGCCCCCGGTGCCGTCTTCGAGATGCCGATGCACGATGGATGGTGGGAGCTGAAGTACCTCTATTACGCGACGGCGCATCACCGCCCTCTGGTGAACGGCTATTCGGGATTCGAGACCGTGCTTCACCAGAAGGTCCGCGACTGGACCCTCGCCGACCCGGTCGACCCGCGCGTGCTCGACGTGCTCGAGGAGTCCGGCGTCGCCTTCGTGGTCGTTCACGCGGACATGCTGGACAAGCGTCCGGACGAGCGGATTCGCGCCTGGCTCCGCCGGTCGTTGCGTCAGGGGCGGCTCCGGTTCGTACGGCGGTTCGACGCGGACATTGTGGGAACGTGGGTCTTCGCCGTCGCGAAAACGGTTCCCCACGCGGCGTGGCTCCGCCCGCCCGAGGTGCCGGACGGAGCGGGACGGAAGCCGCTCGAGAACCTCGCCGTGCTCCTCGACGATCGCGGATTCACATACACGGACGAGCCGATCGCCTATCTCGAGCTCGCCGAACAGGAACGCGGAGGGCCGATGCGCATCCGCGGATGGGCCGCTTCACCGCACGGCATCCGCAGCGTGAAGTTCCTTTTCGAGAACGAGAGCGTCGCCGTCGAGGCGGAGCTCGCACCGCGTGCCGACGTGCGGGCGAAGATGCCGTGGTACGAGGAGGGGGAAGTGGTCGGGTTTCACGCGGCGATCGACCGACGACCCGACGACGTCCACCTCGACACGGATCTCGTCGTCGAGGTCGTCGACCAGCGCGGCGAGATCGAGCGGCTCGATCAACGGTACATTCGCTGGAAGCCGTAGTGGAACGGAGACGTAGCTGGTAGCTGGTAGCTTGTCTGGTTACGAGCTACGAGCTACGAGCTACGAGCTACGAGCTACGAGCTACTAGCTACGAGCTACGAGCTACTAGCTACGACTTACGGCCGCGTCGTGAGGCGCCGCCGCGCGGGCGTCGCGCCGCTCGCGATCCGCCAGATCGTGCCGGCGATGTCGGCGACGTAGATCTCCCCGGCCTGGTCCTCGCCGAAGCTGCTGATGCGGAGCTCCGTGTCGATCAGCAGCTCGGTCGTCCACCCGCTGGGAGTCTCGCGCGCGCCAAAGATCCATCCCGAGCAGAAGTCGCCGTAGAAATAGACGCCCTGGAGATCGGGATGGATCAGTCCTCGGTACCGGAACCCGCCGGTCACCGAGCAGTGCGGGCCTTCATGATGGCCGTACTCGAGGATCGGCGGCTCGAGCACATTCAGGTTGCAGTTGTCCGTGTTGAACGGGTGCGTTCCCTCGAGGCAGCGCCATCCCCAGTTCTCGCCGCCGGCGCTGAATGCCGGCTGGAAGTTGACCTCTTCCCACTGGCCCTGGCCGACGTCGCCGATGAAGAGATCGCCCGTATCGCGGTCGAACGAAAAGCGCCACGGGTTCCGGAGGCCGTACGCCCAGATCTCTCCCCGCGCGCCCGGACTCCCGGCGAACGGATTCGTCGGCGGGATCGCGTACGGATCGCCCGAGTCGACGTCGATGCGTAGGATCTTGCCGAGTAGAGTGCCGAGGCTCTGCGCGCGGTTTCCCGGGTCGCCTCCGGAACCGCCGTCGCCCGTGGCGATGTAGAGAAAGCCGTCGGGGCCGAAGGCGAGCTGCCCGCCATTGTGGTTCGCGAACGGCTGGTCGATCCTCAGGAGGACTTTCGCCGAATTCGGATCGGCGCGCTCGTGGTCGAAGGGAGAGACGCGATAGCGCGCGATGACCGTGTCGCCGGCGAGATCGGTGTAGTTGACGTAGAAGAAGCCGTTGAGCGTGTATTGCGGATGGAACGCGAGGCCGAGCAGTCCCTGCTCGCCGCCCGACAGAACGATCGACCGGAGGTCGAGGAACGGCGTCGGGACGACCACGCCGTTTCGAATGACCATGATGCGGCCGTCGCGGAGCGTGACGAAGAGCCGTCCCGAATCGTCGTCGACGTGCGTGATGCCGACCGGCGAGGCCAGGCCGGTCGCGATCGGAACGAGTTTGATCTCGAGGGCGAGTGCGGGGATGGCCGCGAGAAGAAGGAGGGAGAGGAGTCGCGCCGTGCGCATGCGGCGATTTTACGGCCGGTCGGAATGCGCTCCAGCCGAGGCTGCTTCGTGCGCGACGAGGTCGGCCATGTACGACGAGCGGACGAACGGGCCGGAGAAGACCGCCGAGAATCCGAGGCGCTCTCCCGTGACGCGGTACTCCTCGAACACGTCGGGATGGACGTACTCGGCGACCGCGAGCTTCTGAAGGTTCGGCTGCAGGTATTGCCCGATCGTCAGGATCTCGACACCCGCGTCGACAAGCGCGTGCATCACCTCGACGACTTCGTCGCGCGTCTCGCCGAGGCCGACCATGAGGCCGGACTTGGTCACGATGGCGGCGTCGACCTGCTTCGCGTGACGGAGGACGTCGAGCGAGCGCTCGAGCTTCGCCCCGCGGCGCGCGACCGGATAGAGGCGCGGCACCGTCTCGACGTTGTGGTTGAAGTAGTCGGGGCGCGCGCGGACGACGGTCTCGACGCTCTCGAGCCGTCCGCGGAAATCGGACGTGAGGACTTCGACGGTGACGCCGGCGATCGCGTCCCGCAACGCGGCGATCGTTCTCGCGAACTGGAGCGCGCCCCCGTCCGGGAGATCGTCGCGGGTGACGCACGTGACGACGACGTGCCGCAGCCCCATCCTCTTCGCGGCATCGGCGACCGCGCGCGGCTCGTCCGGCGACGGGGGAGCGAACGGGCGGCCCGTCGTGACGTTGCAGAACCCGCAGTTCCTCGTGCAGACGTCGCCGAGGATCATGAACGTCGCCGTGCCGCGCGAGAAGCACTCCGTGCGGTTCGGACATGCGAGCGATTCACAGACGGAGTGCAGCTCGTTCTCGCGAAGGAGCTTCTTGACCTCGTGAAGGCCGGCGAGGTTGAGCTTCTTCTCGCGGATCCAGGGAGGAAGACGGCGGGAAGCGGGCATGGGTAGGGATTTTATAGGAGCGCGGGCCGTCATCCCGAGCGTAGCGAGGGATCAGGGACGGGTGGGCAATCCGGAAACGGAGCGACTTAGGTCGGCGGAAGGACGAATATTCGTTGTCCCGCCGACGCTCGCCGCCGCGTCATGCGCGTCCCACCCGTCCCTGATCCCTCGCTACGCTCGGGACGACAAAGCCCGCCACGAGGGCGGGCTTTTTTCGAACCTTCGAACGGTTGCGCGAACGCTAGTGCCCGAGCACCGCGCCGAGCGCCTTGTCGAGCGACTTCTCGATCAGCGCTTCGGCTTCCTTCTCGCCGATGCCCTTCACGATCGCGACCTCGGAGACGAGCAGGTGCTTGGCGCGCTCGTACATCTTCTTCTCGCGAAACGACAGACTCTTGCGCTTCGAGACCTGCGTGAGGTTCTTGAGCACGTCGGCCACGTCTTCGAGCTTGCCGCTCTTCATCTTCTCGAGGTTGTCGCGGTAACGATCCTTCCAGTCGCGTGCGGCCTGGGAGGGGCGCTCCTCGAGAAGAGAGAAGATGCTCTTGATCTGACTCTGACGATAGAGCGGACGAAGTCCGACCCGCTCGGTATTCGTCACGGGAACCATGAGGCGTGAATTGTTGGAAAGGAGTCGAAGCTGAAGATAGGTATTTCTCATGCCGCCGAAATCGGTGTCGCCGATCTGTTCGACGATGGTGACGCCATGATTGGGGTAAACGACCTTTTCTCCGACTTTGTAAGACACCAGTCGCTCCTTCTGTCAAAGATGGGCCGATCCGGGAACGGGGGAAGGGTGGATCGGTGGGAACCCTGCCGAGGCAAAGCGCGGCGGAGAGGCATTATCGCATGGAGGCGCCGCTTTGTCACGCGTTCGGCGTCACAAAGCGCCCATTATTGCGGCCTGAAGCGTTCGATCAGCCGCTCCAGGCGCTGGAGCCCTTCGGCCCGCTCCGCCTCCGATCCTCGGAGCAGATCCTCGATGTGCCGCAGCTCGAAATAAAGGTCGTCGGTGGCGCGGCGCGGCGCCGGCTCGGGGAGGATCGTGGGCGGAACGGGGCGGATCCCCGCCGTTCCCGCCTGAGCCTCCAGCAGCGCCAGGATCTCGTCGGCCACGTTCCGGACGCTCCTGTACTCGCGCTCCTCGACCGCGTCGCCGAGCGCCTGGAAGCGGCGGACGACCGTCGCGAAGGGGCTGTTGGGATCGTCCACCAGGCTTGCCTCGAAAATCGCGACGTCGACGGCGGCCTTTTCCCGTGCGTCCGTCTTCACCCAGAGGGTGGCCGCCGCCTCGCGCGCGACCTGCGGAATCTCGATCATCCGCTCGTCGCCCGGCTCGAGCCACGTCTTCACGTCCACGGACTCCGAGACGGGGGAGATGACGCCGATCGGCGTGTAACGGAGATCGACCCGGTCGACCCAGACGCGGTGGTTGCTCAGCAGGAGCATCCGCCGGCTCGGCACCTGGACGCGGATGCGATACACGAGATCCCCTTCGATCGTGAAGCTCTCGAGGCTGCTCTCTTCGGTCTTCGAGTCGAACGTGAACCGCTCCTCGCGGCGATCGGCCTCGACGCGCTCGTAGCGCGCGTAGCGGTACTGGAACTCCGACGTCTTCCCGCGGAGCGTCTCGAGATCCTCGGCGAGGATCTTCTCGAGCACGTCGCGCGGCATGTCGCGGCGGGCGACGTCCGCGACCCGGCGGACGACTTTCACGTCCTCGTAGACGTCGCGCGCGATCTGCCGGTTCACGCTGTCGGTGGCGATCTGACCGAAAGCGATCAGCGGAAAGGCGAGCGCGGCGACGGCGGCGTGGATCAGGTTCTTCATCGAGACTCCTTATTATCGAGGATCGCGGGAAGGGCGCTGGTCCCGCGGAGTGCGCCGGCGTCGACGCCGAGGTGCGCCGCGACGGTGGCGCCGAGGTCGCCGAACGTGTCGCGCACGCCGATCGATCCGGGGCGGACGCGCGGCCCGGCGGCGAGGAAAGGGACGTACTCGCGCGTGTGGTCCGTCGAGACGTCGGTCGGATCGCACCCGTGATCCGCGGTCAGCAGAAGGAGGTCGTCGCGGCGCAGCGCGGCGACGAGCTCCGGAAGCATCGCGTCCATCTCTTCGAGCGCCTTCGCGTACCCGTTCACGTCGTTGCGGTGGCCGTACTTCGAGTCGAAGTCGACGAGATTCACGAAGAGCAACTCCGCTTCGGACGTGCGGGCGAGCTCGATGGTTTTCCTCATCCCGTCCGCGTTCGACTCCGTCCGGATCGCCTCGGTGATCCCGCGGCCGTCGAAGATGTCGGTGATCTTGCCGACGCCGACGACTTTCCCTCCGCTGGACGCGATGCGATCGAGCAGCGTCTCGCCGGTCGGCGGCACCGAGAAGTCGCGGCGGTTCGCCGTGCGGCGGAAGCGTCCTTTTCCGGGACCGACGAAGGGGCGGGCGATGATGCGGCCGACGTTGTGCTCGCCGCGCATCAGCTCGCGCGCGATGCCGCAGATCTCCCACAGCCTCGCGACCGGAACGACCTCCTCGTGCGCGGCGACCTGAAAGACGGAGTCGCCCGACGTATAGACGATCGGTCGGCCGGTGCGCATGTGCTCCTCGCCGAGCTCGTCGAGGATGGCGGTCCCCGAAGCGGGCTTGTTGCCGAGCGTCGGCGTGCCGATGCGCGCCTCGTACTCGCGGATCACCCCGGCCGGAAAGCCGTTCGGGTAGGTTCGGAACGGGTGCTCGACGACGAGCCCCATCATTTCCCAGTGGCCGGTAGTGGTGTCCTTCCCCGCCGCCTGCTCGGCCATCCGTCCCCACGCGCCCTCCGGATCGATGGATGAAGCGGGGCGGGCGAGCGTGTGGAGCAGCCCGAGGCGCTCGAGGTTCGGCAGGCGCGGGCGCGCGTCGCGAAGGATGTGGCCGAGCGTGTCCGATCCCTCGTCGCCATAGGTGGCGGCGTCGGGCAGCTCCCCCACGCCGAGCGAATCGCAGACGAGGACGATCGCTCTCTCAGCGGGCATGGACGCCCTCCGTCACGAGATCGAGGACGAGCGTCCGCGGCGGCGGCGGCTCGGGCGTGATCGCGACCGCGCCACTGAGGCGCCGCGCGATCTCCTCTCCGTCGATGCCGTCGCGCGACCAGCCGAGAATCGCGATCGGCTCGCCGGTGCGCACTTCGTCGCCGGCGGTCGCCACGAGATCGATTCCCGCCGTCGGATCGATTACGTCGTCCTGCCGGCGGCGTCCGGCGCCGAGCTCCACGGCGAGCGCACCGAGGCGCCAGGTGTCCATCGAATCGACGAAGCCGCTCCGCGATGCGTGGACCTCGAGACGGTGGCGAGGCGCGCCGAGTTTTTCGGGCGAATCGACGACGGCCGGATCGCCGCCCTGCGCGGCGATCCACCGCTTCGCCGCGTCGAGCGCGGCGCCGCCCGCGATCGCGTCGTCGAGCGTCTTCGCCGCACTCTCCGGTCCGAACCGGCCGCTCGCGAGCAGGATCCGCTCCGCCTCGGCGCGCGCGAGCGCGAGCACGTCGCCCGGCCCTTTCCCGGCGAGAACGGCGAACGCTTCCGCGGTCTCGTTCGCGTTCCCGATCGCGCGGCCGAGAGGCCGGTCCATGTCCGTGATCATCGCTTCCGCCGCGAGCCCCTCCCGCGCGGCCGTCGTAAGAAGAGACCGCGAGAGCTCCGCCGCACTCTCGAGGCTCGTCATGAACGCGCCGCTGCCGGCCTTCACGTCCAGGAGGAGAAACGACGGCCCGAAGGCGAGCTTTTTCGACATGATCGACGCCGTGATGAGAGGCAGCGATTCGACCGTGCCCGTCACGTCGCGGAGCGCGTACATGCGGCGGTCGGCGGGGGCGATGCGCTCGGTCGACGTCGCGATCGCACATCCGGCCTCGCCGAGACAGCGGACCAGGGCCGCCCGGTCGAGGTGCGCGTCGAAGCCGGGGATCGTCTCGAGCTTGTCGAGCGTGCCGCCGGTGTGTCCGAGGCCGCGGCCGGAGAGCATCCCGATGCGGACGCCGCATGCGGCGACCCAGGGGGCGAGGACGAGGGAGATCTTGTCCCCGACGCCGCCGGTCGAATGCTTGTCCGCGAGGAAGCCGACCTCGGACGCTAGATCCCACCGGTCGCCGGAGCGGACGACGGCGCTCGTCAGCGCGGCGGTCTCGGCCTCGCTCATCCCGCGGATCGCGGCCGCCATGAGGAAGGCGGTCATCTGATAGTCGGCGACCTCGCCGCGCATGAAGGCGTCGATCAGCCAGGCGATCGCGTCGGTGGAGAGCTCCTCGCCGCGGCGCTTCCGGTTGAGGATCTCGTATGGGGTGAACGAGGGCATTCCGGCGGTATTGTATGTTCTAGTCGCTAGTCGCTAGTCGCTAGTCGCTAGTCGCTAGTCGCTAGTCGCTAGTCGCTAGTCGGGAAGTGTCGTCATCCTGAGCGAGGCGGCGCGGGTGGGCGTGAGCGAAGGATCTCCTCAGCCGGGTCTCATTCGGGCAGGCTGTCGCGAGTCTGAGTCGCGGATCAGGAGATCCTTCGTCGCTTCGCTCGTCAGGATGACGACGCCCTCTCGTGGAAGTCTTCTGACAACTGACAACTGACAACTGACAACTAACGACTAACGACCAACGACCAACGACTGACGCATGAACGCCATCGTCCTCCTCAGCGGCGGCCTCGATTCCGCGACGGTGCTCGCGATGGCGCGGGCCGAGGGGCGGGAGGCGATCGCGCTGTCGTTCGACTACGGGCAGCGCCACCGCTTCGAGCTCGAAGCCGCGCGCGACGTGGCGCGGGCGCTCGGCGTGCGCGACCATCTGGTCGTGGAGCTCGATCTTCGCCGGTTCGGCGGCAGCGCGCTCACCGCCGACATCGACGTGCCGAAGGACGCCCTCGGCGGAGCGGGAATCCCGGTGACGTACGTCCCGGCCCGCAACACGATCTTTCTCGCTATGGGCGTAGGACTCGCCGAGGCGCGCGGCGCGGAGGAGATCTGGATCGGCGTCAACGCGGTCGACTTCAGCGGCTATCCCGACTGCCGCCCCGAGTTCATCGGCGCGTTCCAGCGCGTGATCGAGACGGGAACGAGCAGCGGCGTCGAGCGCGGCGTTCCGCGGATCGTCGCGCCGCTCGTGTCGATGACCAAGGCGGAGATCATCCGCGCCGGCGCCGCGCTCGGCGTCGATTATTCGCTCACGCACTCCTGTTACGATCCGGACGAGGAGGGTCGCGCCTGCGGCCACTGCGATTCGTGCCTGCTCCGCAAGGCGGGATTCGCGGAGGCGGGTGTTCCCGACCCGACCCGGTATCGATGATCCGCATCACCGAGCTCTTCCATTCCATCCAGGGCGAGTCGAGCCACGCCGGCCGCCGTTGCATCTTCATCCGCCTCACCGGCTGCAACCTCCGCTGCGTCTGGTGCGATTCGGAATACACCTTCACGGGCGGCGAGAAGATGGAGATCGACGCGATTCTCGAGGCGATCGCAAAGTGGGACTGCCGGCTCGTCGAAGTCACGGGGGGCGAGCCTCTCGCGCAGAAGGAATCGTTCGAGCTGATCCGCCGCCTCTGCGAAGCGGGCTACGAGGTCCTCATCGAGACCTCCGGCTCGATCGACACGACGCCGGTCGACGCGCGCGCGAAGATCATCCTCGATATCAAGTGCCCGGCGTCCGGCGAGGAGGGGAAGAACTTCTGGCCGAATCTCGAACGCCTCCGCCCGCACGACGAGGTCAAGTTCGTCATCGCCGACAGGGCCGACTACGATTACGCGGTCCGCGTCGTGCGCGAGCGCGAGCTCTCCGAGCGGACGGTGCTCTTCTCTCCCGTCTGGGGCGTTCTCGACCTCAGGACGCTCGCCGAATGGATCCTCGCCGACGCACTCGACGTCCGTCTCCAGACGCAGCTCCACAAGCACATCTGGGGCGCGGAGGCGAGGGGAGTGTAGAGTACGTTTTCGATCGTTGATTGCTGATCGTTGATTGCTGATTTTGTCATCCCGAGCGGTAGCGAGGGATCTGGGCGGGTGGGAGCGGAGGATCTCGCGCACCCGCGTCCCCAGATCC
>JBOGJQ010000243.1:0-3556 GCA_050745405.1 Thermoanaerobaculia bacterium | reverse complement strand
GTCCCGCCCGACCCTGATCCCTCGCTAAACGCTCGGGATGACGGCTAGCGACGAACCACCACACCCGCGCACGGCTCGCCGCAGCGCGCGATGACGCGCTCGATTTCCCCGTCGACCGGCTCGCGCGTGACGACGCGGCGGCCGTCGCGGAGCTCGAGCCGCACGAAGCCCTCCGCGGTCCGGACGACCTCGTCGACCTCCCCTTCGAGAAGCAGCGCCTCGGCCTGCGTCCACGCGATCTGGGTCGGCGCGTACACGGCGCGGGGGGCGGAGCCGCACGCGAGCGTCACGGCGGCGAAAGCGGCGAGCAGCAGAACGGAGCGAGTCATAGGAAGTTGCCTATTGTTCACCAACCACCCTCCCGGTTCAACGAGAATTGATACACTTCCGCCACAATCGGGCCCTCGAACAATGACGACCCCCCGCGCGACCGTGATCCGGCTCCTTCGCGAGTCGGCGGCGCCTCAGACGCCGTCCGCCGATTCGACACCCACGGACCCCGAGGCGCGCCTCCCGGTCGGCCGCCTCACCGAGGAGGCGCGCCGGGTGGCGCAAGCGTTCGATCGTAGCGATCTCGCGAGCCTCACCGTCGAACACGCGCCCGACGGCATCGTGATCCTCGAGCCGCCGGGCAAGGACGGCCTCCCGCGGATCCTCTACGTCAACGCCGCGTTCTGCCGGATGACCGAATCCGAGCGGAGCGAAGTCATCGGCGAGCCGCTCGAGATCTTTCGCGTCGCCGAGAGCGACCGCGCCATCCGCGACGCCCTCCTCCACCCGCTCTGCCAGCGCTCCCCGTTCGAAGGGGAGGCGACCGCGCTCAAGAAAGACGGATCGGAGTACTTTCTCGAGCTCCTCTTCGTGCCGCTTCACGACGCGGACGGCACGGTCGAGCACTGGGTCGCCTACATGAAGGACGTGAGCGAGCGAAAAAAGCAGCTCGCCACGCTCGAGCAGCAGGCGCTGCACGACGTGCTCACGAGCCTGCCGAACCGCACGCTCCTCATGGACCGGATCACCCAGTCGGTCCGCATCGCGCGCCGCAGCGGCCACCCCGTGGCCCTCATGCTCATGGATCTCAACGGGTTCAAGGAAGTGAACGACACGCTCGGGCATCACAGCGGCGACCTCGTCCTGCAGCAGGTCGCCGTCCGTCTGCGCGAGATGATCCGCGAGTCCGACACCGTCGCGCGGCTCGGCGGTGACGAGTTCGCGTTCGTCCTGCCGACCGCCAGCGACGTCTCCGCCGCGTTCCGCGTCGCACAGAAGATCCTCCGCTCCCTCGAGACGCCGTTCGTCGTCGAGGAGCAGAAGGTCGAGATCGGCGCGAGCATCGGGATCGCGATGTTCCCCGAGCACGGCGCCGACGCCGAGACGCTCATGCGGCGCGCGGACACGGCGATGTACCACGCGAAACGTCGCGGCATCGAGTGCACCGTCTACTCGTCCGACATCGACGAGACGGGCATCCGGCGCATCACGCTCGGGGTCGAGCTGCGGCAGGCGCTCGAGAACGGCGAGCTCGAGCTCTATTACCAGCCGAAGATCCACCTCAAAACCGGTCTCATGACGCGCGTCGAGGCGCTGATCCGCTGGAACCATCCGCGACGCGGCCTCCTGATGCCGGCGTCCTTCATCGACGCCGCGGAGAAGTCGGGATTCATCCGCAACCTGACGGAGTGGACGATCCAGGCCGCACTCGAGCAGACGCGCCGCTGGCAGGACGCGATGCTCCCGATCCACGTCGCGGTGAACCTCTCGCCGAAGGTCCTCCAGGAGCACATGCTCCCCCACATCATCGCGAACGCGATCGAGAAATGGGGCGTCCCGCCACAGGCCCTCAAGCTCGAGATCACCGAGGGGAGCATCATGCAGGACCCGCAGCAGGCCTTCGCGATCCTGTCGCTCCTCCAGAGCCTCGGCGTCCGCCTCTCGCTCGACGACTTCGGCACCGGCTACTCGTCGCTCATGCACCTCCGCCAGCTCCCGGTCGACGAGATCAAGATCGACAAGTCGTTCGTGATGGGGATGGCCTCGAGCGCGGGAGACGCGGCGATCGTCCGCGCCACGATCGACCTCGCGCACAACCTCGGGATGCAGGTCGTCGCCGAGGGGGTGGACAACGAGGCGACGTGCCGGGTGCTCACCGAGCTCGAGTGCGATCTGGCGCAGGGCTTTTATCTGAGCCCACCGTTACCGGCGGCGCGCCTCGTCGAGTGGCTCCAGGAGACGGGGTGGGGATTGTCGCGGTGGCAGAAGATGCTCGCGGCCCCGTAGGGGGAGCGCTCGACCGGCACCGCGAGCGCCTCTCCCCCAAACGGGGCAACGCAGGGCGCGTCAGGCGGGGTTCTGGAGCCTGATCTCTCTTGCGATCAGCTCCTCCCCCTCCTCGCGCGCCTTCACGTGCACGCGGTCGCCGGCTTCGAGGTCCGCGAGCGTGAGCTCGGTCCCTCCCTGCCGGACGACCGTATCCTCGTCGACGAGGACGACGGTCGAGCCGCGACCCGCGGCATTAACCGTAATGCTCTCGTCCCCGACGTCTTCGAGGACTCCCTCGAGCTGGACCTCGCCCGAGCCGTCACCGTCGTCAGAATTCATGTTCTGAACGATGATCAGCACGGCCACGAGTCCATCTTCCCCTTCCACCGCCCTCACGTGCACGCGCCACCCCTGCTCGAGCTCTTCGGGCTCGAGCAGGCGATTTCCCTTGCGAATGACGGTCTCCTCGTTCAGCGCGACCGTCGTCGGTCCCACACCCGCCGCGTCGACCTCGATCTCCTCGGGCGACACGGTGAGGAGAAGTCCCTCGAGCTCCGTCTTCGGCTCCTGCTCCTCAGGCTCGTCGACCTGAAGCACGATCTGGACCGCGACGAGATCCTCGCCGGCCTGCTGCGACTTCACGTGGACCCTGTCACCCACGGCGAGATCCGCGGTGGTGAGCTGCAGGTTTCCGCTGCGGATGTAGGTGTCCTCGTCGATGAGCGAGAGTGTCGGTCCCTTTCCGGCGGCGTCGACGAGAATCGACGTCTCCGTCACTTCCAGAATGGTTCCTTCGATCTGAACCGAGGGGCCGTTGCCGCGCCCGGCGAAGAGAGGGCGCGCGCGACCGACGCGCCGCGCGTCGGAACGCGAGAGAGCGATCGTGACGTTCGAGCCCTCGCGCGCGCTGGCGCGGTAGGCGGCGTTGACGCCGTCGCCCGCGCGGCGGAACTCGAGGACCACGTCGGCCGGGACACCGGAGAAGATGAACCGGCCGTCCTCGCCGAGAACCGTCTGCATCCCGGTGCCGGGGACGGAAACCTCCACGCCGGCAGCCGAGGTGCCCGCGAGCTCACCCGCCATCGTGACCTGCCCGGTGAGGACCTGCTGGCCGAAGCTCCCGGTGATCAGGCGTTCGTTCTCGCAGGCGCCGAGCGCGAGCAGAGCGGCGGCGAGAAAGAAAATGCGTCCGATGCGTTTCATGTCGTTCCTCCCAAAAAAAACAAAAGAGGAGGGCGTGGGTACGCCCTCCTGCGGAGAGAACGATAGGGACTTTCGGCGCGGAGGGGTGTGAGGT
>JBOGJQ010000242.1:0-9606 GCA_050745405.1 Thermoanaerobaculia bacterium | reverse complement strand
TCCGTCGTCGCGTGCTGCCGGTACTCCGCCTCCGAGAGCCACGGCAGATACGCCTTCAGGTCGTCGTATGCCGTCTCCTGCTCGACCTCGGCGAGGATCTTCCGCGCGAGGGGCTCCCGGAACTTCGGCCAGACGACGCCCGGCGGGAGCTCGTCTTCCTGGTAGAGAAACGTGAAGAAGCGATCGGAGACGATCGTCCCGTGCACCGGCTCGGCCGGGTACGTCGCCCAGATGCCGAAGACGGCGACCTCCTTGCCGGCATCCGTGAGCATGTTCCAGACGGCGGGAACCTTCCGCTCGTCGCTCGTGATCGGTTCTTTCGTCCGCGAGGTCGGATGGAAGCGCGTGAAGTCGAGAATGCCGTGCTCGAGGGGGCTGACGCCCGTCATCATCGTCGTCCAGAGGATCGGGGAGAGAGCCGGGTGCTCCGTCTGGGCGACGCCGCGCGCCCCCTCGCGCGCGAGGCGCGCGAGGTTCGGCATCGCGCCGCTTTCGATGAGGTGATCGAGGTACTCCCAGTCGGCGCCGTCGAGAGCGAGAAGAATGACGGGAGGATGGTCGACCGCGGCGGCTTCGATCGCGGGGATGGGCGCGGTCGAGAGGAGGTCCTCCGGGATGCGAGGACGCAGTGAGGCGCCGGCGATGCGAAGTCCAGCCTCCGACAGCGCCGCAGTGAGCTGCTCGGTGCCGGTCCATCCCGCGGCGCGTGGATCGAGCAGCAGATCGCGGCGCGGGACGGCGGCGGCCCATGCTGCGGCACGCTCCCGAACAGCGGCGCGCAACGATTCGCACCACGTTCCTTCGGGCCACGACGCGGGAACGGTCTCCGGAGCTCCGTAGCGGACCGACGTGTCGACGACGAACGGCTCCCCGGCGGCGGTCCGGACCTCGAGCTCCTCGGCGAAGACGAGAGATCCGTCCTCGGCCGGCACCACGCATCCCTCGCCGAGGTAGACCGGCGCCCAGGCGACACGCGAGGTGACGACGCGGAGCGCGTCGCCGCGCCGGATCACGCGCGCGTGACCGGAGGGCTGAATGCGGAAATGGAGCGCGAGAACGATGAGGACGAGCAGCGCCGCGGCTGCGAGGAGAAAGAACCGTTTCATTTGCCGCCGTCGATTATTCGGAAAGGAGAGAGAAAAGAAAGGCCCCCGTCGCCGGGGGCCTTTCGGTCGGCTCGAACGAGCCGGTTAGAACGACACGCGGACGCCGAAGCGGATGCTCCGGGGCTGCGTGAACTGCACGCCGGCCTCGAGGAAATCCGGATTCGGAGCCGTCGCTCGCGGGTTCGAGAGCGAACCCTGTGGATTGATCGTGCCGGCGACGTTGTCCCATCCATTGTCGCCGTTGCATTGCGCCTCGGGGATTCCGGCGCACCCGCCGTGCTCAGGCAGATTGTAACGCTCGTCCAAGCGGACGATCTGCTGCCGGTCGAGCAGGTTGAAGACGTCGACGAGGAGATTGATCTCCGCGCCGCCGCCCAGCCGAACCGGATAGCCGAGGTGGAGGTCCGCCTCGTACTCGTCCGGATGCTCGCCGAGCGATCCGCGCGGCGTCAGGTAGTACTCCCAGTTGTTGTAGAGGAAGGAGTAGCCGTATGCCGTGATCGGATAGCCGCTCGTCCAGTATGCGGAGAGGCCGATGTTCAGGCCGTCCAACATACCCGAGGGAACCTCGTAGCTGCCGTAGAACTTCAGCTGATGCTCCCGATCGTTCGAGAGCCGTCCCTGGGCGTTCACCAGGAAATCCGCGTAATCGAACGCGGAGTTGATGTTCGGGTCGAGCTGACCGGTCGAGACCTGGAACACGCCGTCGTAGTTCCCCTCGAGCTCGGACCAGAGGTAGCTCGCGAAGAACTGCGTGCTGTTCGCGAAGCGCTTCCGGGCGTGGAGCTCGATGCCGGTGAACTCGCGGTTCGCCTCGGGGGCCGGGGCGGACGAGAGGTCCCGATCGTAGGTCGTCCAGTAGTCGTAGAAGGTGATCCGGCTGCCGAGTCCGGAGCCGGGGTTGGCGATCGCGTAGTCACCCGTGCCGACGATCAGGAAGTCCTCGATGACGCGGCCGAGCTCGCGGTAGGTTCCCTTGACGCCGACCGAGAGGTTGTTCGCGATCTCCTGGTCGTAGCCGAGGATGAACTCGTCGATGTACTGCCCCTTGAGGTCGGGATCGACCGGGGTGATATGTCCACCCAGAACGCGTGTCGCGAGCGGGGCATCCGGGTCGGGAAGGATGTCCGCCGGATTCTCCGAGAAGTTGTACGAGAAGACCGACACCTCGCCGCCGAACGCGCGGATGTTGATGTCCATCGGAACGGTCTCGAAGAAGCGGCCGTAGTTGGCGTACGCCTTCGAGCGGCCGTTGTCGAGAACGTCCCAGATGGCGCCGAGACGCGGCGACCAGTTGTCGTCGATCTCGATGTTCGTGTCGCCCGTGCGCCCGATGATCTCCTGCTTCTCCCACCGAATGCCCGCGTTGACCGTGAAGTTCGGAAGCAGTCTCCAGGAGTCCTGGAGGTACGCCGCCGTGTTCTTCGTCTCCGGCTCGGAAATCAGAGGAGCCAGCAGATCCCACGTCGACGGATCGTCCCGAACGAACGTGTCCTCATCGATGTAATAGCGATGGCGGAAGAAGATCGTGCCGTCGCCCGTGACGAGCTTGTAGATGCGCTGACCGGCGCCGCCGTTCCAGTTCTCGTTCACGGCGGAGAGATCTTCGGTATCCGCGCCGACTTTGATGTCGTGGTTGCCCACGAACGTCGAGACGTCGAGCTTGAGGATGTCGCGGTCGAACTCCTGGTTCTGGTGGAACCCGAACCCGCCCGAGACGGTGGTCGGCGACTGGCTGAAGTCGAGGAGCTGCGGAATGTCGTGGCCCGCGCCGCTCGTGAAGTCCTCCTCGTGGTGCCGGCCGGCGAGGCCGTTCACCACCCACGAACCGCCGAAGATGCCGTTGTAGCGGAGGACGAAGTCCGTGCCGCCGGTCTCCCGGATCCCCTCCCACGTCGAGGGGGGGCCGGCCGGCGTGAAGACCGCGCCGTCGCGCTCGGTCGGATCGCCGAACGCCGAGAGAGCGAGGTTGTTGTTGTCGTTGATCCGGTACGTCAGCTTTCCTGCGAAGACGTCCGAGGTGATGTCGCTCGGGATCTGCTCGCCCGCCCGGATTACCCGGAACCCCGGGATATCGAAGTCCTGAATGAACGTGTCGACCTCGTCCTCGGTGATCCGGTTGTAGGCCCCGAAGAACCAGAGGCGGTCCTGCATGATGTACCCGCCGAGATCGAAGCCGTAGTCGGACTCCTCGTCGGTCTCGTCGATGCTCGTCCGCCAGGCCGGCTGTTCCGGGATCGTGTCGTTGTCGCCACCCGAGTTGAAGTAGCCGAACACGTCGCCCGAGAACTCGTTGCCGCCCGACTTCGTGATCGCGTTGATCACGCCGCCGGTCATGCGCCCGTACTCGGCCGGGAGGCCGCCCGTGAGGACCTCGACTTCCTGAATGAAGTCGAAGTTGAGCGTCTTCGCCTCGGTGCCGAGCTCGACGCCCGTCGTGTTCAGGCCGTCGATGATGTACTGGTTCTCGGCGCCCGTCGAGCCGTAGAAGGTCGTGCCCGCGGCGTCGGTATCCGTTCCGGGGGCGACCTGCGCGACCGCGTAGAAGTCACGCGCGATCGGAAGGCTCTGCATCGTCTCGGCCGTGACGTTCGCGCCCGTCGTGGTCGACGTGACGTCGACCACCGGCGCCTCGGCCGTGACCGTGATCTCCTGGCTCACCGCGGCCGGGCTAAGAAGGACTTCGAGCGTGACCGTGCGGCCGAGGCCGACCGTCACGTTCTCCTGGCGGACCGTGTTGAAGCCGGCCAGGCTCGCGACTACGGTGTAGTTGCCCGGGGGAAGAAGGGAAAAGCGGAATTCTCCGTTGGAATCCGTGACGGCGACGCGCGTGCCCTGCAGGGCCGGCGACGTGACCTCGAGCGTCACGCCGGGGATCGGTCCGGACGCATCCGTGACCCGACCCTCGAGCGCGCCCGTCGTCGACGTCTGCGCCATCAGGCCCGTCGCCATCAACAGCGCCGCAACGAGCGCTCCGATGACTCTGATCGTTCGATTCATATGCACTCCTCTTTCAATTCGTGTTCGTTCCTGTTCGTCTTCTCGGGAATCGTGTAAATCCGGGTGCCACCCACCTCCTCTCTCACTGCGGGAGCCGCGGCGGCGGCTCGCGAAACGATGTCGTTTCCTCTGGTTTCTGTCACGGCGCGGCAGCAATCGATCAACGCCGGGTGTCCGCAAGCACATTGCCGGACGCGATCCAGAGAGCGCGTCCGAGCTAAGTGCTTTTATCACAGTGGTTATCGCATTTCAGCTCACCCACGAGTCTGTTACGGCCTTCGGTTTCTCGGATTTGACCTTCACATTCTCGTAATGCGCCGTTGCGCGTTCCGACACGCGACGGCGATTACGGAAAGCGCGCTCGTCATCCCGAGCGTTCAGCGAGGGATCAGGGACGGGCGGGACGCTCGGGACGCGGCATCGTCGTTCGGCGGGAAACGAACATTCGTGCTCCCGCCGATCAGGGCCGCTCCGATCAGGGGTTCCCACCCGACCCTGATCCCTCGCTCACGCTCGGGATGACGGCGCTGCGACGAGTGATGTCTCAAAAAAAGGCCGGCGGATCGCTCCGCCGGCCCTGGATGTTCGATTTGCGAACGCGCTCAGAAGTTCAAGCGAGCTCCGACGAAGAAACGGCGCGGAGCCACCCACTGGATCGCCTCCCCGAACGCGCTGCTGCCCTGTCCGGCCAGGAGATCCTGCTCCCGGATGACCGACTGATCGTCGAGGACGTTGAAGACGTCGACGAACATTTCGAGGTCGAACTGCATCACCGGAAGCGTGTACTCGGCACGGAGGTCGAGAACACCGTAGCTGGGATTCTCGAGGGCTCCGACAGTATCCGGAGCGATCCAGCGCTGCAGGAAGCCGGCGAATTCGAACTCCTGGCCGGCCGGAACGCGGTTCGGGAGATTCCGGCGCGAAGCGAAGAAGGTCTTGCTCGCCGCGGTGCCGGAATTCCAGTTGTAGATCGCGCCGAGCTCGAGGCGCTCGAAAAAGCGCATCGAACCGGCGACCTTGAAGAGGTGCTCGATGTGGCCCGGCTGCCGTCCCATCTGGTTCGGAGCGCGGGGATCGAGGAAGAGCACGTCGCCCTGGAAGTCGGCGTTGGAGTCCGAGTTGGTGTTTCCGTCGCCGTCGGACCACGTGTAGGACCCGAGCAACTGCCAGTCATTGCTGAACCGCTTGCGGAAGATGAGGTCCACCCCTTCCGTGTCCCGCTTCCCGCCCGCGAGCGTCGCGATCACGAAGTTCGACCCGGGGTTCTCCGTATACCCGAAGTACTCGAGTCCGAGCCACAGCGAGTTCGGATCGTCGATGGGCCCCGGGTACGCCGTGTTGCCCTCTCCGTCGACCGCGTACAGCTCCAGGTCATAGTCCTCGAGGATGTCGCGGGTCTGGCGCATCCAGACATTGGTCTCGAAGCTCATGTTCCGCCCGAGATCGATCGCATAGCTGATCTGGTAGTCGTCGGTATACGGGGTCTTGGTCGTCGGAGCGAAGAACGCGTCCTGGACGACGGGGCCGCCGCGGGTCCGGTACGGGACCCACTGGTCGCCGATCCAGACCTGCTCCTCGAGGATGCGCCCGGTGAGCGTTCCCGCGAAGTTCGTCATGTTCATCCGGATCGGATCGTAGTACCGGCCGTAGTAGGCGGAGACCTTCTGGCGGCCGTCCCCTTTGAGATCGTAGATCGCGCTGATGCGGGGCGCGAACTCCCAGTCGAACGTGAAGATCTCTTCACCAGTGGTGGCGAAGTGCGCCCACTCCTCGGCGCGGACGCCGAGGTTCACGGCGAGCTGGCCGACCTGTACCGTGTCCTGAACGTAGAAGACGGTCCCCTCGGTTTCAGTCTCCTGCGGTCCCGCGGCCGTCTGGAAGCGCCGCGAGTAGTTCAGCAGGCCGTGTGGATTCCCCTGGGAGCTGTCGAAAACGATCGCGTCGGCGACTTCGTCCGGCGTGATCGTTCCGTCGCCGTTCAGATCGAGGAAAGACCGGAGCTCGGCGGCATTGGCCATCCGGTCGATGTGCTCGAGGAGACCGGTGAAATCGCTCGTGTTGAACGGATCGAAGACGAGCTGCGTCCAGCTTCCCTCGGAGATGTCGCGCGCGCTGATGCCCTGGCCGGCGTAGATCTCGGGAAGCGACCAGTACTGCGCGTCGCCGATGTAGTTCGAGTTGCGGAAGTTGATGTGGTTTTCGAGCTCGACGCCCGCCTTCAGCGTGTGGTTGCCGAACCGGGTATCGAAGATCCCCTCGACGGAAGCTTTCGCGAAATCGGTGTCACGCTCGTTGAGGTTCAGGTTTCCCTCGCCGCCGAGCTGCTCGTCCGCGAGAGTCCTCACATCGTCCGTCTGGAAGATGACGTCGTTCCGCGTCGCCTCGAGCGCCGAGAAGATCGAGACTTCGCCGTTGTGCTGTCCGGCGGAAGCATCGACGAGAACGTTGCTCCCGAACACGCCGTTGTAGCTCGCCTGGTACCGATCGCCCCCCTGTTCCCGGCGCTGGTCGCGCGTGTTCAGAACGTCGCGGTTGGTCAGACCGGTGATGTCGGTCGGATCGTTCGCGAACGTGGCGGTCAAGCGGTGATCCGCGAGGAACTGCCACGACAGTTTCCCGAAGGCCTGCGCCTGATCGTTTTCGACGCTGCGGAGAAACTGGTTCGTGTCGAGCGCCGTCACGTCGTCGTCGCGGACGAGAGAACGATAGCTGCCGAAGAACCACGCGTAGTCGCGCACGATCGGCCCGCCGAGCGTGAACGCCGTGTCGGCGATCTCGAAGGTCGCGTCGCCCTGGTTCTCGTTGTCGGCCACCATGGAGTCGTTCTGGAAGAAGTAGTTCACCGAGCCGGAGAACTCGTTTCCGCCCGACTTCGTGATGACGCTCGAGATCAGACCGGGCGCGCCGACGAACTCCGCCGGAATCCCGCCGATGATCACCTTCTGCTCCTGGATGATCTCGGTGTTGAGATTCGCGCCGAAGGTCCCCGTGACCGGGTCCGTGACGTTGATTCCCTCGATGTAATAGAAGTTGTCACTCGACATCCCCAGGTCGCCGCCGATGTCGCTGTAGTTCACGCCCGAGCGGACGGCGGGGTTGCCCGATGTCGTCGGGTTGTTGTCCGGCAGGACCCCCGGGGCGAGCTGCAGGTAGCTCTGGTAGCTCCGGCCCGTCGGAAGGGCTTCCGTGAGCTCGAGCGTGATCTCCTGGCTCGTCGTCGCGCTCGTCGTATCGACGACCGGCGATTCCGCGGTGACCGTGACCGTCTCCGCCAGAGCCGCCGGCGAGAGCGTCACGCGCAGCGTCGTCGTCTGCGCCGATTTGACGAGAATGTCGGCCCGGACCGACGTGCCGAATCCGTCCAGCGACGTCGTGACGGTGTAGTTCGGCGATGGATCGAGCGAAACGAGCGTCGCGAGCCCCTCGGAGTTCGTGACGTCCATTCGCTTCGTGATGCTGTCGGGGCTTTCCGCAAGCACGGTCACTCCCGGCAGCGCCCCGCCGGTCGAATCCGTGACGATCACCTGGATCGTGCCCGATGTGATGTCGGCGAACGCCGCGATGGACGCGATCGCCCCGATCATTAAGAAGACGACAAGCTTCCCTTTCATGATTCCTCCTTGAAACAGACCCGTTGCGCGGATGTTACTGCAGATTACGATGGGCAAGAGCGGGGAAAAGAAGCAAAAAAGTAGGGCGGTTCCTCGAGCCACAAACGAACTGCCTCAATTGTTCTGGGGGGGGTTGGTGAAAAGTGGCGGGATTTTAGCCGCGGCCGTCATCGGCGCGCAACAGGAATTTCACGGTTCGTTTGCAAGCGGTTACAGCGGGATGTTGCCGTGCTTCTTCGGCGGGTTCGCGTCGCGCTTGTTCCGGAGCATCGCGAACGCCGTGATCAGTTTCCGGCGGGTGAACCGCGGCTCGATGATCTCGTCGACGTAGCCTCGCTCCGCGGCGATGTAGGGGTTCGCGAACTTCGCCTTGTACTCGGCGATCTTCTCCGCGCGCGCGGCCTCGGGGTCCGCAGCCTTCTCCATCTCCCGCCGATACAGGATGTTCACCGCTCCCTCGGCGCCCATCACCGCGATCTCGGCCGTCGGGTAGGCGTAGTTCATGTCCGCCCGGATGTGCTTCGAGTTCATGACGCAGTACGCGCCGCCGTACGCCTTCCGGGTGATGACGGTGACCTTCGGCACCGTCGCCTCCGCGAGGGCGAAAAGAAGCTTCGCCCCGTGGATGATGATCCCGCCGTGTTCCTGCTCGACCCCGGGAAGAAATCCGGGAACGTCCTCGAAGACGACGAGCGGAATGTTGAACGCGTCGCAGAAGCGGACGAAGCGCGCTCCCTTGCGCGAGGCGTTGATGTCGAGCACGCCCGCGAGGTAGGCGGGCTGATTCGCCACGACGCCGACGGGGCTGCCGTCGAGCCTCATGAAGCCGACGATCAGGTTCTGCGCGAAGTGCTCGTGCACTTCGAAGAAGTGCCGGTCGTCCGCCACCGAGCGGACGATCTCCCGGATGTCGTACGGCTGGTTGGGCGATTCGGGGATGAACGAATCGAGCGCTTCGTCGACGCGGTTCACGTCGTCGGACGATGCGCGCCGCGGCGAGTCCTCGAGGTTGTTCGACGGCAAGAACGAGAGGAGCTCCCGAATGAGCGCGAGCCCGTCTTCGTCGGATTCCGATGCGAAGTGGGCGACGCCGGAGACCTGGTTGTGCGTCATCGCGCCGCCGAGCCGCTCCTTCGTGACCTCCTCGTGCGTCACGGTACGGATGACGTCCGGCCCGGTGACGAACATGTAGCTCGTCTTCTTGACCATCACGATGAAATCCGTGATGGCGGGCGAATAGACGGCGCCGCCGGCGCAGGGGCCCATGATCGCGGAGATCTGCGGGATCACGCCCGAAGCGAGGGTGTTGCGGAGAAAGATGTCGGCGTAGCCGCCGAGGGAGACGACGCCCTCCTGGATGCGCGCGCCGCCCGAGTCGTTGAGGCCGACGATCGGCGCGCCGTTCTTCACTGCGAGGTCCATGACCTTCACGATTTTTCCGGCGTGCGCTTCGCTGAGCGAGCCGCCGAAGACGGTGAAGTCCTGCGCGAAGGCGTAGACGAGCCGCCCCTCGATCGTGCCGTAGCCGGTGACGACGCCGTCGCCCGGGATCCGCTGCCGCTCGAGACCGAAATCGTGCGAGCGGTGGATGACGAGCTGGTCGACCTCCTGAAACGAGCCCGGGTCGAACAGCAGCGCGATCCTCTCGCGCGCGGTGAGCTTCCCCTCCGCGTGCTGCCGCTCGATCCGCGGCGCGCCGCCTCCGAGCTCGCTCTCCCGCTTGCGCCGCTCGAGCTCCTCGAGAGTGGGGTTCGACGCCATCCGCGCGAGTGTATGCGAGTCCGGCGGTGGGCGTCACGTTCGCCTCGTTGGTAGTCGTCAGTCGTCCGTCGTCAGTCGTACGTCGGCAGGGAGCGCCGGAGGCGCGAAGGAGGGTAGCCGGTGGTGAC
>JBOGJQ010000241.1:0-2754 GCA_050745405.1 Thermoanaerobaculia bacterium | reverse complement strand
GGGGCTGCGCGCTTCGCGCGCGCCCCCGGCTATTCTCCTGCGCCCTTCGGGCGCGGGAGCCCACCACTCACCGAGAGCGCAGCCTTTCCGCGAGCGCTTCCACGTGCGCGCGGACCCGGCGGTCGCGGATCTGCTTGGCCCGCTCGAGCGCCGGCCGATCGGCGACGCCGGTGAACGCGGGCGCGAGCGGCGTCATCGAGCGCGCCAGGAGAACGAAGTTCCGCAGCCACGACAGATTGCGGTCCAGCAGCCGTCCGCTCTCGTACTCGACCGCCGGAAGATCGTCGACGTGCGGCTCGACCACCGCCGTCATCCGCGCGAGACCCCGCGGGCCGATCAGCAGCGTGCTCGCCACCGCGTACGCGTTCGGAAGCCCGATCTCCCGCAGCTCGCCCTCGACCTCTCCCGTCATGCGCGCCTGCAGGCGATCGAACGGGATCGGCCCCTCCTCCAGCCTGCCGATCACGATCGTGAACGAGTTCGCCACGTTCGGCACGTACCACAACGTCGCGTTCGGGAAGACGTCGCGAAACGCGCGGAGGATCATCAGGAAGTTTTCCTCCGTCAGCGAGTACATCGGGAGCCACATCGAGATCACGCCGCCGGGCGCGAGCTTCCGCCGGCAGAGCGCGAAGTAATCCTTCGTGTAGAGGGACCCGTTCCCCGCGTACCGCGGATGAATGGAGTCCGAGAGGATGACGTCGAACGTCTCGGGCGCGGCGAGGACGAAGTTCCGGCCATCATTGATCTCGACCCGGACGCGCGGGTCCTCGAGCACGCCGTGATTCACGCTGCGCAGCGCTTTGTCCGAGACCTCGAGCACCTCGGGCGAGATCTCCGCGATCACGATCTCCTCGACCGGATGGCGCGAGACGGCGTACGCCGTGCCGCCGCTCCCGAAGCCGATGTGCAGGACCTTCTTCGGGTCGGGATGAAGCATGAGCGGGAGATGCCCCTGAAGCTTCTGCGTGCCGATCAGATCGGGCGCGGTGCCGGCGACGTTCACGCCGTTGAGCTCGAGCGAGAGATTGTCCGGCCCGAGGCGGCGAAGCGTCACGGTCGCGGAGACGTCCTCGCGGAAGAGGAGAACCGGCGCGTCGCGGTCGGCGAAGATCCCGGCGGCGAGAATCACCTGGTCCGGTCGCGCGAGCGCCGCGGCGGCGACGACGAGAACCACCGCGGCCGCGGCTGCACCGAGCACGGCGCGCGAGCGCTCCCTCCCCTCCCACAGGAACCAGAAGCCAAGGACGAGATTGATCGCGGCCATTAGAAAAAGACCGTTCTGCGAGCCGACGAGGCGGATGAGGACGAACCCGGCGAGGAGCGATCCCGCGATGCTTCCGATCGTGTTCGCGAGATACACGGCGCCGACCGACCGCGTTTCGCTCCGCTCGGCGGCGAGGCTGTAGATCTTCACGACGACGGGAAAGGTCGCGCCCATGAGTGCCGTCGGCACGACGAGCGCGGAAAGCGTGGCGAGGAGCAGCACCGCGAGCGTTCCGCCGGCCCCCTCGGGCGAGAGGGCGCGCGCGAGCATCTCGAGAACGTCGGGGAAGCGGGCGAAGTAGTGGATCTGCAGCGCGAGGGCGACGGCGAGAGCGAGCTCGAGGAGCCCGAGGAGGCGGCCGAGGCGCGCGCGGTCGATGGCGCGGTAGACGAGGGCGCTCCCGAGCGCGATGCCGACGAGAAAACAGAAGAGCATCAGCGCGTAGGCGTAGACGCTGCTGCCGAGGTGGAGGACGAGAATGCGCGACCAGAAGATCTCGTCGGCGATCGAGCTCAGGCCCATGAGAAAGCTCGCCGCGAGCGCGCCGAGCGCGAAGAGCCGCCCGCGCCGGAGAGGCTCCGGCTCCGGGACCTGAGGCCGTGCCGCCTCGCGCAGCCGCCACGAGGCGATCGTCGAGAACGCCGCGAGGATGAAGTTCAGGGCGACTGCGATCACGATCGTCGCGGTGAGGCCGAATGCGGGGATGAGCCAGAACCCGGAAAGCGCGACGCCGGCCGTCGCGCCGAAGGTGTTCGCCGCATAGAGCGACGCCACGGCGCGCCCGGTCGCGAGCCGCTCGCCGCTGAAGTAGCGGACGAGGACCGGGAGCGTGCCGCCCATGAGGATCGTCGGCGGAAGAAGGAAGAGCGACGCCGCCGCGATCCGGAAGAGCGTCAGCAGAAGCGGCGCGTCGCCGACGACCGGATACGCGGCGACGTACGCGTGATCGAGCAGGACGAAGGCGTTGGGCGAGAGCGCGCCGATCGCTCCGATCGCCGCTTCGAGGACGGCGTACAGGACGAGCGGCGGAACGCGGTGGAGGAACCGCCCGAAGAGGTAGCCGCCGATGCCGAGCCCCGCGAGAAAAATCGCGATGAGCGTCGCGGCGGCGTGGACGGTATTGCCGAAGACGAATCCGAGGTACTTCAGCCACGCGACCTGGTAGAGGAGAGCGCTGATCCCCGAGACGACGAAGACCGCGAGGATCAGAGCCCGACCGCGCACCGCGGCATTGTAAGCGGTCGCCGGTCTCGTCATCCCGAGCAAAGCGGACGGCTGGCGGCGCGCCTGAGGAGAAGACACTGCGCACACCGAACGGCGTCATCCTGAGCGGCGGAACGGCACGATGTGCCGGTGGGGCGCGAATGACTTCGCGGAGCGCCGTCATCCTGAAGCGAGGCGGCAGGGGCGGGCGTGAGCGAAGGATCTCCTCAGCCGGGCCTCAATTCGGCAGGCTTTCGCGAGTCTGAGTCGCAGCTGAGGAGATC
>JBOGJQ010000240.1:0-3619 GCA_050745405.1 Thermoanaerobaculia bacterium | reverse complement strand
GCCCGAGAGCGGCGAGGCGATCCTCTACCACTCCGACGCGTTCACCGTCACCAGTGCCGGAGTGCGTCAGGGGCCGTTCGTCGCGACGGCGCTCTCGCGCGATCGGATCGTCACGAACTATCCCCGCGCCGCGGCCGAGGCCATCTTCAAGTTCAGCATCAACAGCCTCGAGAGCGAGTTCCCGCCGGGAACCGATCACATGATCGTCCTCCGCCCCGAGGACGGCCGCATCGTCACCCTCGTCTACCACTTCGGTGTGCCCGATCCGGTGTCGATGCCTGTCCCGACGCTCGAGACCTCGAGTGAGGAAGGACCCGTCGAGGTCACGTTCCGCGTCGACATGACCGAGATGCTCGACGACTTCCGGACCAAGGGTGAATACGACCCTCCCAACGCGCCGCCGGTGAAGGCAGAAGAGTTCGAAGCCGTCTATGTCATCGGCAATACGCCGCCGCTGACCTGGGACTTCGCCTCGCTCCGCCCCGGCTCGCCTCTCCAGCTTCACGACCCCGATGGCGACGGGATCTACGCTGTTACGCTTCCATTCGAAGCGACCTACACCCGTCCTCTCGACGACGAGGGGCGCGCGGTCTGGAGCCGCTCGCGCGACCTCTCGCGTTTTCCCCGTCACAGCTCGGACCAGATCCTCGTCGACGCGCTCCATCGTCTCTCGCTCGAAGAGGTCCTCGAGCTGAAGACCGAGGAGGGGACGGTCGTCGCGGGAGCGCGGTGGCCGAACGTCTGGACGCGCGACACGGCGTGGGGCGTCATTCTCGCGCTGGCGGCGGTCGCGCCGGAGGAGTCGAAGGCGAGCTTGCTCAGCCGCATCGATGAGCACGGCCGCATCATTCAGGACACCGGCACCGGCGGGTCGTGGCCGGTGTCGACGGACCGGGTCTCGTGGGCGGTCGCCGCGTGGGAGCTCTACGTGACGACGGGCAGCCACGATTGGCTCCGGACGGCGTACGGCGCGATCCGCCGCTCGGTCGAGGCGGACCTCGCCGTCGCGGTCGATCCCGTCACGGGCCTGTTCCGCGGCGAATCGTCGTTCCTCGACTGGCGCGAGCAGAGCTATCCGCGCTGGATGGATCCGAAGGACATCTACCTCTCCCAGGCCCTCGGCACCAACGCTCTTCATTACGAGACGTACCGGATTCTCGGTCGGATGGCTCGCGAGCTCGGCGAGCCGGCGGAGCGATGGGACGCGATCGCGGAGGATCTGCGCGACGCGATGAACGCTTCGCTCTGGCAGGCGGACCGCGGCTGGTACGGGCAGTTCCTCTACGGCCGGAACTTCGCGTCGCTCTCGCCGCGCGCGGAGGGGATGGGGGAGGCGTTCGCGATCCTGTTCGACGTCGCGACCGAAATGCAGGAGGAAACGCTCGCGCGCCGGATGCCGGTCGTGGCGTTCGGCGTGCCGAGCTTCTGGCCGTACATCCCCGGCGTGCCGCCGTATCACAACGCGGGTATCTGGCCGCAGGTCGTGGGCTTCTGGGCCTGGGCCGCGGCGGAGGCGGGGAACGCCGCGGGCGTGGAGCACGCGCTCGGATCGATCTATCGCGCGTCGGCGCTCTTCCTGACGAACAAGGAGAACATGGTCGCGCCGACGGGTCACTTCGAGGGAACCGAGCTCAATTCGGATCGCCTGATCGGAAGCGTCGCCGCGAATCTCGCGACGGTCTACCGCGTCCTTTTCGGGATGCGTTTCCATCCGGACCGCCTCGCGTTCGAGCCGTTCGTTCCGGAGGGGTACGCCGGCGAGAGGCGGCTGGAGGGGTTCCGCTGGCGCGAGGCGACGCTCGACGTCGTCGTCCGCGGGTTCGGCGATCGCGTCTCAGAGGCGCGCCTCGACGGGCAGCCGCTTCCGCGCGCCGAAGTCCCGGCGACGCTCAACGGCCGTCACGAGATCGAGATCGTGCTCGACGGCTCGCTGGAACCGTCGGCGATTCACCTCGTGGATGACCTGTGGTCGCCCCCCACGCCCGCGACGAACCTCGACGGCGCGGCGCTTTCGTGGGAGCCCGTCGAGAAAGCCGTGTCGTACGAGGTCCACCGCAACGGCGGGATCGAGCGCGCGACGACCGGAACCTCCGTCGCGGTGACGGCCGGTGCAGAGCTCGCGGAATATCAGGTGCTCGCGATCGGCGAGCGCGGCCTCGCATCGTTTCTGAGCGAACCGGTGCGCGCCGGCCCGGAGCGGATCGTCGAATTCCAGGACGGCCCGGTCCGCGTGACGCCGTCGGAAAACACGCTGGTGCACGTGCCGATCGAGGTCGACCGCGCCGGAGTGTGGTCGATCGACGTCCTCTACGCCAACGGGAGCGGGCCCGTGAACTCGAACGATCGCGCGGCGGTGCGCTCGCTCCTGGTCGACGGAGAGCGCGCAGGCGCGCTCGTCATGCCGCAGCGGGGCATGGGAGCGTGGGACGAGTTCGGCTACAGCAGCCCGGTGCACGTGCGGCTCGACGCCGGAGCGCATCGTCTGACGATCGCGTATCGGGAGATCGAGGCGAACATGGACGTCGAGGTCAACGATGCGGTGATTCGAGCGGTGCGGATGGTGTTGGTGGAAAAAGCTCAATAGGACCTATAGGACGAATGGGACGTATAGGACGAACAGGACCCGCCCGCCCGTCTCGCGGTCCCATACGTCCTATACGTCCTATTGGTCCTACTTCGTGCTCGCCATCGCCGCCCGCGCCGCCCGCTTTCCGGCGGCGATCGCGCCGGACACCGTGCCGGTCTCCTCGACGCTGGCCGCTTCTCCCGCCACGAAAATCGTCCCTTCGATCGGGCGCGAGAGGCGCTTCTGCGCGGGAAGGCCGCCGACGCCGACATACGTGTAAGCACCGAGGCTGAACGGATCGGCGGACCAGTCGTGGTGGTGCACGCGATCGAGAAGGCCCTCGAGCTGCCGCCGCGGCATCCGCAGACCTCTTGCGAGAATGGCGAGAGCGCGGTCGATGGCGGCGGCCTCGCCGCCGGCCGAGAGCTCCCACGCCCCAGGCCCTCCCGCCCACCCGGTCAGCAGCGCCGTTCGCGCCGGAGCGGACGTCCACCACGTCGGCACCGCCTCGCCGGGAAAATGGAGAAAATGGACCGGCAGCCGCGGCTCGCCGCGCACGCGCTTTCGCACCCACTCGAGATCGTCCCAGAACCGCTCGCGGAACGCGAAGACGAGCTTCAGGACGTGGCCCGCCTCGAGTTGCGCGAGATCGTCCTCGAGCCGGCGCAGCGGCGGATCGAATGCGATGCCGGCCGGCGCCTCGGGGCCGGCCTTCAGAACCGCGGCGGGAATGGCGAGGACGACGGCGCGCGCGCGGATCTCGACCGGATCTCCGCCCATCGTGCTCCGGCAATGAATCACGACGTGTCCCTTCCGCCAGACGATGCGGCGGGCGATCGTCGAAAGGCGGATCTCGCACGCCTCGCCGATCGCGGATCGCAGCGCGGTGACGAGCGAACCGTATCCGGAGACGATGCGGTACTGGCGGTTCTGCCCGGGACCTTCGATTTCCTCGTCGCCCGCGGCGAGGGAGAGGGCGCTGATCCTCGCCGGATCGGCGGCGTGATAGCCGGAGACGAACTCGCGGCTCATCCGGCGGAGGCGCGGCGGGAT
>JBOGJQ010000239.1:0-5866 GCA_050745405.1 Thermoanaerobaculia bacterium | reverse complement strand
CCAGGGCGTCTTCGATGCCTTCGGCATCGTTTGTGGGCCTTCGGCCGGTTCTTTCCAGGGCGTCTTCGATGCCTTCGGCATCGTTTGTGGGCCTTCGGCCTCAGTCGATTATTGCCGTTCCGTCGCGACGATGAGCACCGAGAGCGGGATCGCGATGCGCTTGTCGAACGGCTCGTGGAGCTCGAGGACGTGCTCGCCCTCGCGGCGCTCCATGCGCCCGGCGAACTTCCCTTCGAAGACGAAGCGGTAGTTGCTGCGCAGCGCGCGGACGGCGTGGCCGGCGACTTTGCGCGCGAGGGCGCGGCCGAGCGAGTCCTCCTCGGCCCACCCGACGATCATCGACTGCGCGTTCACGATCCACCACCGCCGCCGGCCGACGTTGCTCCAGCGGTTCTTTCGAAATACGGCGAGGAGACGCCCGAGCGAGTCGGTCGTCACGTACTCGGTCGTGCGGACGGGGATGCGGTTGTCCTGACGGACGATCAGGTCGACTTCGCGGAGCTCCGCGTCGCGGCAGAAGAAGATCTCCTTCGGCGGAATCAGAAAAAGGATGAGAAGAACGAACGCGATGGTCAGCGCGACGGCGAGCGCCGCGGGCGCCAGGCGGCCCTGGAGGCCGAGGACGATCGTCGCGGTCAGACCCGTGGCGGCGACCATCGTCGCGACGACGCCGCCGATCCATCCGACCAGGCGCGGCGGCGGATCGAAAAAGAGCACGGGCTTGTCCTCGCCGTTCCGCACGGCCGGCGGCCGCGTCCCGTCGCCCAGCGCGATGACGTAGCGCACCGGCGCGCCGCCGGGATCGACGGCGCTCGCTTCGGCCTGCTGGCCGTCGGCGGCTGCCAGCGGGTAGGGGTTCGTCGTGGCGGGTTCGCCCTCTGGTTCCATCTCGGGATCCGTGACTGCGTCGACCGGCGCGCTGCCGAGATCCGCGGCGAGGATCGTCGCCTGCGCGTCGTGCTCGCTCGATGCGCGGAACGTGCCGACCGTCGTCCCCATCCGCACCTTCGCGCCGTCGACGAGGGGAGCGACCTGGATGCGACGGCCGTTCACGAGCGTCCCGTTCGCGCTCGCGAGATCGTACAGAACGAAGAATCCGCGCTCGTGGACGATGCGGGCGTGATGGCGCGAGACGCGCGGGTCGCGAAGGACGATCTCGTTGTCCGGATCGCGGCCGATCCGGATCGGCCGGCTCGCATCGAGCTCCCAGGACCTCTCGCTCCCGTCAGGGGTGAGAAATGACACCGTCGCCATGCGTGGCCGATTTTACCGGCTTCCGCGATGTCGCGCCGCGAATCGCTTCCGCGAGCTGATCGAGCGTCGCCGGTTTGACGATCCACCCGCGGACGCACGCGTGAATCGAGCGGTCCGCCGGCTTCCCGTGCGCGCTCACGACGACGACCGGAATGCAGTCCGGCGCCCCCTCGCTGTTCACGCGGTCGATGACCTCCCAGCCGTCCATGATCGGCATCACGAGGTCGAGCAGGATGACGTCCGGCCGTTCCGCCTCCACGCGGTCCACCGCCTCCGCGCCGTTCCCGGCGAGCCGGACCTCGTAGCCGCGCTGGTTGAGGCCGATCGCGAACAGCCGGCGGAGGTCGGCGTTGTCCTCGACGATCAGCACTTTTTGTCTGCGGCGCATCGGCTCACCATAATCGCCGTAATGCACGCCCCCTGCCGGTTCGCCCTCGGGACCTGGCCGAGCCCGCCGATTTCCTGCGCGATTGTTAGAATTGCGAGCAGCGAGAGTCGAGGAGACCGAATGCGAGCAGGGTGGAACGAGTACTTCATGGGAATCGCGCACCAGGCGGCCACGCGGTCGACGTGTCTGCGCAAGAAGGTGGGCGCGGTGATCGTGCGCGACAAGACGGTGCTGTCGACCGGCTACAACGGATCGATCCGGGGCCTGCCGCACTGCGACGACGTCGGGTGCACGATGGAGGACGGCCACTGCGTCGCCACGGTTCACGCCGAGGCGAATGCGATCATCCAGGCGGCGAAGAACGGCGTGTCGATCGAAGAAGCGGAGCTCTACACGACCGCGTCCCCCTGCTGGGGGTGCTTCAAGCTCATCGCGAACAGCGGCATCCGCCGGATCTACTACGGGGAGTTCTACCGCGACGAGCGCTCCCGCGAGGTCGCGTCGAAGATCGGGATCGAGCTGATCGACCTCGAGATCCCGGCGCCACAAAGCGTCTAGGAGGTCTGGGGCGTCTAGGGTGTCTAGGGCGTCAGACGCCCAAGACTCCGGAGACGCTCAAGACGCTCAAGACGCTCGAGACGCTCGAGACGCCCAAGACGCCTCACGCTCCGGAATGGCGTTTGCGCGCTTGCCGTTGTGGCTGTCGCCGGAGCCGGCCAGTGCTCCGAGCGGATCGGACGAATTGCAGCGATGATGCACGAGCCCACCGAACCCGCCGTCGAAGTCGCCGAGGCCCCGGGGAAACGCCCCGGCGAGGCCGCCGCGTTTCTCGTCACCATCGTTCTCCTGGTCGCGATCGCGCTTCTCGGCGTCGCCTTCTGGAAAACGATCGACGAGGACTTCCAGCCCGTCGCCGAGGGCGAGCCTGCGGAGGGCGCCGCACCGGCAGCCGGTGAGAATCCCATTCTCGTGACCGTCAACGGCACCGAGATCCGCCAGGCCGAGTTTCAGGCCGCCGTCGCTTCGCTTCCCGAGCAGATGCAGGCGCCGCTCGCGACGCCGGCGGGACGGAAGGCACTCGCGGAAGAGCTGGTCCGCATGAAGCTGCTCGAAACGTACGCGCGTCAGAACGGGCTCGATCGGCAGCCGCCCGTCGCGGCGCAGCTCGCGATCACGCAGGGGAACATCCTCGCGAACGCCGCGCTCCGCCACCTCCTTTCCTCTCAGGAAGAAGTCTCGCCACGAGAGCTCTACGAGCGGAACCTCGATCAGTTCGAGACCGTGCACCTGAGCCAGATCGTCGTCCCGTACCAGGGGAGCGTCGTCGCCGGAGAAGGCGAGGCGCCGTCCGAGGCGGAGGCGCGGCGGCAGGCGGCCGCGCTGGCGGAGCGCGCCCGGCAGGGAGCGGATTTCGCCGCCCTCGCGCGCGCCGAGTCGGCGGATCGGGAGAGCGCCGAGCGAGGCGGGGACATCGGGAACATCGGCCACGGGACGTTTCCCGAGGAAGTCGACGAGCTGATCTTCTCTCTTCCGGAGGGCGCCGTGAGCGAGCCGATCAAGACGCTCTACGGCATCCACATCTTCAAGGTGCTGGACAAGGAGACGCGGACCTTCGAGGAAGTCGAGGACGCGCTGGTCCGGTCCGGACGTCAGCTTCAGGTTCAGGAAACGGTCGAAGCGCTCCGGGAGAAGGCGACGGTGGAGTTCAATCCCGAGTACTTCCCGAACGAAGTCGGGAGTCAGGAGCCGGGAGTCGGGAGTCAGTAGCTCGAGCGGATATAATCGCCGGCCGTGCGCATCCTGCTGCGGTGGCTGCTGAACGCTCTGGCGCTCTGGATCGTGACGCTGGTCGTCCCGGCGGTCCGGTACGACACGATCGTCGCGCTCGTCATCGCGGCAGCCGTGCTCGGGATCGTGAACGCCATCATCCGGCCGATCCTCTTCTGGCTGACGCTTCCGCTGACGATCCTCACGCTCGGTCTGTTTCTGATCGTGCTCAACGCGCTGATGCTCCTCCTCACGGCGTGGCTCGTCCCGGGATTCGACGTCGCCGGCTTCGGCTGGGCCCTGGTCGCCGCGGTGCTCCTCGGCGTGATCTCTCTCGTGACGAACCGCATCGGGGAGAAGGAGAGAGCGTCTTGAGCGTCTCGAGCGTCTGGGGCGTCTGGAGCGTCCGATGAGATCGGGTTCGACGCCCAAGACGCCCGAGACGCCCAGGACGCCCGAGACGCTCGCGACGCAGGTATGATGGAGCAGAGGTCCGCAGACGTGCACATCGTGAAGAATCGGGAGGACGGCGTGACCGTCCTCGATATCCAGGGCGTCATCAAGCTCGGCGAGAGCGCGCGCGAGTTCTCGACGTTTCTCGAGGAGGTCCTCAACGAGGAGGCCGGTCCCGTGCTCGTGAACTTCGAAGGGATCAACTACATGGACTCGACGGGCCTCGGCGAGCTCATCGGATACCTCCAGAAGTTCGAGGACCGCAAGCGCAAGATGGCGCTTCTGAAGCCGAACCACCGGATCCAGGCGCTGCTCCGGATCACGAAGCTCGACTCGGTGTTCCGGATCTTCGACTCCCGCGCCGACGCCCTCGGCTGGCTCACCGCGGAAGAGGCGTTCTAGCTACCAGCTACTAGCTACGAGCTACTCTTTTGTATAGCATTTGCCCGCTTTTCCCGCGCCGCCGGCGCGCGCGCGGCCGGTCGGCCGCGGGAGACACCGAGCGATGACCCACTCGTTCATTCCCGTCCTGATGATGATGGCCTTCTCGGTCCTCCTCGCGGGGATCCTGCTCGGGCTGAGCTGGTTCGTCGGGCGGCATCAGAGGAACCCCTCGAAGCTCGCACCATACGAGAGCGGCGTGCCGCAGCTCGACGTGTCGCGGAAACGGGTCAACGTCCGCTTCTACCAGATCGCGATGCTGTTCATCCTGTTCGACATCGAAGCGGCGTTCCTCTACCCCTGGGCCGTGATCTACCGCGATTCCGTGCGCGGCGCGGCAGGCATCCAGTGGTTCATCTTCATCGAAATGCTCGTCTTCATCGCGCTTCTCGGCGTCGGCTACGTCTACGTCTGGAAAAAACGCGCCTTCGACTGGAAATAGCGCATGGCCGAACTCCGCCCCGACAGCCCCTACACCGTCGACCGCTTCGCCGACCCGGAAAGACAGGTCGAGTTCCCGCCCGAGGCGAAGCGGAAATTCGAAGCGATCCTCGAACGGTATCCGACGAAGCAGGCGGCTCTGATTCCGACGCTCCACCTCGCGCAGGAGACGTGGGGCTGGATCTCGCCCGAGACGATGCTCTATGTCGCGGAGCTGCTCGACCAGACCCCCGCGAGCGTCTTCGGCGTCGTGTCGTTCTACGACATGTTCAACCAGAAGCCTCCCGGAAGGCATTACCTCAAGGTCTGCACGAATCTCTCGTGCATGCTCCGGAACGCCTACGAGATCTACGAGCATCTCTGCGAAAAGCTCGAGGTCCATCCGGGGGAGAACACGCCCGACGGCCGCTTCACCGTCGGCGAGGTCGAATGCCTCGGCTCGTGCGGCACGGCGCCCGTGGTCCAGGTCAACGAGGCGTACCACGAGGACATGACCGTCGAAAAGATGGACGCGCTTCTGGAGAAGCTGAAATAGCCATGGAACCCCTCAAGATCCTCACGGCCAACATCGACAAGCCGAACTCGACGTCGATCGAGACATACGCGGCGGGCGGTGGATACGAAACGCTCGAGAAGGCGTTCGCGATGACGCCCGACCAGATCATCGAAGAGGTCAAGGCCTCCGAGCTCCGCGGCCGCGGCGGTGCGGGCTTCCCGACGGGGATGAAGTGGGGATTCGTCCCGAAGGACTCGCCGAATCCGACGTACCTTCTGTGCAACGCCGACGAGGCCGAGCCGGGAACGTTCAAGGACCGCCTCATCATCGAAAAGGATCCGCACCTCCTCATCGAGGGGATGATCATCTCCTGCTACGCGATCCGTTCCTGCCCGATGGCGTACATCTACATCCGCGGGGAGTTCTGGTACGGCGCGCAGGTCCTGATCAAGGCGATCGAGGAGGCGCGCGCGCGCGGCTTCCTCGGGAAGAACATTCTCGGGAGCGGCTTCGACCTCGACATCACCGTCCACCGCGGCGCCGGCGCGTACATCTGCGGCGAGGAGACGGGTCTCATCGAATCGGTCGAAGGGAAGCGCGGGCAGCCGCGCGTGAAGCCGCCGTTC
>JBOGJQ010000238.1:0-8204 GCA_050745405.1 Thermoanaerobaculia bacterium | reverse complement strand
TCGGCGGGAGAGCGAATGTTCGTTCTGCCCCCAAAGCTACGGGCATGCGTCACGCGCGTCCCGCCCGACCCTGATCCCTCGCTAAACGCTCGGGATGACGGCGCTCCGGGATAGGTTGCCACGAGCGACGAACGAGCGACGAACGAGCGACGAAAACTTGATCTCGCGCGAAAAACCGGCAACCATTCGCCCCGCGTGCTGCGGGCGAGAACGGGACATGTTGCGCTCCTTCTGTTCGGCTCGGGATTCTGCGCTCTCGTCTACCAGACGACGTGGTTCCGCGAGTTCCGGCTGATTTTCGGGGCATCGACGGCCGCGTCGGCGGCGGTCCTGGCCATCTTCATGGGAGGCCTCGGGCTGGGTGGCGCGCTGCTCGGGGCGCGGGCTGACCGCTCCCGCAATTCTCTGCGGCTCTACGCGCGCCTCGAGATCGGGATCGCCGTCACCGCCGCGCTCACGCCGCTCCTCCTCCTGCTCGTGCGCGGCGTCTACATCGCCGCCGGCGGTCCGGCGACGTTCGGCGCGATTCTCGGAACCGGCATCCGCCTCCTCCTCGCGACGCTGGTTCTCGCCATCCCTACGATCCTGATGGGTGGGACTCTTCCGGCCGCGGCGCGCGCGGTCGAGTCGGGCGACGACGCCGGCCGCCGCCGCCTCGCCGTGCTGTACGGCACGAACACGCTGGGCGCCGTCACGGGCGCGCTCGTCGGCACGTTCGGCATGCTCGAGATCTTCGGCAACCGGACGACGCTCTGGATCGCGGCGCTCCTCAACCTGCTCGTCGCGGTCGTGGCGCGCAGCCTCGCGACGCGCCTCGCGCCCGAGGAGGAGCGGGCTCCGGTCGAGGCGCAGGCGGCGGAGGCGATCGCCGATACCGCTCCTCCCGTCCCCGGCCGGTTCGTTTTCGCCGCCGCGGCTCTGGTGGGGTTCGCGTTCTTCCTGATGGAGATCGTCTGGTACCGGATGCTCTCGCCGCTCCTCGGCGGCTCGACCTACACGTTCGGGCTCATTCTCGCCGTCGCCCTGGCGGGGATCGGTCTCGGCGGACTTCTCTACTCGACGCTCGGCATGCGCCGCCCCGCGACGCTTCTCGCGTTCGCCGCGACGTGCGGCGCCGAAGCGCTCTTTCTCGCGATTCCCTATGCGATCGGCGACGGCGTCGCGGTCTTCGCGATCCTGCTCCGGCGTCTCGGGGAGCTCGGGTTCTACGGGTACGTCGGCGGGTGGACGGTCGTGACGTCCCTCGTCGTGCTTCCCGCGGCGATCGTCGCCGGGTTCCAGTTCCCGCTTCTGATCGGCCTTCTCGGCCGCGGGCGGGAGAACGTCGGCCGCGATGCGGGACTCGCGTACGCGTGGAACACGGTCGGCGCGATTGCGGGATCGCTCGCGGGAGGATTCGGCATCCTCCCGCTCCTGAGCGCGATCGGCACGTGGAAGGCGGTGGTGACGCTCCTGGCCCTGCTCGCGCTGGTCGCGCTGGCACTCGCGTCGCGGCTCGAGCGCGCCCGGATCGGCGTCGCCTTTCCGGCGCTCCTCGTCGCGGGCGCGCTCGCCTCGCTCGCGGCGCTCGGTCCGACGGCGGTGTGGCGCCACACGCCCATCGGCGCGGGGCGCAGCGATCAGCCCGAATCGAACCGCTCGTGGCGCGACTGGATGAACGCGCAGCGCTCGACGATCGTCTGGGACGTCGACGGGATCGAGAGCACGGTCGCGATCACGAGCGCCGCCGGCTACGCGTTCCTCGTCAACGGCAAGTCTGACGGCCACTTCCGCACGGATGCGGGGACGCAGATCATGGCGGGTCTCATGGCGGCGGCGGTCCACCCCGATCCGCGGCGCGCGTTCGTGATCGGCCTCGGGACCGGAAGCACCGCGGGGTGGCTCGGGCGCGTCCCGTCCATCGAGTCCGTCGACGTCGCCGAGCTCGAGCCGGCGATTCTGCAGGTCGCCGAGCTCGCGCGGCCGGTCAACGCCGACATGCCGGGAAACCCGAAGGTGCGCGTCCATCTCGGCGACGCCCGCGAGATCCTTCTCGTTTCGGACGACAGGTACGACGTGATTTTTTCCGAGCCCTCGAACCCGTACCGCGCCGGCGTGGCGAGCCTCTTCACGCGCGATTTCTACGAGGCCGTCGCCGAGCGGCTCGAGAAGGGCGGCGTGTTCGTGCAGTGGGTGCAGATGTACGAGATCGAGAGCGACACCGTGCGGACGGTGTACGCGACCCTCGCGTCCGTGTTCCCGCACATCGAGACGTGGCAGTCGCAGCGCGGCGATCTGATTCTTCTCGCCTCGGAGAGCGCGTTCGCCCACGACGCGGACGCGCTGCGGCAGCGACTCGCCACCGAGCCGTACCGGACGGCGATGCACGTGGCGTGGAGGACCGAGTCGCTCGAGGGATTTCTGGCGCGGCACGTCGCGAACGAGGAGTTCGCCCGGCTCGTGGCGCGGGAGAGCAGCACGCTCGTGAACACGGACGACCGGAACTTCATGGAGTTCGAGGCGGCGCGGAGCGTGGGGCGGAACACGGCGTTCAACATCGATCAGCTTCGGAGCGCGGCGCGCGCGGTGGGTAGGACCGAGCCGCGGATCACGGGCACGGTGGACTGGGACCGCGTCGCGAAGGAGCGGCTCGCGATCGCGACGATCGCCGGCTCGACGCCGCGCCCTCCGTTGGACGCGCCGCCCGAGCTGCAGGCGCGCGCGCAGGCGCACGGCGAATGGGCCGATGGCCGGCTCGCCGCGGTCCTTCGCGCGTGGACCCCGGAGGCCGGCTCGCCGGTGAACTCGCTCGAGGCTGCGATGCTCGCCGAGGCGGCCGCCGACGAGGAGCATCCGGCGGCCGAGCTCTGGATCGAGCGCCTCGCCGCGTACAAACCGGTCGAGGCCGTGGCGGTGCGCGCGCGGCTGCGGTGGCGAGAGGGCCGCATCGACGAGGCCGTCGACGCGATCGTCGAGGCTTTCACGGCCCATCGCACCGATCCGTGGCCCGATCCCGACATCATGCGCCGCGCCCATCCCATCGCCGAGCTCGCGGCGGCGGAGCGTCCCGACCTCGCGCCCCGGATCTACGAGGCCCTCTCCCAGCCGTACGCCGTCTCGATGCTCGATGCCGTCCGCCGCCTCACCGCCCTCTCCGTCGCGAGGCGATTCCCCGAAGGAGCGTGCAACCCGAGCGTCATCGCCACGCTCGAGACGTTCGAGCCGTGGCCGCCCTGGCGGCGCGATCATCTCGACATGCGCGCCGAGTGCTACTCGCGGACCGATCATCCGCTCGCCGCGGAGGCGGCGCGCGATCTGCTCGAGCTCCTCGCCGATCAGCCGGCGCCGTTCCTCGACACGCGCGAACGAGCCGGTACAATGCGCCGCGGCCCGACGGCCGAGCCGCCCCCGGCGGGAAAAGGAACCGATTGATGGTGAAGGAAGCGAGTCGCAAGGAGCTCTCGGCGTGGGCGGAGCAGCACCGGGCCGAGTTCGAGGCGCTCCTCGAGGAGATCGTCGAAGTTCCGTCCGTGTCGGCCGACCCGGACCGGAGCGCCGACATCCGGCGATGCGCCGACCTCGCCGTCGCGGCGATCGAGCGTGCGGGCGGCCGCGCGGAAGTCGTCGAGACGAAGGGAAACCCCGTCGTCCACGGCGCTTTCGACGCCGGCGACGGCCTGCCGACCGTCACGGTGTACAACCACCTCGACGTCCAGCCCGCATCGCGCGAAACCGAGCCGTGGGAGACCGATCCCTTCGACATGGTCGTGCGCGACGGCACGTACTACGGCCGCGGCACCACCGACGACAAAGGCCCCGCGCTCACCGCGCTCTTCGGCATCCGCGCGGCGCGCGAGAACGACCTTCCCGTCAACCTGCGCGTGCTGTGGGAGCTCGAGGAAGAGATCGGCTCGCCGAATTTCCTCGAGGCGATCCGCAAGGGGAAGGACCGCATGCAGACCGATTCGATCGTGGTCAGCGACACGATCTGGGTCTCGCGAAAGGTACCCGCGTCCTCCGCCGGCCTCCGCGGCAATATCGGATTCGAGCTGACGCTCGAGACGGCGGCGCACGACGTCCACTCCGGCACGACCGGCGGCGCCGCGCGCAATCCGATCGGCGAGCTGATGAAACTCGTCTCCGAGATGTACGACGCCACCTCGGGGCGCGTGAAGATCAAGGGCTTCTACGATGACGTCGTTCCGGCCGGGCGGCGCGAGCTCGCCGGCTACGAGGCGTCGGGCTTCGACCTCAAAGGCTTCCGCAAGGCGCACCACCTGAAGTCGACCCGCTCGGACGACCCGCTCGACATCATGAAGCGGATCTGGACGATGCCGACTTTCGAGGTCCACGGTGTCGTCGGCGGCTACACCGGCCCCGGAATCAAGACCGTCATCCCGCCGAAAGCGGCCGTGAAGATCACGTGCCGCCTCGTCCCGAACCAGAAACCCGAGAAGATCACGCGTCTCATCCGCGATTTCGTGAAGACGCGCAATCCCGAGGTCCGCATGACGGTCGAGAAATCGATGGACCCGTACAAGGCGCCGACCGAGGGACCGCTCGCGGAGAAGGTGAAACGGGCGATGGCGTTCGCGTTCGGCAAAGAGCCCGTGTTCGTGCGCGAAGGCGGTTCGATCGGCGCCGTCGCGACGATGGAGAAGGTCTTCCGCTGCCCCATCACGTTCATGGGCCTCTCCCTCCCCGAGCACGGCTACCACGCGCCGAACGAAAACTACGACTGGCGCCAGGCCTCGGGCGGGATCGCGATGTTCGCGCGGTACTTCGAACTGATCGCGGGTCGTTAACTGGTCGCTCGTCGCTCGTCATCGCGAGCGTAGCGAGCGATCAGGAACGGGCGGGAAACCCCTGATTGGAGCGGCCGGAATCGGCGGGAGAGCGAATGTTCGTTCTGCTCCCAAAGCTACGGGAATGCGTCACGCGCGTCCCGCCCGACCCTGATCCCTCGCTAAACGCTCGGGATGACGGCGCTCCGGAACGAGCGACGAGCTACGAGCTACGAACTACTAGCTACAAGGTACTAAAAATCACACCTCCATCGCCGCGGGCGCCTCGGCTTCTTTCGCCTCGAGGACGTCGCGCACGTACGGGATCACCAGCAGAGCCGGGATTCCGAGGAGGACCGTGATCCAGAAGTAGGGGGCGTAGCCGAGCCGCTGGGCGAGAATGCCGCTCACCGATCCCGTCATCGAAGCCGAGAGGCCGAACAGAGCGCTCAGCAGCGCGAACTCGGTCGCCGCGCGCTCGCGGTCACAGATCGCCATGAGGAACGCGAGGAACGTCCCGGTGCCGAAGCCGTACGTCAGGCTCTCGACGATCGACGTGCCGTAGAGGATCGCGTCGCCCGGCGCGCGGAGCGGCGCCACGAACGCGTACACGATGTTCGACGCGATCTGCAGCACGCCGAACACGAGAAGGCTCCGGTAGATCTTCCACCGGGCGATCGCCGCGCCGGCGATCCACGCGCCGACGATCGTCGCGCCGACGCCCACCGTCGAGATCGCGAGGCCGATCGCCGTCAGCGAAAACCCGCGGTCGACCCAGAACGGGCGCACCATCGGATTCAGGGCCTGATCGCCCATTTTGTAGAGGAGAGCGAGCGAAAGGAGCGCGATTGCCTTCGGCTGCGCGAGCCAGATCCGGAGGCCGCTCACGACGCCGACCCGCTCGCCCGACTCCCGCCGCCGC
This sequence comes from Thermoanaerobaculia bacterium, assembly GCA_050745405.1. Classification (GTDB taxonomy): domain Bacteria; phylum Acidobacteriota; class Thermoanaerobaculia; order Gp7-AA8; family Gp7-AA8; genus JBOGJQ01. Next base: position 2,519 of record JBOGJQ010000238.1, on the reverse strand, counting down.
GTGGGAACGAGAATCGAGAGAACGAGCAGGATCGCGGCCACCGCGGCCGCCGTCCCGAACGACGCCGGCCAGCCGAAGCGGTCGGCGAGCGCCGCAAGCCCTCCGCCGGCGACGATCATCGCGATCCGGTACGTCGTCACCCGGATCGAGTTCACGATGCCGAGCCACCGCTTTTCCGTCGCCGCGATCGTGAACGCGTCCACCGCGACGTCCTGCGTCGCCGAGGAGACCGCGAGGAGCGCGGCGACGACCCAGAACATCGGGGTGCCGACGAGCGGGACGAGCGCGAACAGAGCCAGCGCGATGGTGATCCCGGCGAGAGCGCCCGTGATCCAGCGGCCGTACGAGGCGATCGAGTCGACCAGAGGCGACCAGAAGAACTTCAGCGTCCACGCCAGCCGGACCGCGCTGAGAAACCCGATCTGCGTCAGCGAAACGCCCTCGGTCCGCAGGTAGAGCGGAAGGAGCTCGTTGACGATTCCGTAGGGCCACCCCTCGGAGAAATAGAAGAGCGTCGCGAACCCCGCCAGCCAGCCGATCCCGAGCCGCTCCCGCATTCGAGCGCGATTAGGCCGGAATCGGGCGTCCCGCGCAACCCCGGCGCGGAGCTTGCTCCCCGGGATCGGTCAGCAGGAGGCAGAATCATGAAGCGATTCGCAGTGCTTTCGATCTTCGCCCTCGCCATCGGGTGCGGCGGCGCTCTTCCCGACCTCGGCGATCTCGGGGACATTCTCGGCAGCGCCGGCGCCGGCGACGAGTCGGACGTCCGCGGCACCGTGACGAACATCGACGAGTCCGACCGCCGGATCGATCTCGACGTCAGCTACATCAACAATCTCCGCGACGAGCAGCGCGGCAGCATCTACTGGGACGGCGACACCGTCGTCGAGTTCGAGGGCCAGACCTACCGGCCCGAGGACCTCGAGCGGGGCGACGAGATCTCGGCCGTCGGGTCGAACCGGAACGGGCGGTGGGTGGCCGACCGGATCACCGTGCTGCGCGACGTGTCGCGATAGCCGCCGGTTACGATCCCGACCGGTACAGCGTGAGCGGGAACTCGAGCCGGCCGATGGGCGTGTCGTAGAACGCCGTGCCACGGATCTCGTACTGCGCCCGCTCTCCGCGGATGATGTTCGCGAGCTCGTTGAAGAGGTTCCGTGCGTCGTCGTAGTCGATTCGCGTCCGCAGGTCGAATTGCCCGATCCCTTCAGCCGGAATCCGGACGTTCTGCGAGCTGATGTCCCGCAGGATCTGGCTTCCGTTGACGAACAGCTCGAAGTCGACGCGGTCGAGGGTCAGGCCGACCGGATTCGGGTTCTCGATCTCGACGTCGAACGTCAGATCGATCGACGAGGCGGAGAGGGGAATCGCGACCTGAACGCGGGGCTCGACGTCGCGAAGGTGGTAGACCGGCTCCGCGATCTGGAGAGCGGCGAGCGTGTTGCAGCCGAGCGCGAGAGCGGCCACCGCGGCGAGGGCGACGGTGCAGGCTGCGTGTTTCATCGAGCCCCATGAGGTGCAAACGTCCGGCCACGGCGGGCTTGCGGCCGTAGGGTAGAATCCCGCTGGTTCGTGCGTTGCAGTGAGCTTTCCATCCTCGAGGGATCAGGACGAATCTACCGCTTGCGAGTTTCCGCGATCATCGCCGCCTACAATGAAGAGCAGACTCTCGGACACGTGCTCCGGGCTCTGCAACAGAGCCCTCTCGTCGACGAGATCGTCGTCGTCAGCGACGGCTCGACCGACAGGACCGTCGACGTCGCGCGACAACACGGCGTGAAGACGGTCGCGCTGCTCGAGAATCACGGGAAGGGGCTCGCCATGCGCGTCGGCGTCGAAGAGGCGCGCGGGCAGATTCTCTTTTTCGTCGACGGCGACATGCTGAACCTGACGGGCGATCACATCGCCTCGCTCGTGCTTCCCGTGCTCGAGGGGCGGTGCGAGATGAACGTCGGCGTGCGTCACCGCGACCCGATCCGCAACGTTCTCCACCTCAACCTCGGCATCGGCCCGGTCCTCTCCGGGATTCGCGTCATGAAACGCGAGGTGTTCTTCACCGTGCCGGTCCAGTACATGGAGCGGTTCAAGATCGAGCTGGCACTGAACTACTTCTGCAAGCGGAGCGGCTGTCGCCAGCAGAACACGGTCATCCGGAACCTCGGCCACGTCATCAAGGAACAGAAGCGCGGGATCGGCGACGGCCTCCTCGGACGCGTCCGCATGACCCGGGAAGTGACTATCCTCCATTTCGACCTCTACCTCTTTCAGTCGTGGAAGTGGGTCGAGCCGGTCAAGGGCCGCGCGGTCGAATACGAGACCTTCGACGCGCGATAGTTGTCCGTTGTCCGTTATCCGTTTTTCGTTGGTCGTCGTTCGTTGCTCGTTGTTCGTTGGTCGTTGGTCGTTGGTCGTTGGTCGTTGGTCGGTCTCTCCTTCTTATGGGGCGCCGTCATCCTGAGCGAGGAGGGGCGGGTGTGGTGTGAGCGAAGGATCTCCTCAGCCGGGACTCGATCCGGCAG
>JBOGJQ010000237.1:0-11288 GCA_050745405.1 Thermoanaerobaculia bacterium | reverse complement strand
AAGCGCCACCAGCAAAATGGCCCGAATCTCTGACGCACTACACTAGCGCTTCGGCGCCGCCATCGGCAGATCGACGCCGCGCCGCTTTGCGACCTCGACGGCGATCTCGTATCCCGCATCAGCGTGACGCATCACGCCCGTGCCCGGATCGGTCGTCAGAACGCGCTCGAGCCGCGCCGCGGCGCCGGCGCTTCCGTCGGCGACCACGACCATTCCCGCGTGAAGCGAGTAGCCGATCCCGACGCCGCCTCCGTGGTGAAACGACACCCACGTCGCCCCCGCGGCCGTATTGAGCAGCGCGTTGAGGATCGGCCAGTCCGCGATCGCATCCGAGCCGTCCCGCATCGCCTCGGTCTCCCGATTCGGCGAAGCGACCGAGCCGGCGTCGAGGTGATCGCGTCCGATCACGATCGGCGCGGAGACGCGGCCAGTCGCGACGAGCTCGTTGAAACGAAGTCCCGCCCGCGCGCGCTCGCCATAGCCGAGCCAGCAGATGCGCGAGGGCAGGCCCTGAAACGCAACGCGCTTCTGCGCCATCCGGATCCAGCGGTGCAGCGGGCGATCCTCCGGAAAGAGTTCGAGGATCGCCTCGTCCGTCTCGAGCAGATCCTTCTCGTCGCCTGAGAGCGCCGCCCAGCGGAACGGCCCCTTCCCCTCACAGAAGAGCGGCCGGATGAACAGCGGCACGAACCCCGAGACCTCGAACGCCTCCGCGTACCCGGCCTTCTTCGCCTGGCCACGGAGATTGTTGCCGTAGTCGAACGTGACGGCGCCGCGGCGCTGCATCTCGACCATGAGCGCCATGTGGCGCGCCATCGTCTCGTATGCGCGCGCGATGTAGCCCTCCGGATCGCTCCGCCGCAGCTCCAGAGCGGCCTCGTACGAGAGCCCGGCGGGAACGTAGCCGTTCAGCTCGTCGTGCGCGGAGGTCTGATCCGTGAGGACGTCCGGAACGACGCCCCGCTCGAGGAGCGTTTCGAGAAGATCGACGGCGTTCGCTTCGACGCCGATCGAGACGGCCTCGCCCGCCGCGCGCGCGGCGAGGGCGCGGTCGATCGCGGCGCCGAGGTCCGGCGCCCGCTCGTCGAGATAGCGCGTGGCCAGCCGCCGCTCGATGCGGGTGGAGTCGACCTCCGCGACGAGACAGGTCCCCTCGTTCATCGTCGCCGCGAGCGGCTGCGCGCCTCCCATCCCGCCGAGCCCCGCGGTCACGACGAGCTTTCCGCGGAGTGATTCGCCGTAGTGCTTCTTCGCGACCGCGGCGAAGCATTCGTACGTCCCCTGCAGGATTCCCTGGGTCCCGATGTAGATCCACGAGCCCGCGGTCATCTGACCGTACATCGTGAGGCCGAGCGCCTCGAGCCGCCGGAACTCGTCGGCCGTCGCCCACTGCGGAACGAGGTTCGAGTTCGCGATGAGAACGCGCGGCGCCTGCTCGTGCGTGCGGAACACCCCGACCGGTTTTCCGGACTGGACGAGGAGCGTCTCGTCCGATCCGAGGCGGCGGAGCGTGGCGACCAGAGCGTCGAAACACTCCCAGTTCCGCGCGGCCCGCCCCGTCCCGCCGTAGACGATCAGCTCGTCCGGCCTCTCGGCCACGGCGGGGTCGAGGTTGTTCATCAGCATGCGGAGCGCGGCCTCCTGTTCCCAGCCGCGACAGGTGATCTCGGTGCCTCGGGGCGCCGTCACGCGGCGCGCGGAAGCCGTGGTCGTCTCCGTCGACGTCATGTCTCTCTCCGGACTGCGATTCTATCTGCATACAATGTCCCCCGATGCCGAAGACGGCCACTGGAAAGACGAAGCGCGGCGCGCCCGCGAAGAAGCGGAAACGGGGCGGCGCGCGCGACGAGCGCGTCGACGAGATCCTCCGCCGCCTCGCGCGCATGTACCCGAAGGCGACGTGCTCGCTCGATTTCCGGAGCCCGTTCGAACTGCTCGTCGCGACGATTCTCTCGGCCCAGGCGACCGATGCGCGCGTGAATCTGGTCACGCCGGCGCTCTTCCGGAAGTACCCCGATGCCGAGGCGCTCGCGCACGCCGACCCGGCCGAGCTCGAGGAGGCGATCCGGACCACCGGCTTTTTCCGCAGCAAGGCGCGGTCGCTCCTCGGAATGGCGAACGCGCTCCTGAAAGAGCACGGCGGCGAGGTGCCACAGACGATGGAAGAGCTGGTCGCGCTTCCCGGCGTCGGACGGAAGACCGCGAACGTCATCCTCGGAAACGCCTTCGGGAAAGCCGAAGGCGTCGTCGTCGACACGCACGTCTCGCGCGTGAGCCAGCGGCTCGCGCTGACGACGCATCGGGACGCGGAGAAGATCGAGCGCGACCTCATGGAGGCGATCCCGCGGGAGGAGTGGGTCCGGTTTTCCCACCGCGTCATCGCTCATGGCCGGACCCTCTGCGTCGCGCGCAAGCCGAAATGCGCCGACTGCCTTCTGAACGAGGTCTGTCCGTGCGCCCGCGAGCCGCGGGAGTAGAAACGGCGCCGGAGGCGCCGAAGACGGTAGCCGGTGGTGACGGCCCGAAGGGCCGGAACCACCGGGAGAAATGCAACCCACGAGATTGCGCCCCGGAGGGGCGCCACCCTTGCGCGGCCCCTCCGGGGCCTAATCAAGAATGAATCGCGCAACCGGTGGTTCCGCCGCTCCGCGGCGTCACCACCGGCTACCCTCCTCCGCGCCTCCGGCGCGCGGCGAGACTCCTCAAAACACCCCAGACGCCCTAGACGCTCAAGACGCTCAAGACGCTCAAGACGCTCAAGACGCTCAAGACGCCCTAGACGCCCTAGACGCCCCGGACGCTACGCCCGCTGGGCGGTCTCGACGGCCGGCGGCTCGGCGGCGGCGTGGCGTGCGACCTCTTCGTCCATCCGCCCGGCCATCATCAGAAAGAGCATCCGATAGTCGGCTGCCAGTGACCACAAGGGGTGGCCGAACGTGGCGGGGCGGTTCCGCTCCACGAAAAAGTGGCCCGACCAGGCGAACCCGTAGCCGACCAGCGGAGCGGCCAGGAGGAGCCACGGCGAGATCGTCAGGGCCAGCCCAAGAAACACGACCGCCAGCGTCGAGCCGATGGCGTGCAGCAGTCGCGTCCGCGGCTGCGCGTGCTGGCGGACGTAGTAAGGCCAGAATTCCGCGAAGTTCCGGATCGCCGGAGCCGTCATGTCGTGGGTTCCCGAGAACGGCATTGTACCCATAAGGATCGTTGGCCCCGCAAGCCCGCGTCCTCCGGGCCCGGGCGCCGGGCATATCCGTTGCTGCGGGCTTCCCCGGGGAGGTTCCATGGCCAATCTCGAATCGATGCTCCGCGACGTTCTCGGCGACTCCTGGGGTCGCCTCGACCACTTTCAGAAGGAGCAGGTCGCGAAAATCACCGGAAAAGTCGAGGACCTCGCGCGCCAGGCGGTGCGGGACGAGATCCAGCGGCTCAGCGGCGAGATCGCCGACCTCCGTGCCCGGGTGGCGCGGCTCGAGGAGGAACGGGTCGAGGCGGCCGAGCAGGTCGAGCCGGGAGCCTGAGAACCCGGGTCAGTACGCGAACCCGATCGTCAGGAACGTGACGTAGTCCTCCTCCCACGGCTCGGGATCGAGGTTCCACCCGACGTCGAAGCGGACGGGGCCGAGCGGGGTGAGATACCGCAGGCCCGCGCCGGCGCCGTAGCGGACCTGCTCGAAATCGATCAGGTCGATCTGACGCCAGACGTTCCCCGCGTCGACGAACGCCGCCCCCTGGAGCTGCCCGAAGATCGGGAAGCGGTACTCCACGTTCGCCAGCAGCATCGCGTTTCCGCCGAGCGGGAAGGCGGCGCCGATCGGATCTTCGTCGCCCTCCTCCCGGACGAGAACGAGCGTCGGCTCGCACTCGGGATCGGTCCCGTCGCAGATGATGCCGAGGCGGTCGAGCTCGAACCCGCGGTGGCTCGACTCGCCGCCGGCGGTGAACCGCTCCGGGAACGGTACGATCGAACCCGGTCCCGTGGTCGTGAGGCGGTGAATGAGGCCGACCCGCGCCGAGACGGCGAGCGTCGAGCGCCCGCCCAGCGGCCGGTACCACGCCCCCTGCGTGAATCCCTTCAGGAACGTCGAATCGGCCGCGAACAACGGGAACGCATATTCGAGCGAGGAGCTCGCGAACCATCCGTCCGTCGGATTGATCTGATCGTCGCGCCTGTCCAAGAAGACCGTCGGGGTGATGCTCGAGATTTCGACCTCGCGCTCCTCGATGGGTGAGGCGGGATCGCCGCAAGGGAGAAAGTCAGGGTCGTTGACGTCCACCTCGGTGCAATCGACCCGGCGATACTCGTAGCGGAGCGACCATCGGAACGTCTCCGCGAGGACGCGAGACGCCTCGATGAACGTACCGATTCGTTCGAAGCGGACGCCGCGGCGGTGCTCGTCGCTTTGGAAGATCGTGATCTGAAGCGGGATGTCGGAATCGAAAATGGTCGGCTCCCGATACGTGAGCAGGTACCGCTGCTCCTGCTCGAAATAGCGCGCCTCCAGTCCGAGGAACCGGGCCGTGCCGAAGAGGTTCCGGTGCGACAGCGACACGGAGCCGCCGCCGCCGAACTCGTCCGAGAAGCCGAGCGAGCCGCCGAGCGACAACGCGTTCCCCTCTTCGACGTCGATGACGACGTTGCGCGTGCCGACGGTCGCGCCGGCGTCCTGCGCGAAGATGTCGACGCGGTTGAAGATCCCGAGCCGATAGAGCTCGCGCTGCGCCTCGAGGCGCGAGCGGTAGCTGAACGGATCGCCGGTCTCGAGCTGCGCCTGGTTCAGAATGACGTCGGTCTCGGTGTACGTATTGCCGCGCACCACGACCTGGCCGATGTCGACCGGCGGCCCTTCGGAGATCTGGTATGTGACGGCGGCGGAGGTGCGACCGTCGCTGTAGTCGATGTCCTGAGAGACCTGGACCTCGATGTGGCCGCGGTCGCCGTAGAACGTCATGAGGCGGATCCTGTCGGCGTAGAGAAGCCGCGGGTCGAGCGGATCGCCCGGATCGAGGTCGAGCGTCGGGAGACGGTCGCGCGCGTACGACTCGTTCCCCTCCACGCGCACCTCGGAGACGATCGTCCTGGGGCCTTCCTGAATCGGGAACGAGACGACCACCTGGTTGTCGCCGATCGGCCTGACGTCGGGGCGCGCGACCTCCGCCTGCGTGAAGCCCTCGATCCGATAGAGCGCCTCGAGCGACTCGACGTCGTCGGACAGCATCTCGTCCGTGAAGCCCGTGGGGCGGCGGAACAGCCGTGCGAGAAATCCGCGAATGCCGCCGGGCCGCGCCGTCGCGATCGCCTCGCGCAGGCGCTCGTCGTCGAGCTGTTCGTTTCCGGCGAACTCGACGCGCGCGAGCTCGTACCGCTGTCCGGGCTCGACCTGGTACGTAATGACCCAGGTGCCGTCGATCGGCTCCTCCTCGACGTCGACCGTCGCGAAGGCGAAGCCCCGGCTCTGGAAGTAATCCCGGATCTCCTCCGCGGCGCGGTCAACGAGGTCTTCCGAGTACGGCTCGTCGCCGCGGAAGGGAAGGAGCCGCCGCACGCGACGCCTTTCGACGCCGGTCACGCGGACCTCGACGGGAACTCCGGCGTCCACGGCGTAGCGGAGCGTCACCGCGTTCGCCTCCTCGTCGTACAGACGCTCGAGGAAGCGCGTCGACGCGCGGCGATAGCCCTCCTCGACGAGGAAGTCCAGGATGCGCTCGGCGTCGCGCCGCGCCCGTGAGGCGTCGAACGTCGCGCCGGGCTGCTGCCTCATCTCGGCGATCAGGCGCTCGGGAGTGAAGGGCGCGAGCTCCCCCTCGAACTCGACGGCCGCGACCTGCGCGCGAGGCCCGGCGTTGACGTGGAAGGTCACGTCGGCGCTGTTCGTGCGCCGCGTGAACTCGACCTCCGGATCGACCGTCGCCTCGATCCACCCCCGCCGCCGCAACAGGTCGGCGACGGCCTCGGCGGAGCGGTCGACCGCGTTCAGGATCAGCACGTCCCCCTCGTCGACGACGACGTCGTTCTCGACGCGCCCGGTGGAGAACGGCAGGCCGTTGAACTGGATCTCGCGGATCCGGTAGTTGAGGCTGAGCAGGAAGCGAAGCGCGATCGTCCCCTCGCCGGCCGGCGCGGCGTCGGCGCGCACGTCGCCGAAGTCGCCGGTCCCGTACAGCGCCTTGATCACGGTCTGGAGATCGCGAAGCGAGAGCGGCTCGCCGACCGCGATCGGCGCGGCGATCTCGGCGAGGCGTTCGACGTTGACGGGCGCGTCGGCGGCGAAGTCGGTCGACGCGACCACCGGCTGCGGAAGGACGTCGGTCAGCGGCACGATCGCCTCGTACTGGTCCGGCTGCGGCAGCGGCTCGAGCTCCGTACCGGGCGCGGCCTCCGCGACGGCAACCGTGTCCTCGTTCTCCTTGAACCAGTGTCCTTCGTACCGGCGGCGGAAGCGCGCGTCGACGGTGTCGAAGACGAAGTCGGTCTCGCGGCGCGTGTCGCGCACGAACTGGAGCATCCAGTCCGGCGTGACCTGCCACTCCACGATGATCATGTTCTCTTCGCTGTCGTAGAAGTAGACGAGGATCGCGCGGAGCTCGTCCGACACGCGCTTCTCGAACGTGACCCTCGGCTCGGTCTCGGCGAGAGTGCCGGTGTCGAGACGGAACGCATCCGCGAAGGGGAAGATCCGCTGCCCGATGAGCTCTCCGACGGTCTGGAACAGGAGCGAGCCGCCGGCGGCTCCGAGGTTCTGGACGTCGAATCGGCTGATGTCCGTGCGGCTCGGATCGGCGATCTGCGGCGCGATCAGCGAGAGCAGCGTGAGATCGCTCGTCGGCGGATCGCTCGTGATCGTCGGCGTGATGCGGTCGAACGTTCCCGTCAGATTGATCGTGAGGTCGTACTCGCCACGCCGCGCCTCGGCCGTGATGTCGAAGTAGGGATCGATCGTGAAGGGATTCTGGAACGTAACCGTGCCGCGGACGACGCGGTACTCCTGGTCCTGGAACTCGATCGTTCCCCCTTCGTTGATCGTGATGTCCCCGAGGATGACGGGATTCGCGAGCGTGCCGCGCACGTCGACCTCGGCGCTTCCGGTGATGTCGGCGATGTTGTTCCGCACGGCGAGGGTCTCGGGCGCGGAGACGTCGACGCGGAGCGACACGTTGTCCTGCCACCCCGCGGCGATCTCGGGTCCGATCACGCGTCGCTCGAGGATCAGGTTCAGCAGCTGGCTCGTCACGTCGAAGTCGCGGTAGTAGAGCGCGCGGTCGACGAGCACCTCGCCCTGGAGGAGCGAGCGCTCGAGATCGCCCGTGAGGACGAGGTCGAAGTCGCCCTCGAGAGTGAGCCCTTCGAAGTAGCGGAGCGCGACGTCGGTGCCCTGCACGGTCGCGCGGAAGCGGGCCGGCGTCAGACCGTCGAGCGCGACGAACCCGCCGGTGACGACGCGGCCGCCGCCGATGACCGCCGTGAGAGAGTCGATCTCGATCCGCTCGCCGCGGAACGCGATCGTGCCGCGGATCTCGTCGATGAGCTGCGGGAAGCCCGGCAGGCGCAGCTCCGCGTCCTGGATCTCCGCGGTGCCGCGGATCTGCGGATCGTCGAGCGTTCCCGCCACGCTGGCCGCGACGTTGATCCTTCCCTCGACGCGCGTGTCGTCGAGGAAGAGCTGCAGGAACGCCGCCTGGACGAGGCCGTCGACCCGGAGCGAGATCGCGCGGTCGCCCGTCAGCGAAACGCCTCCGGCGATGGAGAAGCGGGACGTATCGGTGCTCACCTCGAACGACTCGATGTCGATCCGGCCGTCATCGAGGACGAAGCGGATCGGCTCCGCGGGAACGATCGCCGTGTCGGCGATCGTGACCTGCAGCACCGGGATCGTCCCGACGATCTCGAGCGTCTCGAGCGAGGTCGTCGCGCCGCCGAGCTGGAGCTGCACGACTGCCCGGCCGGTCGCGTCGAGATCGACGTCCGGCGCGAAGATCTGGAGCAGCTGCGCCAGGTCCGCGACGACGATCTGGACGGCGCCGTCGAGGGCTCCGTCGGGAGCGATCGTCCCGGTGCCCTCGATCTGCAGCGCGTCGTACGCCGATCCCATGATGCGGAGCTGGCCGTTGCGCATCGCGATGTAGAGGCGCGGCGGCTCGGTCCCTTCCGGAAGCGGCTCCCCGCCGGGAGCGACGTCCGCGAGCACCGCCTCGATGAGCAGGTCGGGCTGCTCGAACGGGCCGGCGCCGCTCGAGGTGATCCGGACGCGCCGCCCGAGGAGCGCCGCGATTCCCGAGAGCGCCTCGATCTGCGACAGGTGGAGCTCCGTCGGCTCCAGCGTGTACGAGAACCGCTCCTGCGCGAGGTCGAGCGTCGCTTCGCCGCGGATGACACCGGCCGCCGTCTGCACTTCGATCGCGCGCGCCGTCAGAACGCCTTCGTGGAACTCGAGCTCGGCACGCGCGAGCTCGACCGGCTCGCCGAAAATCGCGCCCTCGCGGATCGTCACGGCGCCCGCGCCCTCGAGGCGATCCTTCGGCCCCTCGATGTGGAGCGTCCCCGTGAGCTCCCCCGTCACCGGCAGCTCGCCGAGATCGAGGAATGCCGCGATGTCGGCGATCGGAACGGCGGTGGCGCCGATGTCGAGGTCGTACCGCACGTTCCCCTCGCCCGGCATCCACGCGACCAGACCGCTCAGACTGATCCGCTCTCCGTCGCGCGCGATCCGCACGTCCTCGAAGACCGCCTCTCCCTGGTCCGGAGTCCCCGTGACGCGAACGACGCCGGTGCCGCTGCCGAAGACGCGGAGATCGAGATCGATCGCCTCGACGATCGTCGCGGCCGGGTAATTCTCGACCTCCGCGACGAGGTCGAAGCGGGGTCCGGGAGCGTTCTCCGGAAAGGCGATGGTGCCGCGCAGCACGACACTGCCTCCGAAGCCGCGAAAGACGGCGGGCTCGAAGCGCAGCAGGTCGGCGCCGCCGTCGTACCGGAGCGCGATCTCCGCGGCACCGAGGACGACTTCGCTCCAGGCGACGTTCTCTCCCGAGATGCTCGCCGCGACGCGCGGCTCGGCGAGGGGTCCGTCGACGGAAGCCACGATCCGGCCGGACCCGCCGAAGCCGAGAAGCTCGAAATCGTCGATCTCGAGACCCTGCGCGAAATTGAACGCAATCCGATCGAGCTCGGCGAAGTCGGCGCTCGTCACGTCGAGATCGAGACCGGCGACGAGGTCCTCGATCCGGAGCGAGCCGCGGAAGGCGATGCGGCTCGCGGGCGTCTGGAGCCGCGAGGGCGCGAACTGAATCACGCCGGCATCGATCGCGAAGTCGGTCGCGCCCGAGACGCGGATCGGATAGCGCGCCTCGCCGAACGCGACGGCGCCCGGGTCGAGGCGCGCCGACCCTCGTCCGCTGCCGCCGAGCAGGTCGGCCTTGTCCCACCCGTATGCCAGGGTTCCCGTCGCGCGACCGCGCAGCCCCGTGTTCTCGACTTCCCAGTCGGCGAAGAGCTTCTCGATCGAGACGCCGGTGAACGCGAGATCGATGGTCATCGCGTACGGGTCGATGAAGCGAGGGAGGCGGTAGTCCGCCTCGAGCGTTCCGCCGCCGTACTCCGCCGCGGCGACGTCGACGGCGAGGTCGGTCTCGGTCGCGACGAACGATCCGCGGACCGAATCGATCTCGTACGTGTCGGCGACGACGGTCGGGATCGAGAAGTCGCCCGTCATGCGGAAGTCGCCCTTCTCTCCTTCGATGTGACCCTCGAAATCGACCAGGCCGCGGAGCTCCTGCTCGACGGCGAAGATCTCGCGGACGCGGGCGAGCTCGGTCCGCCCTTCGAGATCGAAATCGTAGACGGCGCGAGTCAGCGGCTCGATCGTCCCGCTCGCCGCGATCTCCATGCCGCGCCCCTGGAAGATCGTCCGCTCGAGAACGAGCGCGCCCGGGCGGTAGTCGAAGTCGCTCCGCATCCCGACGGTGAACGGCGCGTAGTCCCGGAAGCGGATCGTCACGCTCGGCGTCGTCGCGACGCCCGTGTAGAGGCCCTTCCGGATCGTCGGGTCGACCTCGCTCGCGATCGCGCGCGCGAGAACCTGGAAGTCGTGGCGATGGTCGAGCAGCTCGACGATGCCGCCGCTGATGAACATCTTGTCGACGTCGAAGCGCGTGATCGGGGTGCGGCGCGGCTCGCTGCGCCGCCATCGCGGGAAGTTGTGCGGATGCGCCGCGCCAGCGGGAAAAATCTCGACGTTGAGGCGCGGCTCGCGCACGTCGACGCGTCCGACGTGAATCGTCCGCGTCCGGAACGAGCCGATACCGCCTTCGATCTCGACTTCGCGCACGGTCGCGAAGTACGGATGCGCCCCTTCCGGAAGATTCGCGACCCGGACGTCCTGGAGGAGGACGCGCCCCAGCTCTCCGCGATCGACGACCACGCGCCCGATCGTCACCTCGCGCCCGAGGCGCCATTCGAGGTTGCGCTCGATGCGCTCCTTGACCAGACGCGCGAAGTGCGGCGAGCCGACGTAGTACCAGCCGCCGCCCCACATCAGAAGGAGAAGGACGATGAGACCGATCAGGGCGTTGCCGAGCAGACGGATGCAGCCGCGGATCGGACGCCCGCGCTGACGGCTGAAGCTGCTCTCCTCGTGATCGGGAGGCGGCTCGGGAGTTGGGACGCTCTGCTCCATGCGGTGACGCGGCGCCCCGAGCGGCAGCTCCCAGGAACGCACCAGACCCGATCGGCCTGCTAACGCCGGGCCATCGTCATGATATCGCGGAGGTTATTCGCTGTTCGTGGTTCGTTGTCAGTTGTCGGTTTCCGGTCGCCGGTTGCCGGTTGCCGGTTGACGACGGACAACCGACCACGGGCGCGTTATTCTGACTGCGAGCATGGCGGGAGAGGAGAAAGGCGAAGCGGCGCGCCGGCCGCGTCTCCGCACGCGCATCCTGACGATCTCGGTCGCGTACGGGATCCTCCTGGTCGCCGTCGCCTTTCTTCTGACGTGGCGGGCGCGCGAGTCGCAGCGGGAGCTCGGCCGGATCGTCGACGTCGAGCTGCGCGCCGCGCGCGATCTCGAGGACGCTCTCCGGAATCACCACGCGTTCGTCGACCGCTGGACCGAGGCGGCGGCTCGCGGCGACGACGCGGACCTCGTCGAGCTCGCCCCACGTTACGCGCTCGTCACGCAGCCGCTCGCGACGCTTCCGGAGGACGCGCCGCCGGAGGTCCGGCGGGCGGGCTCGCGGCTCGCGGCATTCGCTCGCCGCGTCGACTCCATCGCCGCGGAGCTCGTGCGCTCCGACAC
>JBOGJQ010000236.1:0-7433 GCA_050745405.1 Thermoanaerobaculia bacterium | reverse complement strand
GACCGACGGGACGGCCGAAGCCGTGCGCGAACGCCATCCGGAAGTGCGCCTCCTCCGATCGGCGACGAACCGCGGCTTCACCGGTGGCGTTCGCATCGGCGCGGAGACCTCGGAATCGGACCTGCTGATTCTTCTCAACAACGACGCGGTACCGCAGCCGGGGTGGCTCGAGGCGCTCGTACGGGCGATCGACGGCGCGAGCGGCGACGTCGTCGCGGTCGGCGGGAAGATCGTCGACGATCGCGGCGAGCGCGCCGATTTCGTGCGCGGCGCGATGACATTCGACGGCCACGGCTTTCAGCCGGGCTTCCGCAAGCGGCTCGCCGAAGTCGACGAGCCAGCGCCGGGGGCGGAGATCCTCTTCGCGTGCGGTGGAAATCTCATCGCACGCCGCGAGGACTTTCTCCGCGCCGGCGGTTTCGACGACGACTACTTCGCGTATCTCGAGGACGTCGACTTTGGCTGGCGGAGCTGGATCGCGGGAGAGCGCGTGCTGTGGGAGCCCGGCGCCGTCGTCCGCCACCGCTCCTCCGCGACGAGCGACCGCCTCGGCGCGTTCGAGCGCGGCGTTCTCTTCGAGCGCAACGCGCTGCAGACCGCGGTCAAGAACTACGGGGACGAGCTCTTCCCGGCTGCCGTCGGGGCTTCGTTTCTCGCGGCGCTCCATCGCGTGCACCGGTTCGTCGTCGACCGGAATCCGGGGACGGCGCGCCTGAGACGTCCGCCGCTCGACGAGGCGCCGATCGAGCCGCCGCCTTCCGCGTCGCTCCTCGCGCGCGCCGCGCGGAAGCTCGGCCTCCGCATCGCCTCCCGCACGCCCGCGATCGACGACGAGCTCACCGCGATGCAGTTCCGCGCAATCGAGTGGTTCTTCCGCCATGCCGACCGGATCATGGCGAAGCGAGGCGAGGTCCAGGCGCGGAGGAGACGCTCCGATGAGGAGATCCTCGCGAAGTTTCCCGCTCTCGTCGTCCCGACGTATCACGGGGACGAGGAGCTGATGGCGTCGCCGCTCTTCGAGGCCTTCATCGCGCGCCTGCCGCATCGGAAGGCGACCCTCGGCGACATGATCGAAAGGTAATGTGGCCGCGGCGTCCCGTCGCGAGCCCTCCGGAAAGAGGCTCGGGCCGGGACGGCCCGGCCACATCTACGGGGCCACGTGCCGGATCAGGTCGAGGAGCTCATCGAGGTTGAACGGCTTCGGGAGAATCGCGCGCACGCCCATCTGCAGCAGGAGCTGCGGGTCGCGCTGGAGATGCGCCGAGACGACGATCACCGGCGTCTGCGGGAGAAATCCCGTGTCGCGGAGCGTCTGCAGGAAATCCCACCCGTTGATGCCGGGCATCATGAGGTCGAGAAGGATCACGTGCGGCCGGTGAATCGTGAGGACGCGCTGCGCCTCGCTGCCGTCGGCGGCGAGATAGACCTGGAATCCGCTGCGGCGCAGGACCGAGGAGAGCATGCCGCGCAGGGGGAGATCGTCGTCGACGACGAGGATCTTCTTTCGTCCGACATCCTCGAGCGCCGGCGTGGATCCGTGTGATTCGAGCTCGCGCATCGTGGTCCCGTCAGTACACGTCGTAATCGCCGAGGGAGTAGTAAAGCTCTCCCGCGGCGGGAGCGGGCCCGCCGTCGAACCGCCGGACCTCCAGCCAGTGGTCGCGCTCGCGGACGGAAAACCCTCCTTCGGCGAGCGCGCGCCCGACCGGATGCTCCGGCGATCCCCACAACAGGACTTCCTTGCCGGCGGCAGCGAGAGCCGCCGCGAGGTCCTCGACGGCGGTCCGCGAGAACCGCCCCGCGACTTCCATGACTTGAAGCATCCGGTCGTCCTCCCGGACGAGCGCTGCAATTTGCGTCCCCGGAAGGAGGCGCCGTCGCACTGCGACCTTTCCGTACCGAGCGACGGGATGGTCCGCATACCGCCACCGAAGGTACGTCAGATCGCGAACTGCGCCCGTGCGGAGGGGCAACCGGCCGAAAAAGTCGAGGTCGCGGAGCGCGAGAGGCTCGGGCCGGCGCGAGGCAGTCCCGGCATCGAGGTGGAATTCGCATACCGGCTCGACTGCGCTGTACCCGAGGAGCCTCTCGCCGACGAGCCGGTGACGCTCTCCCGGGAAGCCGTACACGACAGGAATCGCGTTCGGTCCGCAGTACGCGTCGAAGAAGCCCTTCATCGTGCGGTAGAACACGCCGCCACGGCCGGCGCCGCCGGTATGGCGGGGGCTGCTCATGATGTCGGAGACCTGCAGCGCGAGCGTGTCGCGCCCGCGGTCGCGGAAAACGACGGGCGTTCCGGCACAGTGCGCGACGAGCCGCCCCGCGGCTTCGCAAACGAAGCTCATGCAGCCGCGAGGATTGTCGAAGTACTTCCAGATCCAGATGGCGGGATCGCGCCGCGCGCCGAAGACTTCCTCGAAGAGATCGCCCAGTGCCGGTACGTCGTCCCGGCACGCGGGCCGGACGATTTCCGCCTCACCGGGCATGCGTCGGTTCCACGGCACGGATGGCTTGGAGGTTCACCGGCGGCCCGGAGCGGCGGCGCGCGACGATGCGGATCGAGCCGGACGTCGCCGCGAGCGGATTCGGGAGCGCCCCCAACAGCGGTTTCGCCACGGCCGCCGCGGCAGGGTGCAGCGCTTCGAGACGCGAGACGAGAAAAGGATGATCGCAGTACTCGAAATCCGACGACGCGGCGACGATCTCGAAGCCCGAGCGCTCGAGCAGCTCGATCAGGGCCGAACGCGAATAGAGAATGAGGTGCTCCGGGAACTTGTAGCTCACCCAACGATTGCCGGAGATCGCGCAGAGGAGGCTCTCCGTGTCGGGCGTGATCAGGACGAGCGTGCCGCCGGGCCGGAGGAGCTCGCGAAGCGTCGCGAGCGCGTCGTGCGGGTCGGCCAGGTGCTCGAAGACGTGGAAGAGGGTCACGGCGTCGAACGGCGTTCCCGTGTTGACGAAATGCGCGAGCGAGGCGCGGACGACGTGGAGGCCGCGGCTCTGCGCGACACGGACGGCATCGGCGGCGACGTCGATACCGACGTAGTCGAACTCGCGCGCCGCGAGCTGACCGAAAAGGCCGTTCCCCGCCCCCACCTCGAGAATCCGCCCTTCCGGAACGACATTGCGCCGCAGGATCGCGAGACGGCGCTCGTTCGTCTTGCGCGTCGCCGCCGTCAGCTCGCGCGAGGCGTAACCGTGCTCCCTGTCGCGATCGCTCGAGAAGTACTCCGCGTTGTACAGCGCCTCGAGCTCCTCTTCCGAGGGGAACGATCCGAGGTAGCGGCACTTGCACCGCGAACAGCTCCGGACGACCCAGCGACGGATCTGCGTCAGCGTCGTGACCTCGCTCGAGAAGCAGACCGGGCAACGGCGTGGGGACCGGTAGAGCTGCTTCCGGTTCCAGTACCGGACCCGGATGACATCGCCGAACATCCGGAGCGAGTCCGCGACCAGTCGCACTTTCGACGCGTGCCGGTGCGACATCGAGACAGGAACCCGCTCGATCCGGAAGCCGTACTTCCGCGCGAGAAAGAGGACTTCGAAATCGAACCCGAAGCCGCGAAGCCGCGACTCGGAGAAGAGCAGCTTCGCCGCGTTCGCGGAGAACGCCTTGAGGCCGCACTGCGTGTCGGGGACGTCGGGGACGAGAAGTGCGCGCACGATCAGCGAGAACGTCCGCCCCAGAAACGCGCGGAGCGGCGGGTACGACACGTCGCGCTCCGACTCCGGAAGATCGCGGCCGCCGATCGCGACCTCCGCGGTGCCCGACTGGACGAGAGCGATCGCGTTGCCGAGGTTCTGCAGCTCGTACGGTAGATCGGCGTCGATGAACGCGACGACCTCGCCGCGCGCCTCGGCCACGCCGCGACGCACGGCCGCACCCTTCCCCTGGTTCCGCCCGAGCGAGAGAAGCCGGATCGCCGCGTTCTGCTTCTGGCGCGCGCGAACGATCTCCGCCGTCCCGTCGCGCGAGCCGTCGTCGACGACGAGGATCTCGTACGCCAGCCCGGTCGACCCGAGATACGCCTCGAGCTCCTCGACCGTCGTTCCGATCGATTCTTCCTCGTCGAACGCGGGGACGACGACCAAGACCGCGGGCGGGCTCGTCGGTGATCGTTCCATCGGATTCATTCTAATGAAGTCGGACGAGGCGGATGGCCGCGACTTCCCGCCCGGAGCCTGGGTCCGAGACGCGGACGAAAAGGGCGTCCCCGCGATACGAGGCGCGGATCTCCTCCGGAATGCGGAGGGGGCCGCTTTCGATGAACGCCCCCGCGGCCGTCGCCATGTCCTCGAGCGGCGAGGCCTCGGCGAGCCAGCGGCCGGGGGGCAACTCGATGGGGCGATCCATCGGCGCGTCCGTCCACTCGAGCCGCGGCCGAAGCGGCCGCCGCGTACCCACGGCGAATCGCGCGAACCGCCGGCCGTACCACTTCGCGAGGAAGCGCTCTTCGGATTCGAGATAGAGCGCGCCGGCGTGATCGCTGCGGCCGGCGCTCTGCGCATACGCGTGGCGGCACGTGGCGCCGGGATCGAACACGACGCGCAAGCCGCGGCGGCGGATGCGCAGCGCGAGATCGACTTCCTCGAAGTAGAGACGGAAGCGAGGATCGAATCCGCCGACCGCGTCGAAGACGTCGCGCCGGACGCAGAGGAGCGCGCCGGAAAGAGCGGGGACATCGGTCCGATCGCGGAGCATCCAGGCGCGGACCCGCGCGCGCTGCCGGTTCCGGCGCCAGCGCGCGCCGAACGCGGCGGAGCGCCCCGCGAGAATCCGCGCGACCTCCCGGTGCCGCGTGGGGACCTCGGGGTGAGGCAGCAGCCACTCCCCCGCGTGATCCCACGAGAACGACGGGCCGGCCAGTCCCGTGCGACGGAGGGAGACCGACTCGACGAGACGGTCGATCGATCCGGGAGCGAGCTCGACGTCCGGATTGGCGATCAGCACGATCTCGCCGCGCGTCGCGGCGACTCCCAGATTCGCGCCGCCGCCATAGCCGGGGTTCGACGGCGCGTCGAGGATCCGATCGACGCCGAGCTCCGCGAGCTGCTTGCGCTCGCCCTCGTCGCCGGAGTTGTCGACGACGACGACTTCGATCGCGCTGGACGAAGCCGCACCTGCCGTAGCAATGGCGCGCGCGGTCAGCTCGGCGGTCCGGTAGTTCACGACGACGAGAGCGATGCGCGTCATGGCCCCATCGCCTCGACGAGGCGATCGGCCGCGCGCGCCGCGTCCCCCGCCGCGGGCACCCTCCCCCGCTCGATCGCGCCGAGGATCGCCTCGGCGAACGAGTCCGGCGACCACGCCTCCACGGCGACCACGCCCACGGCACCCGTCGCCGCTCCGTGCACGACCGTCGTGATTCCGCACGATGCGGCGAGCGGCGGCAGCACGGTCGAGTCCTCCGGCCCTTCGGCGGGCTCGAACGCGACGCCGGCGGAGGAGAGCAGTCTGGTGAGCTCCTCCGCGTCGACATCGGTGTGGACCTCGTCCACGCGGCGCGGGCGCTCGAGATCGGGGCACTCCCGCCAGCAGAGCGAGCGAATGCCGAACGGCTCGAGGAGCGCGAGCGTTCGTTCGATCATCCTCGTCCGGCGGGACGAGGAGCCGCCGCGCACGAGGAGGCGCCGCGGATCGCGCGGCGGCGGGAGGGGCGGTCCGAAAGGCGCGAACGAATCGATCCGCTCGTCGCCGCGCAGCAGGTCGAGATGATTCTCGACGAGGACGAGCTGCAGCACGCCGCGCATCAGACCCGGCTCGGTGCGCTCGCCGAGAACGAGGATCGGCGGCTCGCCCCCGCGGTTCCAGGCGTCCGGCAGCTCGACCGCCTCGATGCCGCGATCGCGGAGCGGAGCGGCGAGAGCGCGCGCGGCGAGGACGAGCTCCGGCGCCGCGTCGGGCGCCGCCGCGAACGGGAGGCGGCGCTCAGTCGACATGCTGCAGTGGATGCGTCCCGCCGCCGACGACGCGGAACGGTCCCGCCGCGCCGACTCGCCGGCCGTCGATCTCCCACTCGTGCGCGACCGAGATCATGCCGATCTCGTAGCGGTCCCCCGCGATGGAGAAGGCGGGACGGAGGTCCTTGCGATCGAAGACGTGGAGCGCGTTCTCGTCGCCCACGTAGAGGATCAACTCGTACTCGCCGCGAACGAGCGGGAGCTCGACGAGGCGAACGCGAACCTCGTACACCGACCGGCCCGACAGCGGCGGGAGCCCGTCCGGCACGGTGCCGAACGCGAAGCACTGCAACTGATCCGCGGCGCGGTTCACGCTCGCGAGCAGATGCACCGGCTGCGCCGGATCGTCCGATTCGATGACGATCCGCGCGACGACGTCGTCCCCGGTCGCGAAGCTCTCTGCCGGACGCCCGCGCGCGTCGAGGATCTCGACCGAACGGATACGGACGCGCTGCACCTCGCTGGCCGTGCGCTCCGCCGGCGGCGTCGCCTTCTCCTGCTCGAGAAGCCAGCTCTCGTACTCGTGCACGACGTCGACCGACGGTCCGATCCCGCGGAGCGAGCCGTGATCGAGCCAGATCGTCCGGCCGCACAGGTTCGAGATGTAGTAGAGGGCGTGAGAGCAGAAGACGATCGTCTTTCCCTTGCGCTGAAACTCGCGGATTTTGTCGATGCACTTCTTCTGGAAGTGCCCATCGCCGACCGCGAGCGCCTCGTCGATCACGAGGATGTCGGGATCGACGTTCACCGCGACGGAGAACGCGAGGCGCATGTACATGCCGGACGAGTAGGTCTTCACGGGCTGGTCGAGAAAGCCGGCGAGCTCGGAGAACTCCAGGATCTTCGGGAGCGCCTCGCGAACCTCGGCGGCCGACAGACCCAGGATCGCCGCATTGAGCGCGGCGTTGTCGCGACCGGTGAACTCCGGATGGAAGCCCGTTCCGAGCTCGAGAATCGAGGCGATGTGACCGCGGACCTCGAGCGCGCCCGCGCTGGGCGCCGTGACGCCGCAGAGGAGCTTGAGGAGGGTGCTCTTCCCTGCGCCGTTGTGGCCGATCAGGCCGATCGTCTCCCCGGGCGCGATCTCGAACGAGACCTCGTCGAGGGCCTGGAAATCCGTGTGGCGCGATCCGGGAAGAAAGATCTCGAGGAGGCGGTCGAGCGGCCTCGGATAGAGGCGGTAGACCTTCGAGAGGTCGCTCGCGCGGATGACGGGGTCCATCAGAGGGATTGTACGGCGTTCAGGCGTCATCCCGAGCGAAGCCGTCATCCCGAGCGGAGCCGTCATCCCGAGCGGAGCGAGGGATCAGGGACGGGTGGGCAATCCGAAGACGGAGCATCTCAGGTCGGCAGGACGACGAACGTTCGCTCTCCGCCGACCTGAGATGCCGCGTCACGCGCGTCCCGCCCGACCCTGATCCCTCGCTATCGCTCGGGATGACGGGGGTGGCGAGGGCCACCCCCGTCGTCCA
>JBOGJQ010000235.1:0-6984 GCA_050745405.1 Thermoanaerobaculia bacterium | reverse complement strand
GCCCCGGCGTGTGGAGCAGCTCGATGCGGACGTCGCCGACTTCCAGGGCGTCGCCGCCGTCGTGGAGCACGAGGTCCGAATCGGAGAGCCCCGTCATGAACTTGATGCCGTACGCCTCGTCGCGGTGGCAGTGGACCGGAACGGGCGCGCTCTCCTGGAGACGCGCCGCCCCTTCCACTTCGAGACCGAACATCGCGCCGCCGACGTGGTCGGGATGGTAGTGGGTCGCGAGCGCACCGACGACGCGCATCCCGTCGCCCGCAGCGGCGTCGACCAGGCCGCCGACGTCCCACGCCGGATCGACGACGACGCACTCTCGCTTCTCACGATCGCCGATGAGATAGCAGAAGTTCACCATCTGCCGGGCGACATCGTCGTCCGCGGCGAAGTCGCGCCCCGCGAGGAGCTGGCGGAAGTAGAGCTCGCCCACAGATTTCACGAAAAAAACATCCACAGATTACACAGATTTACACAGATTGAGTTGGCTTGGGGCAAAGCCAAAAATCTGTGTAAATCTGTGTAATCTGTGGATAAAACCCTCGGCGGAAATGCTGTGGATCAGAGGCTGCGCTTCTTGCCGCGGATGTTCCGCCGGCTGCCCTTGGACTTCCCGGCGCCGCCGCGGGGGAACGGATCATAGCCGCCCTGATCGTACGACTCGGGACGGGAGTACCCGCCTCCGCCGCCGTAGCCTCCGCCGTAGCCGCCGCCGGATGGACGGCCGCCGCCTCCGCCGCGAGGACGGTCTTCAGCCTTGTTCACGCGAAGCGCGCGCCCGTTGAGCTGATGCCCGTTGAACTTCTGGATCGCCGCCTCCGCCTCCTCGTCCGTGTCGAACTCCACGAAGGCGAACCCACGCTTGCGGCCGGTCTCGCGATCGGTCGGCAGGAACACGTCCTTGATCTGTCCCGCTTCCGCGAAGAGGGACTCGAGCTCGGCGCGCTCTGTTTTGTAGTCGAGATTCCCGACGAATACTTTGGAAGCCATGCACTCCTTCTCTTTCTGGCCCGCGTGTCGGCTGAACCGCGCGAGGCCACGATCTTACCTTGCAAGGATCGGTTCCTGGTGGGGTTTTCCTCTTCTGGAGCGGGTCCGCTGGGGCGATACGATCATATCAGCCCACGGCTTCATACGCGTCGAGAAAACGTTCCACCGCCGTCAGATGTTCACAACCGCGATCGAGCGCCTCGTACTCCGCATGGTGCGCGGACCGGAATTCCTCGAAATGCGCCTTGGTCTCCCAGCGGTCGACCGTGACGTAGCCGTCGGTGCTCTCGCCCTTCCACAGCTCGGTCCCGAGATACCCGTCGCCCTTCCGGAAGAACGCGGCCCAGTCGCCCCCCATGCCGTAGGTCCGCTCGAACGCTTCCTCGCGTCCCGCCGCGGGCTGATAGAACCAGAGTAGAACGTACATCACGACTATCCTATAGCGAGCCACCAGTCGTGACTACAATGCCTCGTGGAGGGTCCCGCATGTCGCTGATCCGGGTTTTCACGGTCGTGCTTCTCGCTGCTGCGGTCGAGCTCGCCTCCCATTCCATCGCCGCTGCCGAACCGCCGGGAAGCGTTCGCCCCGAGATCTGGCCCCACGTCGGGAGTCCCGTCCCGCGCGATCCCGCGATCGAGGCCGCGATCGACGCGCTCCTCGCGAAGATGTCTCTCGAGGAAAAGGTGGGTCAGGTCATCCAGGCGAGCATCACGCACGTCACCCCGGAAGACGTGAAGGCGTACCACCTCGGATCCGTCCTCAACGGGGGCGGCGGGTGGCCGGGCGAGGTCCGCAAAGCGACGCCGAAGGACTGGCTCGACCTCGCCGACGCCTTCTGGGACGCGTCGATGGACACCTCGGACGGCAATCTCGCGATTCCGATCATCTGGGGCTCCGATGCCGTCCACGGCCACAACAACATCGTCGGCGCCACGCTTTTCCCGCACAACGTCGGCCTCGGCGCCACGCGCAATCCCGACCTTCTCCGCCGCATCGGCGAGGTCACGGCCATCGAAATGCAGGTCACGGGGATCGACTGGAACTTCTCGCCGACGGTCGCCGTCGCCCGCGACGACCGTTGGGGACGCGCGTACGAGAGCTGGTCCGAAGATCCGGCGCTCGTCCGCCGTCTCGCCGCGGCGATGGTCACCGGCCTTCAGGGAGACCCGAACGGTGACGCGTTTCTCGGTCCCGGCAAGGTCGTCGCGACCTCGAAGCACTTTCTCGGCGACGGCGGCACCGCGGGAGGGAAGGATCAGGGCGACACTGTCGCGACCGAGGAGGAGCTGCGCGACATCCACGCGCAGGGATACGTCGGCGCGATCGGGGCGGGCGTGCAGGCGGTCATGGCGTCGTTCAGCAGTTGGGAAGGCGTCAAGATGCACGGCAACCGCGGCCTGCTGACGGACGTCCTGACCGAGCGGATGGGCTTCGACGGGATCGTCGTCGGCGACTGGAACGCGCACGGCCAGATTCCCGGCTGCACGAACGGGAACTGCCCGCAGGCGTTCAACGCGGGGATCGACATGTACATGGTCCCCGAGGATTGGAAGGAGCTGTGGGCGAACACGCGCGCGCAGGTGAAGGACGGAACGATTCCGCGGTCGCGGCTCGACGAGGCGGTGCGGCGGATCCTTCGCGTGAAGATGCGCGCGGGCCTGTTCGAAGCGGGGCGGCCGTCGGAGCGCGCGCTCGGCGGCGATTTCGCGCTCATCGGATCGCCCGACCACCGCGCCGTCGCGCGCCAGGCGGTGCGCGAGTCGCTCGTCCTCCTGAAGAACGACGACCGCACGTTGCCCCTCGATCCTACTCTCCACGTCCTCGTCGCGGGCGACGGTGCGAACGACATCGGCAAGCAGTCGGGCGGATGGACGCTGTCGTGGCAGGGGACGGAGAACACGAATGCCGACTTTCCGGGAGCCACGTCGATCTGGGATGGGATCCGCTCCGCCGTCGAAGGCGCGGGCGGGCGGGCGACGCTCAGCGTCGACGGCTCGTTCATCGAGAAGCCGGATGTCGCGGTCGTCGTCCACGGAGAAGATCCGTACGCCGAGTTTCAGGGAGATCGCGAAACCATTATCTATGGAGGCGAGAAAGATCTCGCGCTGCTGCGCCGGCTCGGAGACGCCGGCATTCCTGTCGTCTCGATCTTCCTCTCCGGCCGCCCGCTCTGGGTGAATCCGCACATCAACGCGTCCGAGGCGTTCGTCGCCGCGTGGCTTCCGGGAACGGAGGGCGGAGGAATCGCCGACGTGCTCTTCGCCGCGGCCGATGGAACGATCCGTCACGACTTCCACGGGAAGCTCTCGTTCTCCTGGCCGAAGGACCCGTCCCAGGTCGTCCTCAACTACGGTGATCCCGGATACGACCCTCTCTTACCGCTCGGCCATGGGCTGACGTACGCGGACGCCGGAAACCTCCCGGTGCTTCCGGAGGAGACTGGGGGGATTGA
Organism: Thermoanaerobaculia bacterium; assembly: GCA_050745405.1. Taxonomy (GTDB): domain Bacteria; phylum Acidobacteriota; class Thermoanaerobaculia; order Gp7-AA8; family Gp7-AA8; genus JBOGJQ01. The sequence goes on along the minus strand of JBOGJQ010000235.1, from coordinate 3,544 downwards.
AGGAGAGCGGAGCAGCGTGTTCTTCGAGGGAGACCCGCTCGAGGTGCGGTGGGCGGGGGGAGGGGAGGTACTTCTGCGCGCGGACGAAGCGATCGATCTGACGCGCGAGTCGAACGGGAACCTCGCGCTCGCGATGGAGGTCATCGTCCACGAACCGCCGTCCGGCCGGGTCACCCTCTCGATGGGATGCGGCGAAGACTGCGAGGGCGCCGTCGACGTGACCTCCGTGCTGCGCGAGTTTCCTGCCGGCGAGTGGGCGCCTCTGCGCGTCCGGCTCCGCTGCTTCGAGGAGGCCGGCGCGGACATGAGCCGCATCACGATGCCGTTCCGCATCGCGAGTGACGGTGCGGTTCGCCTCGGATTCGCGGACGTCCGTCTCGTCCCCGCGACGGAAGGGGTCGCGCCGTGTCCGCCGCGGTGATCCGAGCACGCCTCATCGTCGTTCTCCTTCTCGCGGTCGTATCGACCGGGTGCACCACGCTGCGGCCGTGGCAGCGCGAGCCGCGCTACCGGATCATCGCGTACGTCATGGGCCGCGCCGACATCGACGCGATCGACGCCCGGAAGCTGACGCACGTCAACTACGCCTTCGCGAAGGTCAGCGAGGCGGGCGAGGTCGTGTTCGAGGATCCGGCCAGCCCCGGCCACATCGCGCGTCTCCAGGCGCTCAAGGCGAAGAATCCGCGTCTCGAGGTCCTCGTGTCGGTCGGCGGATGGGGCGCCGATCATTTCTCCGACGCGGCGCTCACGCCCGAATCGCGGGCGAAGTTCGCGGCGAGCGCGGTCGCGATGCTGCACTGTTACGGCCTCGACGGGATCGATCTCGACTGGGAGTATCCGGGCCAGCCCGGGCCGGGCATCGAGTATCGCCCCGAGGATCGGGAGAACTTCACGCTGCTGCTGGCCGCGGTGCGAGAGGCGCTCGACGTCTACGCGCCGTCGAGGCGGGCGGCCGGGCGCGATCCGTGGCTCCTCACGATCGCGTCGGCGGCCGGTTCCTATTTCCGGCACACGGAGATGGATCGGCTTCACGTCTACCTCGACTGGATCAACGTGATGACGTACGACTTCTTCACGCCGGGATCGCCGACGACGGGCCACCACACGGGTTTGTACCGCGTGAACGATCGCCCGACGTACTCGGTCGAGGATTACGTGAGGCAGCACATCGAGGCGGGCATTCCGCGCGAGAAAATCGTCGTCGGCGCGGCGTTCTACGGCCGCGGCTTCACGGGCGTCGCGCCGGAGAATCACGGCCTGTATCAGCCATACGAAAAGTATGCCTCGAGCTATTCGTTCTCGAAGCTCGCGGCCGAATACCTCGGGCGCCACGGATTCGAGCGCCATTGGGACGAGGCCGCGCGGGCGCCCTGGCTCTGGAACGCCGAAACGGCGACGTTCATCTCCTATGACGATCCCGCCTCGATCCGCGAGAAGGCCCGCTTCGTGCGACGCCACGGTCTCGGCGGCATCATGTACTGGGAGCACAGTCACGATCCGGACGAGGTTCTGTTGACGGTGCTCTACCACAGCCTGAGGTGAGCTTGATGAGAATCATCGCGATTGCCGCCTGCTTCGTTCTCGCCGCGTGCGCGGCACGGCCCGAGCCCGCGGCCGTTCTCTTCGACGATTTCGCCTACGACTCGACCGCCGCCCTCGCGGCCAACGGCTGGATCCTGCGGACCGCCCCCGGATGGCCGGGCGTCCCCGGTGCGACCTGGGGTCCCGAGAGCTTCTCCCTCGCCGAAGATCCGTCCGACGCGGGCGACCGCGTCCTGCGAATGACCTCCTCGACCGACGGGACGCCGGCGAATACGAGGCAGACCCAGATCTGCCACGAGCGGAAGTACTTCGAGGGGACTTACGCCGCGCGCGTTCGCTTCACCGACGCTCCCGAGTCGGGTCCCGATGGCGACCAGATCGTCGAGACGTTCTATCTCATCAGCCCTCTCCGCGCGCCGATGGACCTCGATTACAGCGAGACCGATTTCGAGTACCTCCCGAACGGCGGCTGGGGACGCGAGGGCCCGATCTTGTTCGCGACGACGTGGGAGACGTTCCACCCGGAGCCGGAGTGGAAGGCGGACAACGACTCGGGGACGCTCCAGGGAAGCTTCGCCGGATGGCGCACGCTCGTCCTCCAGATCGGCGAAGGGCGCGTCCGCTACTTCGTCGACGGACGGCTCCTCGCGGACCACGGCGACCGTGTCTACCCCGAGGTACCGATGTCGCTGAATTTCAATCTCTGGTTCATCCGCGATGGTCTGCTGCCGGCGGGGCCGGTCCGGCGGTGGGTCGAGGACATCGACTGGGTCTATCACCGCGCGAACGCGATCCTGTCGGCCTCGGAGGTCGAACGGGAGGTGGGCGAGCTCCGGGCGGGCGAGGTGCGGTTCGTTGACAGCGTCCCCGCGCGGGAGCCGCGGCTCGCGTCGCCGTGCGATTTTTGATGAATCGCCGTGAGTTTCTCGCTGCGGCCGGGGCGGTCGCGGTGGGCGGATGTTCGGTGATGATGAACGCGCCACGAGAGCAGCCGTTCCGGATCTCGCTCGCGCAGTGGTCGCTCCACCGCGCGATTCGGGGCGGCGCGCTCGATCCGCTCGACTTTCCGCTCGCCGCGAGGCGGGACTACGGCATCGAGGCGGTGGAGTACGTCAACACGCTCTTCGGCCGTCGCGACGACGCATGGCTGCGGGCGCTGCGCGACCGCGCCGCGGACGCCGGCGTGCGGAGCCTCCTCATCATGTGCGACGGCGAGGGGGCTCTCGGCGATCCCGACGAGGCCGCTCGCGCCGCGGCCGTCGCGAACCACGCCCGCTGGATCGACGCCGCCGCGCTCCTCGGATGCCACTCGATCCGCGTCAACGCGCAGAGCCGCGGGACCCCCGCCGAACAGCAGCAACGCGTCGCGGATGGCCTCCGCCGGCTGTGTGAAATCGGCGATCGCGCCGGCATCAACGTCCTCGTCGAGAACCACGGCGGTCTCTCGAGCGACGCGGAATGGCTCGCCGCGACGATCCGGGCCGTCGATCATCCGCGCGCCGGAACGCTTCCCGACTTCGGCAACTTCCGCATCGACGACAACCGCGAGTTCGACCGCTACCGAGGCGTCGCGCTCCTCATGCCGTACGCGCGCGCCGTCAGCGCGAAGTCGCACGCGTTCGATGCGCAGGGGAACGAAACGTCGACGGACTACTTCCGGATGATGCGCATCGTCCTCGACGCGGGATATCACGGGTTCGTCGGCATCGAATACGAGGGAAAGACCCTCTCGGAGCCTGAGGGCATCCGAGCGACGAAGGCCCTCCTCGAGCGCGTCCGCTCCTCCGCAGATTTGCACAGAGGGTAGCTATCCACAGATTACACAGATTACACAGATGGATTTTGTTTTGCCTTCTCGAGAAGAGGACGTCCTGACTGAGGTTGCCCCGGTTCGGTGGACAGGTTGGTATTAGCGTCAGGCAGTCTCCCGCTTGACGCGTTCGTAGCTGACGGGTGAATGGTAGCCGATCCCGGAATGGCGACGGTGCGGGTTGTACCAGCC
>JBOGJQ010000234.1:0-12827 GCA_050745405.1 Thermoanaerobaculia bacterium | reverse complement strand
ATCGTCATCAACACCACCGAGCACGAGTCGCGCATCGCCGTCCTCGACGAGGGGCAGGTCGTCGAGCTGTGGGTCGAGCGCACCCGTCACCGCACGGTCGTCGGGAACATCTATAAGGGGCGGGTCTCGAAAGTGCTCCCCGGGATGCAGTCCGCCTTCGTCGACATCGGCCTCGACCGCGACGCCTTCCTCTACGTCTCCGACGTCCTCGAGGACCTCGAGGAGTACGAGACCGAGACCTCCGAGGAAATCCACTTCGACGATACGAGCTCGCTCGCGCCGCGGAGCGAGACCTCGATCGCCGACCTCCTCCGCGAAGGGCAGGAGATCGTCGTCCAGGTCTCGAAGGACTCGATCGCGAGCAAGGGCGCGCGCATCACGACCCACGTCACCCTCCCAGGCCGCTTCCTCGTCTTCATGCCGACCGTCACCCACATCGGCGTGTCCCGCCGCATCGAGAGCGAGGACGAGCGCCTCCGCCTGAAGGGAATCCTCGAGGAGCTCCGCACGGCGCACCGGATTCAGGGCGGCCTCATCGCCCGCACCGCGGGCGAGGCACGGACGGCCGAGGAGTTCGCGAACGACCTCCGATACCTCTCCCAGGTGTGGGAGCAGATCCGCCGCCGAGCCGAAAAGGCCTCCGCTCCCACGCCTCTCCATCACGACCTCGACCTCGTCCTCCGCACGATCCGCGACGTCCTCTCCCCCGACTTCAAGACCGTCTGGGTCGACACGGTCGACGAGTACCAGCGCATCGTCGAGTTCCTCGACCAGATGCAGCCGAACCTCGTCCAGAAAGTCCGCCTCTGGCGCCGCGAGGAGCCGATCTTCGACGAGTTCGGCATCGAGCCGGAAATCGAGAAGGCCCTCAAATCGAAGGTCTGGCTCAAATCTGGCGGCTACATCGTGATCAACCAGACCGAGGCCCTCGTCGCGATCGACGTGAACACGGGTAAGTACGTCGGCCGGAAGAATCTCGAGGAGACCGTCTTCCGCACGAACCTCGAAGCGATCCGCGAGATCGCCCGGCAGATCCGCGTCCGCGACCTCGGCGGAATCATCGTCCTCGACTTCATCGACATGGAGGAGCCCGCGAATCGGGAGGCGGTGTTCCACGCCCTCGAACAGGAGATCCGGAAGGACCGCTCGAAGACGAAGATTCTCCAGATCTCCGAGTTCGGCCTCGTCGAGATGACGCGGAAGCGCGTCCGCCAGAGCCTCGAGCGATCCCTGACGCAGGCCTGCACCTACTGCGGCGGCACGGGGCGGATCAAGTCCAACGCGACCGTCATCCTGACGATCTGGCGCCAGCTCATGAAGATGCGCGACCTCCAGCCGGAGCAGGAGCTCATCGTCCGCGTGAATCCCGAGATTTACCAGGCCCTCCAGGGAGAGGAAGCCGAGATCTTCGAGGAGGTCGAGAAGCTGCACGGCATTCACCTCGTCTTCAAACCGGACGAGGCGCTGCATCACGAGCAGTTCGATGTGATGACTTTGTAGGAAGAGGGAAACAGGACGTAAGCCCGCACGAGATGGTAAAGCGCCAACCCTAAGCGAGCACGAGACTTACGTTAGGGCGGCCTCGGGGCGGTCCCCCGGCACACCCTGTGCACTTTTGCCCCTCGCCCAGGAGTTCCCAACGATGGCTCTCGACGACAGTTTTCGCGCGCTCAGCGAGTTTCTTCACAGCCTCGACGAGGAAGGGGAACAGAAGTTCGAATTGTCCCACTCGCTCGTGATCATCTGCCCCGACTGCGGGAAGAACATCGCGTTCCGGAACCGCTGCCCGAAGTGCGGCGGGAACAGCTGGATCCCGGCCGGCCACGCCGGGGGTGTTTTCGAGCAGATGAAGGCACAGCGGTGGCGGGAAATGGTGCGGATGCGCCCCGAGGAGCCGGAGTTCGAGGAGGGAAACACCGGCGGATTCGAGAGCGCGGGCGGCGCGAGCTGAATCTGCAGTCCATTTGGCGCCGTCCGAAGCCGCCGCACCGCCTGAATCGCTCGGTAACCCCGCGGGCCCACTGAATCTACTGCCGTTACGGCCGCAGGCGGATGCTGGCGATCACGGTAGACTCGATAGCGAAGAATTAGCTACCAAGGCTGAAGGGCGGCGGAACCTACCGTAGAAATGTTGGTGGGGCCGTACTGGCGATTTCGCGAACCGCGCGTCAGTGGACCGTCTCGTCGTCCCCGGCCGGTTCTTCGACCTGAATCGACGGCTCCGGCGTCTCCTCGACTGGGCCTTCCTCGACGTCCCGCTCGACGATTTTCACCGCCGCGACGACCGAGTCTCCCTCGTCGAGCTGAATGAGACGCACCCCCTGCGCCGCGCGCCCCGTCTCCCGGATCCCGTGGGTCGCGCAGCGGATGATCTTCCCCTGCGCGGTGATCACGAGCATCTCCTCGTCGCCCGTGACATGGGCGATGCCGGCCACCTTGCCGTTCCTCTCGGTCGTCTTGATGTTGATCACGCCCGAGCCGCCGCGACCCTGGAGCCGGTACTCCCCGAGGGCCGTCCGCTTCGCGAATCCACCCTCGGTCACGGTGAGAACTTCGCCTTCCTCGGTCGGAAAGACGTCGAGCTCGACGACGTGGTCCCCTTCGCGCAGGGAGATCCCGCGCACGCCGGCCGCGGTCCGCCCCATCGGCCGGACGTCCTTCTCCGAGAAGCGGATCGCCATCCCGTCGTGCGTGCCGATGAAGATCTGCGACTCGCCGTCGCTGAAGGCGACCGAGTGGAGATCGTCTCCCTCGTTGATGTCGATCGCGATGATCCCCGCGGCGCGCGGGTTCGCGAACGCCGCGAGCTCGGTCTTCTTGATCTTCCCGGCGCGCGTGACCATGACCACGTACTTCGCCTCGGTGAAGTCGCGCGTCGTCAGAAGAGCGCGGACGCTCTCCCCCGCCTCCAGGTTGATCAGGTTCACGAACGCCTTGCCGCGCGCGTTCACGCCGACCTCGGGGATCGCGTGCACCTTGAGCCAGAACAGACGCCCGCGATCGGTGAACACGAGCATGTAGGAGTGCGTCGAGGCGACGAAGAGGTGCTCGACGATGTCCTCTTCCTTCGTGGCCATGCCGATCCGTCCCTTGCCGCCGCGCCGCTGCGCGCGATACATCGACAGGGCCGAACGCTTGACGTACCCGCCGCGGGACACGGTGATGACCATGTCCTCCTCGGCGATCATGTCCTCGATCGTGATCTCGTTCGCCTCGGGGATGATCTCGGTCCGGCGCGCGTCGCCGTACGTCTCCCGGATCTCCCGCAGCTCGCCCGCGACGATCTCCAGGACCAGCGTCTCCGACTCGAGGATCTCCTTCAGGCGGCGGATGAGAGCGAGGACCTCCTCGTGCTCGTGGACGATCTTGTCGCGCTCGAGAGACGTCAGCCGCTGCAGGCGCATGTCCAGGATCGCCTGCGCCTGGATCACGCTGAAGGCGAAGCGCTCGACGAGACCGCGCTTCGCGTCGTCGGGCGCCGCGCTCGCGCGAATCAGGGCGATGACCTCGTCGAGGTGGTCGAGCGCCTTCACGAGCCCCTCGAGGATGTGCGCCCGCTCCTCGGCCTTCCGGAGGTCGAACCGCGTCCGCCGGACGACGATCTCCTTCCGGTGGTCGATGAAATGCTGCAGGAGCTGCGGGAGCGTGAGGACCTGCGGCTGGTTGTCGACGATCGCCAGAAAGATGATCCCGAAGGTCGTCTGCATCTGCGTGTTCTTGTACAGGTGGTTGAGGACGATCTCGGGGACCTCGGCGCGCTTGAGCTCGATGACGATCCGCATCCCCTGCCGGTCCGACTCGTCACGGATGTCCGAGATGCCCTCGATCCGCTTCTCGCGAACGAGGTCGGCGATCTTCTCGATCAGCCGCGCCTTGTTCGTCATGAAGGGGATCTCGGTGATGACGATCATCTGCCGGTCGGGATGGCGCTTGTTCTCCTCGATCTCGGCGCGGGCGCGGAGCTGGATAATGCCCCGGCCGGTCTCGTACGCCTGCCGGATTCCGTCGATGCCGTGAATGAAGCCGGCGGTCGGGAAGTCCGGCCCGGGCATGATGCGCATCAGGTCGATGACCGACGCGTCGGGGCTCTCGATCTTGAGCAGGCAGGCATCGATGACCTCGCCGAGATTATGCGGCGGGATGTTCGTGGCCATGCCGACGGCGATGCCGGAGGAGCCGTTGACGAGGAGGTTCGGGAACTTCGCCGGCAGCACGGCGGGCTCGACGAGCGAGCCGTCGTAGTTCGGCACCCAGTCGACCGTCTCCTTGTCGATGTCGTCCCGCAACAGCTCCTCGGCGAGACGCGTGAGGCGGACCTCGGTATAACGCATCGCCGCGGCGTTGTCGCCGTCGAGCGATCCGAAGTTCCCCTGCCCGTCGACGAGGGGATAGCGCATCGAGAATTCCTGCGCCATGCGGACGACGCTGTCGTAGATCGCGGAGTCGCCGTGGGGATGGAACTTACCCATGACGTCGCCGACGATGCGGGCCGATTTCTTGTAGGCCTTGTTCGCCGTGTTCCCCTGCTCGTACATGCCGTAGAGGATGCGGCGATGCACGGGCTTGAGGCCGTCGCGCACGTCGGGAAGCGCGCGCCCGATGATGACCGACATCGCGTAGTCGAGATACGACCGGCGCATCTCGTCTTCGATGTTGATCGGGATCTTCTGATCGTTTGTGAGGATGTAATCGGACATAAGCGTCTTGGGCGTCTTGGGCGTCTAAAGGGTCTGGAGCGTCGGTGACGACGGACGCCCTAGACGCTCCAGACGCCCAAGACGCTCCAGACTCTCAAATATCCAGATTCTTCACGTTCAGTGCGTTGGTCTGGATGAAATCGCGGCGCGGCTCGACGGCGTCGCCCATCAGGATCGTGAAGATCTCGTCGGCGGTGACGAAGTCCTCGATCCGGACCTGGAGGAGTTGCCGCGTTTCGGGGTTCATGGTCGTCTCCCAGAGCTGCTCGGGGTTCATTTCCCCGAGGCCCTTGTAGCGGGAGATGTTGAGGCCTTTCTTCGCGAGCTCGAGGACCTTGTCGAGCAGGGCCTCCGGGGAGGCGAGCTCGAAACGGTCGTCGCCGTGCTCGAGGGCGTACGCGAGCTCGCCCGCGGCGACGATGCGCGCGAACGCCGCGGCGGCCTGGCGGAACTCGTACTGCGAGACGAAGTCGCTGTCGATGACGATGTGGCGGCGCGATCCGTTACGGGAGACGTCGAAGACGACCGTCGACGCGCCGCCGTCCTTGTCGGGACGGATCTCGACGGCACCGTAGCCGGCACCGCGCAGCGCCGCCTCGAGCGCGCGCATCTTCGCGTCGTCGCCGAGGGCGGTCTTCTCGATGACCTGGGTGCGGAACAGGATCTCGAGCGCCTCGTGCGGGTAGCCGCGCGACTCGAGCTTCCGCACGTGCGCCTGGTAATCCTCGATCGTCTCGAGGAGCTCGACGAGCGTCTCGCCCGTGCGCGGCGCCGCGCCGCCCGGCGTCACCGTGACGTTCTCCGCCACGCGCTTCACGAGGAACGCCGCGAACGCGCGCTCGTCCTTCATGTAGAACTCCTTCTTCCCGTGCTGGATCCGGTAGAGAGGCGGCTGGGCGATGAACAGATGCCCCGCCTCGATCACCGGCCGCATGTGCTGGAAGAAGAACGTCAGGATCAGCGTGCGGATGTGGGAGCCGTCCACGTCCGCGTCCGTCATGATGATGATCTTGTGATAGCGGAGCTTCGCGATGTCGAAGTCGTCCGCGCCGATCCCCGTCCCGAGCGCCGTGATCATCGTCCGGATCTCCTCGGACGAGAGGATCTTGTCGAGGCGCGCCTTCTGGACGTTGAGGATCTTTCCCTTGAGCGGGAGGATCGCCTGGAAGCGGCGGTCGCGTCCCTGCTTCGCCGAGCCGCCCGCCGAGTCGCCCTCGACGAAGAAGATCTCCGAGAAGCGCGGATCGCGCTCCTGGCAGTCCGCGAGCTTGCCCGGAAGCGAGCTCGCGTCGAGAGCGCCCTTCCGGCGCGTCAGATCGCGCGCCTTCCGCGCCGCTTCGCGCGCCCGCGCCGCATCGATCACCTTCTCCAGGATCTTCCGCGCCTCGCGCGGGTTCTCCTCGAGAAACTCGCCGAGCTTCTCCCCCAGGACCTGCTCGACCCACGTCCGGACGTGCGAGGAGACGAGCTTGTCCTTGGTCTGCGAGGAGAACTTCGGATCGCGGATCTTCACCGAGATGACCGAAGAGAGGCCCTCGCGGATGTCGTCGCCTTCGAGCGTGACCTTCGCCTTCTGCAGATAGCCCTGATCGGTCGCGTAGCGGTTGATCGTCCGTGTGATCGCCGCGCGGAAGCCCTGGAGGTGCGTCCCGCCGTCGATGTTCTTGATCGTGTTCGTGAAGCAGTAGATGTTCTCGCTGTACCCCTCGTTCCACTGCAGCGCGATCTCGACCTTCTCGCCGTCCTTCTCCTCGACGATCGAGATCGGCTTCTCGTGGATCGGCGTCTTGTTCTTGTTCAGGTCCACGACGAACGAGATGATGCCGCCCTCGTAGAGGTACTCGTGCTCCTTCTCCGTGCGCTCGTCGAACACCGTGATCCGGACCCCCGAGTTGAGGAACGCGAGCTCGCGAAGACGCTGCGAGATCGTCTCGAAGCTCATGTCGAGAACCGAGAAGATCTCCGGATCCGGTTTGAACGTGACGCGCGTGCCGCGGCTCGTCGTCGCCTCCTGGCGCGCGAGCGGCGCGACCGGGACACCCCGCTTGTAGGTCTGCCGCCAGATGTGCCCGTCGCGATGGATCTCGAGCTCGAGCCACGCCGAGAGGAAGTTCACCACCGAGACGCCGACTCCGTGGAGCCCGCCCGAGACTTTGTACGAGTTGTTGTCGAACTTTCCGCCCGCGTGCAGCTCGGTCATGATGACCTCGGCCGCCGAGCGGTTCTCTTCCTTGTGGATGTCGACCGGAATCCCGCGCCCGTTGTCCTCGACGGTGACCGAGTTGTCGGGCTGGATCGTCACGCGGACCGAATCGGCGTACCCGGCGAGGGCCTCGTCGATCGCGTTGTCGACGACCTCGTAGACCATGTGGTGGAGGCCGCTGTAGTCGTCCGTGTCGCCGATGTACATCCCGGGGCGCTTGCGGACCGCGTCCAGCCCCTTGAGGACTTTGATGTCTTCTGCCGTGTAATTCGTCGCCATGCTCTCCGTTCGTTTCCGGGGCGCGCACGCCGGGCAGAAAAGCGGCCCCGCGCGCGGTGTTTTTCTAGCTGGATTCCGACCGGTTATCCGGTCTGTCGAGGACGTTGTCGGCGGCGGTTGGCGCCCGATCGGACCACCTCGGATCGACGCTCGATTCTGCTGATTCCAAGCCGTCCGTTTCAACCTGAAATTCTACCAGAAAATTCTGGCTGAACCCACTGAAAAAGCGGAGTTTTTCAGCGCTCGGCCACGACGCGGATCTCCCCTCCGGACACGGCGAAACGGCGGTGGGATCCGAGCTGGAAACGGTCGAAAAACTCGTCCTTCGGGGAGGTCGTGAAGAGCTGGATCGTCCCTATCAAATAACTCAGCAGCCGCTCGATGACCGCGAGGTCGAGCTCGGCGTCGATATCGTCGAGCAGAAAGAGCGGCACGCCCCCCGTCTTCTCCCTGTAGAGCTCGACTTTCGCCAGCTTCAGGAAGAGCACCGTCATCTTGACCTCGCCGCTCGACAGGATCTCCGTCGCCGGCTCGTCCCCGAGGAGGATGTCGAGGACGTCACGGTGCGGTCCGGCGAGCGTGTGTCCCGCCCCCGCCTCCCGCCGCCGGACGCCGCGGAGCGCCGCGAGCCCCGCTTCGAGGCTCACGTCCTCCTCGAATCCGCTCGGCCGGTAGACGAGCCGCAGCCCCTCCACGTGGTACCCGTGCTCCCGGACGATCCTCTCCCTCGTCGCCGCCAGGCCGGCCGTATACGCCGCCCGGGCCGTAACGACGGGAAGCGCCGCTTCGACGAGCTCGCGGTCCCACGCCTCGAGATCGGCACCACGCCGCGAGCCGCCGGCGATCTGCGCCAGAAGCGCGTTCCGCTGCCGCAGAGCGCGCGCGTAGCGCGTGAGCGCGCCCAGATATCCCGGATCGACCGACGCGATGCCGCGGTCGAGGAAGCGGCGGCGCTCGTCGGGTCCGCCCTTCACGATCGCGAGGCGCGCCGACGAATAGGCGAACAGCGGAAGGAGCCCGAGGTAGCGGTGGAGCGGGACCTTCTGGCGGTTGAGGAGGATCTCGCGCCGGCGCTCGGGCGCGAGCTGAAGGCCGACCGACTGCCGCCGCTTCACGCCCGACGGCTCTTCGACTTCCCCTTCGACATAGACGGTCGCAAGGCCGCGCGCCGGCAGATGCGCGAGGCGCGTCGTCCGGAACGACTTGGTCGTGCCGAGAAAGTAGATCGCCTCGAGAAGGTTGGTCTTTCCCTGCCCGTTCGCGCCGACGACGATGTTCGCGAGCGGATGAAACGAGGTCGTCGCGTCCGCCAGGTTGCGGAAGCTTCGCGTTCCGAGGGAGCGAAGGATCACGATGACCTCGCGATCCCGCCAGTTGTCCGTTGTCGGTTGTCCGTTGTCCGATCCGCGACGAACCGACAATCGACAACCGGCAACGGACAACCGTGCGGCTGACGGATCACGAAATCCGCATCGGCATCACGACGTACAGATAGTCGTACGGAAGGCTTCCCGTCTCCTCGGGGCGGCCGATGCACTGGCTGTTCTCGTCCTTGAGGTCGAGCGTGACGTTCGGTGTGTCGACAGCGCTCAGAAAATCGGTCACGTACGCCGCGTTGAGGCCGACGTAGAACGGCTGTCCCGCGTACTCGATGGGGACGGTCTCGCGCGCGTCGCCGAGCTCGGGGTTCGTCGACGACACCGTGAGCTTCCCCGGCGCGAAGTCGAACCGCACCGCGCGCGTCCGCTCGTTCGCGACGAGCGAGATGCGCCGGATCGTCGAGAGAAGACGGTCGCGATCGACCTGGACGCGACGGTCGTTGTCGCGCGCGATGACTTCCATGTAGTTCGGGAAGTTGACGTCGATCATGCGCGCCATCAGGCGGCGCGGCCCGGACTCGAAGAACATGTGGTTCTCGGAGATCCCGAAGCGCACCGCCTCGTCGTCCTCTCCCTCGAATCGCACGATCTCGTGGAGAGCCTTCCGCGGGATGAGGATCGTGATCTCGCCTTCGCCGTTCGCCTTCTGCTGCGGCAGATTCACCAGCGCCATCCGGTGCCCGTCGGTCGCGACCATCTCCATCTTGTCGCCGAGCACCTTGAGCAGCGCGCCGTTGAGCTGGAAGCGCGTCTCCTCGTGCGTGATCGCGAAGATGACCTTCTCGACCATCATCTTGAGGGCGCCGAGCTCGATCGAGTGCGCGTCCTTGACCGCCACCTTCGGCAGCGTCGGATAGTCCTCGGCGGGAAGTCCGAGGAGACGGAACTTCGCGGTGCCGGACTCGATCTGGATCGAGTAGTTCTCGCCGAGCGTCAACCGGACGTCCTCGTCGGGGAGGGCGCGCACGACGTCGAAGAGGCGGCGCGCGTCGAGCGTGACTCCGCCCTCGGTCTTCACCGACGCGGCGCATGAGGTCAGCAGCGTGACGTCGAGGTCCGTCGCCGCGATCTCGAGACGATCACCGGACGCGCGAAGCAGGACGTTCGAGAGGATCGGGATCGTCGAACGCTTCTCGACGACGCCCTGGCAGAGCTGCAGTTCCTTCTGAAAATCCGCTTTGGCTACGCTGAGCTCCATGGTCTGATCCTTCGAATCTATTCAATTCTTTTTGAATAGAAGTAGCGGTAGTAGGTCTTGCGGAAAAGCGGGCGATGAGCCGCAAACGCCTGCAAAGTATAGCAACACCCGGTTCGGGTCTCCCGCGCATTTCGCGGCGGATTTCCGGCGGATATCGAAGCGCGTTTTCCGCAGGTTTTCGCGGCGGTTCGTTCGGCCCTGAATTTTCCGCAGCGAGTCCACAGGAAATTCCTCAGGTTTTCGGCAGGGCTTTGATGGCAGACCAATAGGACGAATAGGACGTATAGGACGTATGGGACGTATAGGACGAATGGAACGTATAGGACATGCGGCGGCGTTGCGGGCGGGCGGTACGACGTGTCGTAAATCCGTCCTATAAGTCCTATTCGTCCTTTCCGTCCTATTCCGACTACCGGAAGTGCTTCACCAGCATTTCGATCGTGTTCTCGACCGCCGGATCTTCCTGCTTGAGGCGGTCGATCTTCTCGACCGAGTAGATCACCGTCGAGTGATGCTTGTTGTTGAAGAGCTTGCCGATCTCCGGGTAGGAGAGGTCCGTCAGGCTCTTGCAGAGGTACATCGCGACCTGGCGCGGGTAGGAGACGGGGCGGGCGTTCGACTTCGTCTTCATGTCGGCGACCTTGATCCCGTAATGCGTCGCGACGACCTTCAGGATCTCGGCCGGCGTGATCGGCTTGTTCTCCTTCGCGAGGACGTCGCGCAGCGCTTCCTTCGCGAGATCGATCGTCATCGGATGGCCGGTGAGCGAGGCGAACGCGGTGATCCGGTTCAGATGTCCCTCGAGCTCGCGCACGTTGGAGCGCACGCGCTCGGCGATGAACAGCGCGACGTCATTCGAGAGGTCGAGCCGTTTTTCTTCCGCCTTCTTGCGGAGGATCGCGATCTTCGTCTCGAGGTCGGGGGGCTGGATGTCCGCGATGAGACCCCATTCGAAGCGGGAGCGGAGCCGCTCCTCGAGCGTCGGGATGTCGCGCGGCGGCGCGTCGGAGGTGAAGACGATCTGCTTCTCCGATTCGTAGAGCGCGTTGAACGTGTGGAAGAACTCTTCCTGCGTCCGCTCCTTGCCGGCGAGGAACTGGATGTCGTCGAGAAGGAGCGCGTCGACCGAGCGGTAGCGGTCGCGGAACTGCGCCATGCGGTCGTAGCGGATCGACGCGATGAGCTCGGTCACGAACGCGTCGGCCGACATGTAGGCGACGCGGTACTCGGGATGCGAAGCGCGGATCTGCTGCCCGATCGCCTGAATGAGGTGCGTCTTCCCCAGTCCGGCGCCGCCGTAGATGAAGAGCGGGTTGAACGAGCCGCTCGGATTCTCCGCGATCGACAGCGACGCCGCATAGGCGAGCTGGTTCGAGTTCCCGACGACGAACGTGTTGAAGCGGTAGCGCGGGTTGAAGATCGCCGGCGGAAAAGCGGCCGTCGCCGGCGCCTCCCGCTCGGCGGGCGCGGGCGTGAAGGCGGGCTTCGAGGCGTCCGCCACGAAATGCACCTTCGTCCCATCCGACTTCAGCTCGCTCAGGATCGCCCGGATCTCCCGGCTGTATCGCGCCGAGATTTCGTCGACGTAGCGATCGTCCGGAACGCGCACGTCGAGAGTCTCTCCCTTCTCGGCGAGAAGGGAGGTCGGCGCGAACCACGTTCTGTATTCGGCCGGGGGGATCCGCCCTTCGAGTTTACCGAGAACCTGGGTCCAGAGATTCATGCGTTTGTCAGGGGTGATCGCCCGCAACTCCTTCTAATTCCACAGGTTTTCCACAGTTGTGGAAAACGCTTCGGGCTGAAGAAGGGGTCGGGAGCATAGCACAGCGCGGGGCGAACGCAACACGTCAAAGCGCACCGGCGGGGGCGTAAATTTCGGAAGGTTTTTTGAGTCGAAATGCGTCCAGGGCGTCCTGAGGGTCTGGAGCGTCTAGAGCGTCGCTCGACGCCCAAGACGCCCAAGACGCCCAAGACGCCCAAGACGCCCAAGACGCCCAAGACGCCCAAGACGCCCGAGACGCCCAAGACGCCCGAGACGCCCAAGACGCCCGAGACGCCCGAGACGCTGAGGACCCGCGCATCGGAATTCCCCCTCCCGGCCCGGCGTTTGGCTCGTTCGGTTTTCATAGATTTAGAACAGGATGACGCGATGAAGAGAACCTTTCAGCCGAACAACCGGCGCCGCAAGCGGACGCACGGCTTTCTCGTGCGCATGCGCAGCAAGAACGGTAGCGCCGTGATTTCCGCGCGGCGGCGCAAGGGACGCAAGCGCCTCGCCGTCTGATCGCGGCACGGAGCCGTCCGGCTCCGCGGAGAGCAGCCAGAGCATTGAGCGTTTCTCCGTCAGAAGGCCTTCCCCGGAACGAGCGGATCGCGAAGCGCGCCGACTTCGTTCGCATTTACGATGAGGGCGTCAAGCAGCACGGCCGCCTCGTCGTCGTCTTTTCCAGCCCGAACGCCTTCTCCCATCCGCGCATCGGCGTGACGGCGACGCGGAAGTTCGGCAAGGCGCACGACCGCAACCGCGTCAAGCGCTGGGTGCGCGAGGTCTACCGGCGCAACCGCGCGGCGATCGGTCTTCGCGACGACGGTGTCGACTTCGTCGTGAACGTGAAGGGCGCGGCCGCGGCCGCGAGCTTCGACGACTTCTCGCGCGACCTCATCCGGACGATGCGCAAAGCCCTCGGATCCGTGCGGCAGCAATGATGGCGATGACGACCCTTTCCAGCGTGCCGCGCGGAGTCCTGCTCGTTCTCTTGCGCGGGTACAAGCGGTTCCTCTCGCCGCTGCTTCCCCCCGCGTGCCGTTTCGAGCCGACGTGTTCGGCCTATGCGATGGAGGCGATTTCGCGATACGGTGCGCTCCGCGGCTGCTGGCTCGCCCTGCGCCGCCTGGCCCGCTGCCATCCGTTCCATCCAGGAGGTTGGGACCCGGTCCCCTGACATGGAGAAGCGTCTTTTTCTAGCGATCTTTCTGTCGATCGCGTTCCTGTTCGCCTGGGGCGCCCTCGCCCCGAGACTCTTTCCGGAGCTCGCCCGTCCGGCGGCGCCGGAAGCCGCGGCACCGACTCC
>JBOGJQ010000233.1:0-14254 GCA_050745405.1 Thermoanaerobaculia bacterium | reverse complement strand
GGGGTCGGGCGCGCGACGATCTTCCGCTCCCACCCGCCCAGATCCCTCGCTACCGCTCGGGATGACAGCTCTGTGTCATTAGAAGCGTGGAGAGGTGGGTGGGTGTGAAGCGAAGGCTTCGCTCGTCAGGATGACGGCGCTTGTAACGGAGACAACGCGCAACGAACAACTAGCAACCAACAACGTACGAGCGACGAGCGACGAGCAACGAGCAACGAGCGACGAGCAACGATCGACAAGCAACGAGCAACGAGCGAGCTACTCGTTCCGTAACGTCACGACCGGATCGAGGCGTGTCGCGCGGCGAGCCGGGAGCCAGCTCGCGAGGACGGCGATGCCGAGAAGGAACACGGCGACGCCGAGCATCGTGAGCGGATCGGTCGCGCTGACTCCGTACAGCAGGCTCTCCATTGCTCGCGTCGCGACTAACGCGACCGCGAGGCCGATCGCGAGGCCCGCGCCGGTCAGCACCATGCCGTGCCGGATGATCAGGCGGAGCACGTCGCTCCGGTCGGCGCCGAGCGCGACGCGGACGCCGATCTCCTGCGACCGCTGCGCGACGGCGTACGCGATGATCGCGTAGAGCCCGAGCCCGGCGAGGAGGAGCGCCATCCCGGCGAACGCGCCGAGAAGGGTGAGGACGAGCCGCGGCCGCGCGACCGTGCGCGACACGACTTCCTCCATGGTCCGCACTTCCGAGAGCGGCTGGTCGGGATCGATCTGGCGGACGATCGCGCCGACCGTCGACGCGAGCGCCGCCGGATCGCCCGCCGTCCGCACGACGAGCGTCAGCGTCCCCACCGGCTCCTGGACCGTCGTCCGGTAGATCGCCGGCGCGGGATCCTGATCGAGTCCCACCTCGCGCACGTTCCCCACGATCCCGACGATCTCGCCCGAGAGCATGTCGCCCCACCAGTACGCGAGACGCTTTCCGATCGGGTCCTCGTTCGGGAAGTACTTCCGCGCGAGCTCTTCGTTGATCACGAATGTCGCGGGAGCGTCCGCGCCGTCGCGCGCGTCGAAGGTCCTCCCGCGCAGCCGTGGAATCCCCATCGCCTCGAAGTAGTCGCCCGCGATGAAGCGGATGTCGGCCGAGGGCTCCTCGCCCGCGGGCGGCTTCGGTCGCCCTTCGATGATGAACGAAGAGGCTGACTTCGCCCCGCCGAGCGGGAGCCACAGCACGCCGCCCGCCGCGCGAACGTCCTCGTACGCCCCGAGCCGCGCGAAGAGCTCGCCGAGAAAGCTCCGCACCGCCTCCTCCTCGAGATACTCCGGCCCCGACAGCGCGAGCCGCGCCGTCAGGACGTGCTCCGGACGCATACCCGGATCGACGTCGAGCAGCGTTTTCAGGCTCCGCCCCAGAAGCCCGGCGCCGACCAGAAGAACCACCGCCAGCGCGACCTCGGCGACGACGAGCGCGTGACGGAAGCGGTTCCGCCCTCCCGTCGTGCCGCGCCCCGACTCCCGGAGCGTCTTCGAGAGCGCGACGGCCGACGCGAAAAGGGCCGGTGCGATGCCGAAGAGAATTCCGGTGACCGCGGCGACCGCGAGCGCGAATCCGGCGACGCGCGTGTCGATCGCGACCTCCTCGAGCCCCGGAAGGGCGAGGTTCGCCGGGAGCATCCGCACGAGCGCCGAGGTCGCGATCTGCGCGAAGGCGATGCCGAGCACGCCGGCGATGCCCGCGAGGACGATGCTCTCCGTCAGCGTCTTCCGGATGAGACGCCACCGCGTCCCGCCGAGCGACATCCGGATCGCGAACTCCAGCTGCCGCGCGGCGGCGCGCCCGAGGAACAGGTTCGCGACGTTCGCGCACGCGATGAGGAGAAGGAGGCCGACGGCTCCCATGAGGACGAGCAGCGCGGGACGCACCGCGCCCGTGAGCTGCTCCTCGATCGGCACGACGCGCACGCCGAAGTCCTTGTTGAACTCGGGGAACTCGTCGGACAGGCTCGCGGCGATCGCGCTCATCTCCGCCTGCGCGGTCTCGATCGTCGCTCCCGGGGCGAGGCGTCCGATCACGCGAAGGAAGCGGCCGCGCGCTTCAGGCGAGAGCTCGAGTGGGAGATACGCGTCCGGCTTCGCTTCGAGCGAGCGGAACTCCGGCGGCACGACGCCCGCGACGAGGACCGGCTCGCCGTCGAGCTGAATCGAACGGCCGACGATCGACGAATCTCCGCCGAACCGCTGCTGCCAGAAGTGCCAGCTCAACACGGCGACGTCGTTCTCGGCGTCGCCCGCCGTGTACGTCCGTCCCACCGCGGCGCGCACCCCGAGGACGTCGAAGAAATCATCGCTCGTGAAAGCGGTCTGGATCACCGTCGGGTCGCCCGCGCCCGTCAGGTTCGACGGGTAGTTCATCGTCGTCGCGGCGAGGCCGCGGAAGCTCTTGGCCCGCTCCCGCCACGCGAACAGATTCGCGGGCGAGACGGGGTTCTCCGGCTCACCGTATGGCGAGTCCTCCCACACGACGGCGAGCCGCTCCGCGTCGGGCCACGGCAGCGGGCGGAGCAGGACCGAGTCGACGAGCGTGAAGACGGCGGTGCTCGACCCGATGCCGAGGCCGAGGATGAGGACCGCGAGAATCGTGAAGCCGGGCTGGCGGAGGAGCGAGCGCCAAGCGTCGCGCAGATCGTGGGAGAGGAGGCTCATGGGCGGTAGGCGAAAGGAAGGGATGTGCCACGCGCCGCGACTGCTTTTTCAAGGATTTACGTGGGGAGAGTGTCCGATTTCGAAACGCGGCGGTCCGGTTTCGCCCTCACGCGGCAGGCAGCTCGACCGTGAACACCGACTCCTTCCCCAGTTCGCTCTCGACCGACAGCTCGCCGCCCATGGCGCGCGCGAGGTCGCGACTGATCGCGAGACCGAGGCCGACGCCCTGGCCGGCTTGCCCGGTTTCGAGCTGCGTGAACGGCTCGAAGATCGCCTCGAGCTGGTCGCGCGGGATCCCGGGACCCGTGTCCATGACACGGACGCGCGTCCGCTCGTCCCTTCGCTCCCCGCCGGTCGCGATGCGTCCGTCGCGCGGCGTGAACTTGATCGCGTTCGTCAGGAGGTTGAGCAGGACCTGCTGAAGACGGTCGGGATCGGCTCTCATCGCGAGGTTCGGATCGTGAGGGGTGTGCTCGTACGTGAGCCCCGCCTCCTCGATTCGCGGCCGGACGAGCGCCTCGGCGCGGCGGAGCGCCTCGTCGAGCCGGACGACTCCCGGCCGCACTTGGACGCGCCCCGACTCCATCTGCGCGAACGCGAGGATGTCGTCCATCATGCGCGACAACTCGCGCGTGGCGCTGCCGATCTGCTCGACGTCGTCGCGCTGGTCGTGCGAGAGCGGACCATGCAGGCCGTCGGCGAGCACGCGCGCGTAGCCGGAGATCGCCTGCAGCGGCGTCCTCAGGTCGTGCGACATCATGGAGAGGAACTTCGCCTTCGCCGCGCTCGCGGCCTCGGCCTCCTTTTTCGCGCGCAAAATCTCGCCTTCGTAGCGCCGGCGGAGCTGCATGCGGATCACGACGCAATCGTTGTGCGTCACGCCGTCCCGCTCATTGCGCGCGCCGTTGAGGAGAACGGGAACCTCCTCCCCATCCTTTGCGCGGAGGGCGAGATAGATCTCGTCGATGCGGCCGTGCAGCCGGATCATCGGAAGGAGGTGCGTCTGATAGAAGACCTTTCCTCCGGTCGAGAAGATCCCTTCGACGTGAGTCCCTTCGAGCTCGCCGCGGCCGTAGCCGAGGAGACGGAGAAGGCCGTCGTTGACGATGGAAATGATTCCGTCGTCGCCGAAGCTCAGGAAGCCGCACGGAGCAGCGTTCAGCAGATCGTTCATGAGGCCAAGGTGAGATAGCCGCGGATGACTGAAATGGTCTCCTCGGGACGACTCAGATGCGGACAGTGCCCGGTGGCCTGGAGACGCCGGAACGTGCTGCCGGCGAGGCGCTCGTGAACGTACTCGCCCACCGCGTCGGGCGCGATGACGTCGTCGGAACACTGCATCACGAGGGCGGGTACGGTGAGCTTGTCGAGATCAGTCCGGTTGTCCGACAGGAACGTCGCCTCGGCGAACACACGCGCGATCTTCGGATCGGTCGAGCAGAAGCTCTGCTCGAGCTCGCCAGCGATCTCCGGCCGGCCGGGGTTCTTCACGATCACCGGCGCGAGCGACTGCGCCCAGCCGATGTAGTTGCGGTCCATCGTGTCGAGAAGCCCCTCGATGTCCGCGCGCTCGAAGCCGCCGACGTAGTCCTTGTCGTTGATGTACCGCGGTGAGGGGCCGACGAGGATCAGCTTTCCGAACCGCTCCGGCTGCTCGATCGCCGCCAGGATGCCGATCATGCTGCTCACCGAATGGCCGACCAGGATCACGTCGCGGAGGTCGAGCGCCTCGCAGATCTCGAGAATGTCGCGGACGTAACCTTCGAGCGTCTCGTAGCGGCGCTCGTTCCACGCCGAGAGATCCGATCTGCCGGAGCCGACGTAGTCGAAGAGGACGATGCGGTAGTCATGCTCGAAGGCGGGAACGACGAGGCGCCACATGTTCTGATCGCATCCGAAGCCGTGCGCGAAAAGCATCGGCTGAGTCCCCTCGCCGGATACATGGACGTTGTTGCGCGCGAGGATGCGGCTGGACTCATTCCTTTCCATGACGGGCTCGGAAGGACGTCTGGGGAATTGCAGCCGCCGTGCCCGGCGTCACCTACGAGATGCTGTCGACAACTCGCGTCATTAGAAGCGACAGAGTTCAAAACAACCACGCCCATTCCAACGCTCACGCAAACGCTCCGTTCCTATCTTTCTCGCCAACACACGAAAGGGGAAACGGAAAGATGGAGCTCAACGAACAGAAACTGAACGATTTCCTGGGACGGGCGGTGGTGGACTTCGGGGCGACGATGCACGCGGGGCTCGTCGTCATCGGCGAAAAGCTCGGCCTCTATAAGGCGCTGGCTGCGGCGGACGAACCGCTCACACCGGGGGAGCTCGCGGCGCGGACCGGCACAGTCGAGCGCTACATCCGCGAGTGGCTCAACGCGCAGGCTGCCGGGGGCTACGTCACCTACGACGCGAAGACCGGCCGCTACTCTCTTTCCCCTGAGCAGGCTTTCACTCTCGCGGACGAGGACTCCCCCGCCTACCTCCCGGGCGCCTTTCTGGTCGCGACCTCGGCGATCAAGGCCGCGCCGCGCCTGACCGAGGCGTTCCGGAGCGGAGAGGGCTTCGGATGGCACGAGCATGACCCGGATCTGTTCGTCGGCACGGAGCGCTTCTTCCGTCCGAACTACGTCGGGAATCTCGTCTCGTCGTGGATCCCCGCACTCCAGGGCGTCGAGGAGAAGCTGCGCCGCGGCGCGAAGGTCGCGGACATCGGCTGCGGCCACGGCGCCTCGACGATCCTCCTCGCGCAGGCCTATCCGAAGTCTGAGCTGTTCGGCTTCGACTACCACGGTCCGTCGATCGAAGCGTCGCGGAAGGCGGCGGAGAAGGCGGGCGTCGCCGATCGCGTCACGTTCGAGCAGGCGTCGGCGAAGAGCTTCCCCGGGACGGGCTACGACCTCGTCGCGTTCTTCGATTCGCTCCACGACATGGGCGACCCGGTCGGCGCCGCGACGCACGTCCTCCGCTCACTCGCGCCCGACGGGACGTGGATGATCGTCGAGCCGTACGCCGAGGACGAGACGCAGGGGAACTTCAATCCTTTGGGGCGGGCGTTCTACTCCGCCTCGACGCTGATCTGCACGCCGAACTCGCGCTCGCAGGAAGTGGGACTCGCGCTCGGCGCGCAGGCGGGCGAGGGGCGGATCCGAGAGGTCGCGACGCGCGGCGGCTTCACGCGCTTCCGGCGGGCGACGCAGACGCCGCTCAACCTCGTCCTCGAGGCGAAGGCGTAAGATGGACCGATCCCGTGATCGAGATCCGTCTGCTCGGTGAGCTCGACGTGGAGCGGGACGGCCGGTCCGTCCCGCTCCCCGCTTCGCGCAAGTCGCGCGCTCTGCTCGGGTATCTTGCGGCCACCGGCAAGCCGCACCGCCGCGAGCGGCTGTGCGAGCTGCTGTGGGAGGGGCCGGACGACCCGCGCGCGTCGCTCCGGTGGAGTCTCGCCCGCCTGCGGCCGGTCGTCGCGCCTCATCTGGTCGCGAAGCGGGACGCGGTCGAGCTGAGCCGCGACGGCGTATCCATAGATATAGAGAATTTGCGCGCGCCGGCGGCCGCGACGACGGCGGCGCTCGAGGAGGCGGTGGCGCTTTTCCGCGGCGAGTTCCTCGAGGGGCTCGACCTGCCGTCGTGCTACCGCTGGCAGCAGTGGTGCGCGGGGGAGCGGGAGCGGTGGCGCCGAAAAAATCTCGAAATCCTCGCCGAGCTGACACGGCGGCTCGGCGCGACCGACGCGGCGCTCGGGCACGCGCGGCGGCGGGTCGCGCTCGATCCGTTCGGCGACGACGCACACGGGGCGCTGATCCGTCTGCTCGCTGCCCTCGGCCGCACCGCGGACGCGATGCGCCAGTACGACGCGTGCCGCGATCTTTTCGAACGGGAGCTCGACTCGAAGCCCGGAGATGTCGTCGAAAACGCGAGGCGCGCGATCGCTTCGATCCGCGCGAAGTCTCACCATCCCGCCGAAACGTCCCCGGAGACGAGCGACCAGCGACGAGCGACGGCGTTCATCGGCCGCGCCGCCGAGCTGCGTGCGATCGACGAGGCGGACGGCGTCGTCCTGCTCACCGGAGAGCCCGGGATCGGCAAGAGCCGCCTTCTCGCCGAGGCGCGGGCACGTCGCGACGGCACGACTCTCTACGGCCGCGCCTTCGCCGCGGAGATGATCCGCCCCTACGGCGTCTGGATCGACGCCGTCGACGACTTCCCCGCCGCCGAGGATCGCGCGGAGCTCTTCGACGCGGTCGTCGAGCGTCTCGCGGACGTGGCGCTCGTCGCGATCGACGACCTGCAGTGGATCGACGAGGCGTCGACGGCGCTCCTCCACTACGTCGCCCGGAAGGGGCGCGCGCGGATCGTCTGCTCGGCGCGCAGCGGAGAGATCGAGGACAACCCGCACGCGCGGCGGCTCGTGCGCGAGCTCGCGCGGGAGGGGCGCCTTCTCGAGATCGCGGTGGGACCGCTCTCGCCCGAGGAGACGCGGGCTCTCGTGCGGGACGAGCGCGCGGCGCGTCTGAGCGGCGGGAACCCTCTCTTCGCGCTCGAGCTCGCGCGATCCGAGGCGGCTGATGCGCTCTCGAAGCTGATCGCGGCACGCCTCGACGCGCTCGAGGGCGGCGCGCGGGAGCTCGTCGGGTGGGCGGCCGCGGTCGGGCGGGAGTTCGACGCGGAGATCGTCGGCCGCGCGACCGGCATGCCGGCCGGCGCGATGCTCGGCGCGCTCGAAAAACTCGAGCGCTCGGCGATCATCCGCGCCTCGGGCGCGCGCACGTACGACTTCACGCACGATCTTCTTCGCGAGGCGGCCTACCAGCGAATCGCGGGGCCGCGCCGCGCGCTCGTTCACCGCCACATCGCGCGCGCGATTCGCGAGACGCACGACCCTGATGCTTCTCTCGCCGGCGACCTCCTTCATCACGCAACCCTCGGCGGCGAGCCGGCCGTCGCGGCCGCCGCGGCGATCGACGCGGGAAAGCGGTGCCTCCGGATGTTCGCCTACGCCGAGGCGACGAGCGTGGCCCGGCGCGGACTGCAGCTCGCGGAGAGTCTCGCGGGCGCGGAGCGCGTCACCACGGACGTGGAGCTGATGCACATCCTCGTGATGGCGCGAACTCCCATCGCGGAGCGCCTGCCGCTCGCGGGGCGCATCGCGGATCTCGTCGAAGCCGCGCACCGCCTCGGCCTCACCGCGTCGGCCGCGAAGGGAGCGCATCTTCTCGCCTGCCTGCACGAGGAGTCGAACGACTACTCCGGCGCGGCGGTCGCGTCCATCCGGTCGGAGGAGCTCGGCCGCGCGGGCGATCCGGCGACGCTCGCGAACACGATCGCGAACACGGCGCGGTGTCTTCTCGTGCTGCAGCGCGAGATTCCTCGCGCCGAGGCGCTCGTGCGGGAGGCGGCGGCGCTCGGAATTCCGAACACGGAGCTGTCGCTCGCGCTCGGCTATCTCCACGCACATCGCGGGGAGGCCGAGGAGGCGGCGCGGCATCTCGACGAGGCGGCGGCCACGGCGGAAGCCGCGGGGGACCACTGGCGCGAGTCCGTCGCGCTCTTCCGCCTCGTCACGCTGGCGCTCGAGGAGAGCGACGCGCGCCTCGCGCTCGCGCGGTGCGCGCGGATGCGCGAGGTCGCATCGAAGATGCGCGGCGGGAGCGAAGCGGTGCGGAGCGACGTGCTCGAGACCATCGCGCGGCACGCGAACGGCGAAGCGGCCGATGTCGACGGCGCCATCGCGCGCCTGCGGGCGATCGACAGCAAGAGCGATCTCGCCTGGGTGCTCGCGTATCTCGCCGCGCGCGAGAGCGATGCGCCGCGTGCACGCGCATGGGCGCGGGAGGCGCTCGAGACGGCGGAAGCGGTGGGGCGGCAGAGCGAGGCGGTCATCGCAAAGCGCATCCTCCGGCTTCCGGTGAAGGCATCGCCCGACCTCAGCGCCAGCGCGCGGAGTTTCTTGAAGCGGAAGGAGGCGGCCCATGCCCAGACTCGTGCTCGAGCAGACGTTTGAGGAGCCGGTGAGCTCGGAAGAGCTCACGGACGCGGCGAGGCGGATCGATCGCTGTCTCGAAGCGCACGGCGCGCAGTGGATGCGGAGCTACCTGTCGGACGATCGGAAGCGGATGATCTGCGAGTTCGAAGCGGCCGACGCGGAGAGCGTGCGCAGCTCGTACCGCGCCGCGGGGGTCGCATTCGACGCGTGCTGGGTCGCGATGGTGTTTGCGAGGGAGGACGGCGGGGGCGAGTATTAGCCGTCATCCCGAGCGTAGCGAGGGATCAGGGACGGGCGGGACACGCGAGACGCGGCTGCGCTGTTTGGCGGGACAGCGAATATTCGCCTCCCGCCAACCTGAGATGCTCCGATCAGGGGTCTCCCGCCCGACCCTGATCCCTCGCTACGCTCGGGATGTCGGCTCCTTAGCGACCAGCGACCAATTCTTCGATCGACCGCACCACCCCCCCACGGACGACGAAGCGGACGTCGCGCAGGTTCGCGATGTCCTCCATCGGGTCGGCGCCGACGAGGAGGAGGTCCGCGATCTTCCCCTTCTCGATCGTGCCGATCTCCTCGTCGCGCCCCATGGCGCTGGCACCGCCAAGGGTCGCGGCCGCGAGGACGGCGGCGGGAGACATCCCGGCGGACTGCATCGCCTCCATCTCGGCGTACACCGATGGGCCGTGGAGCGTGAGCGGATTCCCCGCGTCGGTGCCCATCGCGATCGGAATGCCGGCGCGATGGAGGCGCATGAGGTTCGCCGCGCCGATCCCTTCGCTGACGGCGACCGAGTCACGCCGCCCCGGCAGCGTCCCCGCGTCGACGAGCGCCGCGTCGAGCTCCGCGCTCGAGAGGACTTTCGCGCGCGTCTCCGCGTCGACGCAGCCGTTCGGGTCGTCGATCGCCGGCGCCGCTCCCGATGCGATCGACTCCGCGAGGCGGAGATAGCCGCGCCGCACGGTGAGGGTCGGCGTGTAGATCGTCCCCGCCTCGCGCATGAGCGCGATGAGCTCGTCGTCGACCGCCCGGTCCCAGACGCTGTGCACGAGGAGCCGCGCCCCCGCGCGCGCCGCGATCTTCGCCTCGGCGAGTCCCGTCGCGTGGACGATGAGCGGGAGCCCCGCCTTCGCGGCCTCGTCGCCCGCCGCGAGAACCAGAGGCGCGAACTCCTCCGCCCTCCGGTCGCGAGGGACGATGTACCAGACCTTCACCGCATCGCCGCCCGCCGAAGCGATGTAGCGAACGGCGTCGCGGACGGTCTCCTCGTCGTTCATGAAGAGGAACTGCCGCTCGCCCGGAAGGTTCAGCCAGAAATCGACGGTGGCCAGGAGCGGCCCCGCCGCGGCCACGTGGGGAGCGCGGAGACTGCCGTCGGTCGCGAGAGCCGTCGTCCACGGATAGCCGCCGACGTCGAAGACGGCGGTCACGCCGGAGCAGAGCCACGCGCGATGAAACCGCTCCGGCTCCGCCTCGAGCGAGGCGACGACGCGCGGGTACGGATGCTCGCCGCGCACGTCGAACGCGTCGGGACGTCCGTCGGCCCATCCGGTCTGCGAGTAGTGCACGTGCGCGTCGACGAGTCCCGGCGTGATCCACAACCCCGACACGTCGACGACGTCGATCCCCTCGGCCGCCGCGGCGCACCCTTCGCGCGAGCCGGCGCACTCGATGCGGCCGTCACGAAGAACGACGAGAGCGTCGCGCACGGTTTCGCGTCCGGGGCTCACGAGCGTCGCGCCGGCGAGAGCGACGGGCGGCGGCGGCGTTCCCGGCGGCGCGGGAAACGCGCTCGTCATCGCGATCCTCCACCCCTCGGGCGTCTCGACGAAGAGCCGCTCCGAGAGCCCCGTCTGCTCGTCGTCGCCGTAGCGCACCCGGTAGCGGTACGTGCCGTAGACGACGCCGGGCCGGATCGAAACGAGACGGAGATCTCGCGCCTCGAACGTGTCGGGCCACGCCTCCCCCGCGCTCCGTACGTGGTCTTCCCACCCGAGCGCGAAGCCCGCCGGTCCCGTGCGCGCGAGCCGCGGCGACTGCAGATACGTCGCGAGATACGCGTCGCGGTCACGCGCGGCGATCGCAGCGAGGTTCGCTTCGAACACCGCGCGCGCGGCGGCGACATCATCCCCGGCGGCGGCGAATCCGGAAGAGGGCGTTGAGAGAGCGGCGAGGAGGAGAAGAAGAATCGGCCTCATGGCCGCCGATCTTACTGCGAGGCGATCCGCGGCGCAGGGGTGTTCTCGTCGCGCCCGAGGAGCCGGTCGGCGATTTCCGCGACGTGGCCCTCGCGCACCCGGACGTGCGTCAGGTAGGGACCGATCCGATACACCCAGACGTCGCCGCCCTTCCAGTCCGCCCGCGCCCTCTGGAGCGCGTCCTCGGGGACGATCGCGTCGGGCATCAGCCACGTCACCATCTGCTCGGCCGTCCAGCCGAGCTTCGCCATCGCGATCCGGCCGCGCCGCTTCAGCTCCGCGACCGTGAGCTCCTCGACCGGCGGCGCCGGCGTCTGCGCTCGCGCGCGAAGCACCTCGTCGAGAGCGCCGTCGACGAACCGCGCGATGACGAGTTCGTCCTCGTTCATCCGGTAGGCGAGATCGTCGCACCGCGTCTCCCCTTCCATCCGGATCGTCCGCATCTCCGCCGCACCGAAAGTCCGGAAGACGTCGGCGATCGGAGTTCCGGGATCGGTGCCGAGAAGGAGGATGGGCGGATCGAGCTCTTCCGCAGCCGTCGCGACGGCCGCGACCAGGAGGAGACCGCACAAAAGCGGAAAGGAGCGCATCGGGGTTTGGACTTGTTCTTTTATACCGGGCTCGGCATCGTTTGTAAACCGGTCCGTTACCGTTCGTTGTTCGTTGTTCGTTGTTCGTTGATCGTTGGTCGCCTCAGCCGCGTCTCGATCCGAGCATCGCGGCGAGTCTGAGTCGCAGCTGAGGAGATCCTTCGCTTCACACCCGCCCAGCCGCGCTCGCTCAGGATGACGGGCGTCAAGGCGACGAACAACGAACAACGAGCAACGAACAACGAACAACGAAACAGGTACGCCCTTTGCGAGTTATTAGTACGAAGGAGGACGCCATGCGCACTCGAGCGTACGCTGTCCCATCGTGCGTCCGGATCCTCGGTCTCGCTGCCGCCGTCGCGGCCGCGCCTGCGCTGTTCACGGCACGCGCGCAGACCGTCCCGGTCTCCGGACCGATCACGCCCGACAACATCCGCCCGGCCACCGGTATCGCGGGGCCGGCGAATCCACTGACATTCGATCCGACCACGCGGCCCGGCATCGCCGGACCGGCAAACCCCCTCACATTCGACCCGCTGGCGCGCCCGGGCATCGCAGGACCGGGGCGGCCGGCCGCGGTGACGCAGCCGGCGATCGTCGAAGTCGCGCCGCTCAACGGCGGGCTTACGACCCCCCTCGTAAACGTGGGTGTCGCGGATCCGAGCGCCTTTCCTCTCCTCACGCAGCCCGGCGTTGCGGGGACGACGTTCGCACCCGGCATCGCGGGGCCGGTGAATCCGCTCTTTTCCAATGCGACGATCGGCGCGGGAGTGGCGGGGACGACACTCGCACCTGGCGTGGCCGGACAGCCGTTTTTCGATCCGTTTGCCGCCGCACCGGTCCAGGACAGCGTGACGCCGGCGCCGGACGGCCGCGACCGGTCGGTGCAACGCCCGGTAGCCGCCGCCGCGACGACTCCCGCCGGCACGGCGACCGGCTCGGTCGTCATCCTCGGAATCCCGGGGCGAACCGGATCGAGCGCTTCGGTCGCGATCACGAATGAAGGCGGGCGGGTGAGGGTCGTTTCGAGAAGGTAGCGGACATTCGTCACGAGTCGGGAGTGATGACTCCCGACTCGTTACAATTCGGCATGCACATCCGTCATGCCGTTTTCGTGGTCGCCGCGCTGCTGCTGACGACGCCAGCCGCGGCGCGCTCGCTCTACTGGAACGAAGTCGGCGTCGAGGCGCACCTCGATGCCGAGGGGCGCCTCCGCGTCCGCGAGACGCAGCGGATGGTGTTCGACGGTGACTGGAACGGCGGCGAGCGCATCTTTCGTCTCGAGCCGGGGCAGGAGCTCGAGCTGCACGGAATTGCGCGGATCGATGACGAGACCGGCGCGCTCGTCCCGCTTCGTTCCGGCGATCTTTCGGACGTCGACGAGTTCGCCTTCACCGATTCGAAGACGCTCCGCTGGCGGAGCCGCCTCCCTTCCGATCCGCCGTTCGACGCACGCGAGATCGCGTACGTCCTCGACTACTCCCTCGAGAATATTCTCCAGACGCGCGGCGACGCGTACCTGCTCGATCACGCCTTTCTCTTCCCCGACCGCGACGGCATCGTGAAGCGCTTCACGCTCGACCTCCGGTTCGACGACGCGTGGCGCGCGGAGGAGAACCCCGTCCATCGCGAGCAGACGAACGTCCCGCCGGGCGAGTCAGCCGTCGTGACGGTGCCGCTCGAGTACACGGGCGCGGGAGCGCCGGAAGCGCGGAGGGACCCGCGGATCGCGATGGCGATCCTTCTCTTCTTTCTCGCCGCGATCCCCTTTCTGATGTGGCGCCGCTTTCTCGGTCGCGAGCGCGCGCTCGGCCGGCTGGAACCGCTGCCCGGCGTCGATCGCGGCTGGATCGAGCGGCACCTCCTCCCCCTGCGCGCCGAGGTCGCCGGCGCGGTGTGGGATCGCGACGTTCAGGCGCCCGAGGTCTCGGCGCTCCTCGCGCGCCTCGTCGCCGAAAAGAAGCTCGAGAGCGAGATCACCGGCTCCGACGGCGATCCCGAGATGCGTCTGACCCTGAAGGTGCCGCGCGAGTCGCTCGGCGGCTACGAGCGGAAGCTGATCGACGGCCTCTTCTTCTCGGGAGACACGACGAGCACCTCGGCGATCAAGGAGCACTACAAGTCGAAAGGGTTCGATCCCGCGGGCCGGATCCGCCACGACGTCAAGGACGAGGCGCGACAGTTCGAGGGACCGAGGCCGAACAGGGCGGGCGCCAGCTGCCTCATTCCGGTGGGGCTCTTCCTGGTGGCGCTCGTCCCGTGGGCGTTCTCGGTCGCCGGTGCGGGCCCGCTCCCGTTCGTTCTCGCGGTCGGGACGTTCTTTCTCGGCGTGATGGCCGGCATCATCGGGCACACGTGGCATCAGCGGATCGACTACGGAACGAAGCAGGCGCGCTACATCCTGATCCCGGTCGCGATCGGCGGTCTGGTCGCGGCGGCGGCCATTCTGATCTTCCCCGCGTTCGTCGCTCTCAAAATCGCGGCCGTGCTCGCGACGGCGTTCGTGACGAGCGTCGGTCTCGCCGCGGCGCGGTCGACGCAGGAGCCCGAGGCGCTCGCGTTCCGGAAAAAGCTCGCGGCGGCGCGCGCGTGGTTCTCGCGGGAGCTCGAGCGGCCCGACCCGAACCTGGAGGACGCCTGGTTCCCCTACATCCTCGCGTTCGGCCTCAACGAGAAAGCCTCGAAGTGGTTCGAGGCGTTCGGCGGCGCCGCCCGCGGGATCGGCGCGAGCCCCACCACCTTCGGCTCGTCCTCGAGCAGCGCCGCGCGCGGATGGAGCGGCGGGGGCGGCGCCTTCGGCGGGGCGGGGGCGAGCGGCGCATGGACGGTGG
>JBOGJQ010000232.1:0-1595 GCA_050745405.1 Thermoanaerobaculia bacterium | reverse complement strand
GCCATGAGAACGAGAATCGTCGCCGGGATCAGTCGCTTCACCGCTCGCTCCTTGTCCTCGTCAGGGTGTCGCGGGAACGCGCTCGGGTGCGAGCGCGTGCGCGGCGCCCCAGGCATCGACGATGCCGGCTCCGAACGTCTCGTCCCATCCCGGCGTTCCGGCGTCGCGGGCGCCGGCGTTGATCGCGATCTCGATCTGGGCAGGCGTCGCATCGGGCGCCAGCGCGCGAAGGAGCGCGGCCACGCCGGCGACGTGCGGCGACGCCATCGATGTGCCGTTGCTCCAGCTCCAATTCGAATGATCATCCACTCCGATTGTGATCAATCCCGGCTCTGCTTCACGGAGAGCTTCCCCTTCATCCCTCAAAATCGATACTGCGACCGGCCAGTCGTAAGCGGCATCTTCCGCGAGAACCGCACCACTTGTATCGTGACGGAGGAGTGTTCCGTTAACGCCGAAAGCGCTATGATTAAAGATCACGACCCCCGTGGCGCCGGCTTCCTTTGCATTGCGAACTTTCTCATTGAATGTGAGCTCACCTCGCCTGATGAGAGCGATTCGCCCGCGCGTCGTGCTCGGAAACTCGTCGGGTTTACCGATGCCGCAGTACACGTATTCGCCGGTCACTTCCCCGATGGCGGAGCCAATGAAGGGACGTACGTCACTTATCTGTACGGCTTCCGCAATCATCGTTGCCGACAGTCCCGTTCCCACGCGTGCCACCGAAAGAACGCCGACTCCCGGAGCAACGACATCGAGTCCGGTGCCGCGCTGCGAAAAGGTCGCGATCGACTCGTCCTCCTCGATCGCGCCGACGGAGATGACGTCCTCGAACGCCGCGGGATAGCTGAGGCCAACGGCACCGTCTTCGAAGTCATTCCCGCTCGCGGCGACCAAAACGATGCCCGCCTCGACCGCGCGCTGGACCGCTTCTTTCACGGCGATCGGTCCCGGCGGCGGCGAGTCGAATCCCAGCGAGAAGTTGAGGACGTCGAAGTCGTTTTCGATCGCCCAGTCGATGGCGCGGACGACGTTGGTCGACGTTCCCTTGCCGTCCGACCCGAGCACTTTCAGCGCGTGGAGCTCGACCTCCGGGGCGACGCCGATGACGCCGTACGCGTTGTCCGCCGCGGCGATCGTCCCCGCGACGTGCGTGCCGTGTCCCAGATCGTCGCTCGGGTCCGTGTCGTTGTTGACGAAGTCGAATCCGAACGGGGGACGGCGCATCAGCCGGCTCCGGCCGCTGGTCACCGCGCGGAAATCGATGTGCGCGAAATCGATCCCCG
This sequence comes from Thermoanaerobaculia bacterium, assembly GCA_050745405.1. GTDB lineage: Bacteria > Acidobacteriota > Thermoanaerobaculia > Gp7-AA8 > Gp7-AA8 > JBOGJQ01. The sequence goes on along the minus strand of JBOGJQ010000232.1, from coordinate 309 downwards.
TGTCGACCACGCCGACGCGAACCGTATCACCGCGGGTGTGCGCCCAGAGCTCCTCCGCGCGAACGAGATCGATCCCCCAGGGGACCGACTGCGCGGTGCTGATCGAGTCGTGCGTCGCCGGCCTCGCGGGCTCCGCGGCCCGCCGCGGAGTGGTGGCCGTGCTACGGGAGCGAAGGAGGTACGCCTCGTACTCCGGCTCGACCCACCGCACCCCCGGCTTGCTCCGGAGCGCTTCGGCCTCCGCGGCCGTCATCTCGACCGCGTACGCATCGATCGAGCGGAACATCCGCACGGGCCGCGCGCGGTGCC